>JBDRMF010000036.1:0-3554 GCA_043812415.1 Patescibacteria group bacterium | reverse complement strand
TTTGCTCCTTTCTTACAGAAACTGTCCACTCATTGGGTCTTTTGTTTCGCTCCGTCCGCTCTAAAGCGGACAAGCTCACAAAAGCCCTCAATGAGTCTTGCGAAGCTCCAAGTATTCGCTTCTCACTCGCCCTCGCTCAATAATTTTGGTTTTTTGAAATTGCGATTTCAAAAAACCAAAATCTCTAACTTCGCTCGGGCTCCGAAAGTCTGTTTGGTGAAACTTGTTCCAGGTTTATATAAATTTTATTGTTATTTCTCAATACCTCATAACCGGTTAGTATTATAGAAAACAAGGCCAAAAGACTCTATATGCAAATAACCCAATTGCTATCTTTTATATTTAGTTACTTCCTATAAAACCTTGCAAGGTTTTATAGGAAAAGGGTGTTTTATACCAAAATCCTCCAGCATTTTATAGCAATACAACTATTTCAAGATATAATAAACATTCTTGCCAGAATTGCCAACTTGCTCAATTTTTTCTTCTTTTTCCAACTCATTCAGGTATTTCCTGGCAGTTCCACCTGACACCTCAAGTAATTTCTCAACATCATTACAAGTAATTCCAGGATTTCTATCAACCAAATCACAAACCCCAAATTCTTTTTGATGAATAGCTTCGCTATTCATCAACTCCAAAATCTTTTCTTTTCTCCTTTCAGTTCTCTCGTCCAAAGATTTTTTTGCTACAACTCTCATACCCTCCAACTCATCCACTGATTTTGGTGAAAAATTTTTGGCTTTCTCAACACTTTTTCGCCCAAGAACGAAACTTATTATTGCTATAATTATTATAGTTATGTAATTCATAAGTTTATTTTAACATGAATAATTTAAATTTCATTTTTTATTATAACGAATAAATTTAAAGATGGCTAATCGCCCCCTTTTTGTTTTATTGAAAATTGTTTGAACTTTACCTCTAAAAATTTTTCAACGGACGGTGAGACTATTTAATAATTAATACTTCCTCTTAATTTCTAACATCTTGCATTTTTTTCAATTTGCCCCAAGTTATTTTTTCAACCTTACTGTTATAGTTCACAAAGAACAGAGATAATCTTAAATTTTTGCAGGCATAAAAAGGAATTCGTTTTATAACTTTTCCCCTAAACGACACTGGAAACGCTACCCCAAAATTATACCCACCATGTCTTGATTTTCTATTGGTATGCATTCTGGAAACAATTTGACCAACCGCTGAATTGATTGAACTACTCATTGACCCGCTAAAAGATTTAACAGGACCTCTTGCCCCTGGCTCGCCCTTGCATTCAACCAAATAATACCAACCACAAGTTTTGTGCTTCATTTTAATATCAACCCCATGCTCCCATAATTCTTTTTGTTTTCCATTATCCAAAAACCCGTCTTTCACCAAAAAGCGTTTTACACAATCTTCAACAAATTTTTCAGTTATCCGATTTTTGATTTTTGTTGGCATATTTAATATGTATTACTCAAATCAGCACCAGAAACCTGCTCATAGTTTTTTAAATTATGAGCCCATTCCCCGCTAAAATCATTCAAAATATCCTTAAGTCTAAATAATTGAGTTCCGTTCTTGCATTTTAGAAAAAAAATTCCAGCCTTCTTGTTGCCAAAAGGATGCCGTTGAGGATGCACTATATCCTCTTGTATTAACGATTCTGAGAGTATTTTATTGTTAAAATAAGATATTACCTTATCATGAATTATTTTAATATACTCTTTTCCTTGATCTTCGTCCCCAAAATATTCACCGTGAATAAGCCTGTTTCTCAACCCATTACCATCGCTAAAAATTTTGGAAGATAGTTCTTTCCCTAAAATTTCTGAATATAGATCAATTGGTTTTTTAAATTTTTTTTTATCTCTGTTTTTTGCAAGTGCTTCCAACGCCGAAAACATAATAAGTAATTTTGAAGAATAGCCAACTGTGTTTACTGCATCATTCCAGTAATAATAAAAAGTCTCTGGAATTTTTTCTGCCAACAACAAACCATTCAATGCCTTGAGTTCTTTTTCCATAAACATTAATCCTCCACCTTCAACATCCTTAATATATCGAAAAAAAACAACATCAGAACCTATTTTATGAACAACAAACGGCTCAAAAAGATATTCAATGTATGATTGTGATATTAAAGAAATTCGTGGAATTATTTTTGATAATTTTTTTCCAAGAATATTGATTGCATCAACATAATTGTCAGCAACAACCTCAGTTGTGGCAATCCATGCATCACTGTTTCTCCATCCATCTCTATAATTAAAATCCCAATGAGAAAACTTGACACCATCAACATTAAATGACGCCGGCTTATCTTTATTGTCCATAACGGCACAATGAGCTAATGTCAAAATCTTATGTTCAATTTTGTATTTATTTTTCATGGTCCTTTTTATTTCGTCTTTAATTTTTAATAAAATTCACAAAATCAAGAAAACATTATGCTTACTGTTTTTATGGTTGCCTCTGAAAATATTTCTACCTCCTTTTTTAATTTTCTTAAATCTATTTTTATTTTTTCCCAATTATCGGTATTTATTTCTTCTTTCGCATGGTAACGGTGCCACAAGACAATATTTATAAAATCATAATAGGATCCGATCGCCAAATCTATCAACAAAATCGCTTTTTCTGGTTGAAACTTAGGGCCGTAATTCATATAATATACCCCTTTCTTATTTCCTTTGGAGCCGTACAGCTGAGCTCCGAAAGAGCTAGCGTGCGAGGCCTTGCTGAGCATTTGGAACGCTGAACCAAACGGAGTTAATCCGTTTTTAACTAATTCATTTTCTATCGCTGTTTCATTAAATGCTTTTTTAAAATCTTTATTTTTTTGATAATCATCTTGCCCTTCTTTAAGAAATAATTCTAATAATTCCGGATGATAATGAAGATACTGTATCATAGAAATATCACTCATTAAACTTCTATTTAACACAAAACAGTCGCCATACAAACCGCTTTCAACCAAAATACGTATGCTTTCAATATGCTGTATAGAACGATTGATAAGTGTCAAAAATGCTTGACTATAATTTTTAGATGCACAAGTAACATCTAAGACATCCCCAATAAGAAGATTCACCACATCTTTTATAAGATTCAGACCATGCCAATAAACAGGGTAGGCTAATTCCAAGGCATTTTTTGTAAGAGAAACGATTTTCTTTTCTTTCTCTTCAAAATTTCTTATTCCGCATGGTTCATTTTCATTCATAATATTTTAATTATTCCTCCCAAAGTTTAGAAATTACTTCTTTAGTTTTTTGTTCGTATATTTCAATCAGTTTTTTATTGCCTTCCACGAGGGCGCGCTCGGCTTCAATTTTTTCCACGATTTGTTTTTGGATTTCAAGAGGTGGGAGAGGAATTATTACATTCCTAACCAATTCAGAATTAAGATTTCTAACAACCCCGCCCGTGAACTGTACCCCAAAAGACGGACACGAAAGTGTCCGTCTTTTTGTATTCTGGTCGATTAAATACAATCGGATATAATAAAGACATCAATTAACAATTAAGAAAATAAACATGGTTAAAAAAATATATACAGATGAACA
>JBDRMF010000035.1:0-9684 GCA_043812415.1 Patescibacteria group bacterium | reverse complement strand
TTTGCTCCTTTCTTACAGAAACTGTCCACTCATTGGGTCTTTTGTTTCGCTCCGTCCGCTCTAAAGCGGACAAGCTCACAAAAGCCCTCAATGAGTCTTGCGAAGCTCCAAGTATTCGCTTCTCACTCGCCCTCGCTCAATGATTTTGGAAAAACCAAAATCCCTGATCTCGCTCGGGCTCCGACTCCGAAAGTCTGTTTAGTGAAACTTGTTTCGGATTTTTTATCTCTTAAGAAACAATAAAATTCTATAATATTTTAAAAAATTTCAAACACAATGTCTAAAACAAAAATTCGCAAAATACTTCTCTCGCTATTTTTAGGAATAACTGTTTTCATTTGGTATGCGGTTGGAGCAGAAGAACGAGGCGGTCTGCTCACGGTCGCTTTTTTGGATGTCGGTCAGGGCGATGCGATTTTTATTGAATCGCCCAGCGGAAAACAAATTTTAATTGATAGTGGTCCGAACAAAAAAGTATTGCGAGAATTGTCAAAACAAATGCCGTTTTATGACCGAACATTGGACATGCTCATTGTCACTCATCCGGACGGCGACCATATCGGTGGTTTTCCGGCAATTTTGGAAGCGTTCCAAATTGGCACCATTCTGCGAACTGGCGTCAATTGCCAAACTGAATTGTGCGCGGAGTTGGATAAACAAATCGCAACACAAAATATAGCGGAAAAAATCGCATCTCGCGGAATGCGTTTGGATTTGGGCGATGGCGTTTTTTTGGATATTTTATTTCCTGACCGAGACGCGACTGATTTTGAATCCAATTTATCATCCTTGATAATAAAACTTGTTTTTGGAGAAAATTCTTTTTTGCTCACGGGTGATTCGCCTCAAGAAATTGAAAAATATTTGGTTGTATTGGACGCAGAAAATTTAGCCACAGATGTTTTAAAAATAGGGCATCATGGTTCGCGAACTTCCACCTCGGAATTATTTGTCGGTTTCGTCAACCCGACGCTGGCGATTATTTCTGTCGGAGCAAACAACAAATACGGGCATCCTCACCAGGAAGTTTTGGACATTTTGAAAAATTTTGAAATTAAAGTGTTGCGAACAGACCAAGACAGTGCGATTGTCATAAAAAGTGACGGACATAATTTAATGTATTAAAAGGGGTTAGTTAATTTCAAAAATATTTGATAATATAATGTTATTATGTCAAAAACAATTGTTGTTCTTCCTGCTTATAATGCCGAAAAAACTTTGACTAAAACAGTTGGTGAAATACCGATGGATTTTGTGGACGAAATTATTTTAGTGGATGACGGCAGCAGTGACCAAACAATTAAATTGGCCGAAAAACTTAATTTAATAATATATTCCCATAAAAAAAATCTTGGTTATGGAGCCAACCAAAAAACTTGTTATCAAAAAGCTTTAGAAAGAGGCGCCGATATTATTGTGATGCTTCATCCCGATTATCAATATGACCCTAAACTTATCAAATATTTAACGAGTTTGATAAAAGAAGATTATTGCGATGTCGTGCTGGGAACTCGCATCAGGTCAAGAAAAGAAGCTTTGGCGGGCGGTATGCCCGCCTATAAATATTTTTCCAATCGTTTTCTATCTTTTTGGGAAAATATTTTAAGCGGATATAATTTGTCCGAATGGCACACGGGAATGAGAGCGTATAAAAGAGAAGTGTTGGAAAAAATAGATTTTGAAAATAATTCGAATGATTTTGTTTTTGACAGCCAAGTATTATTCCAAATTATTGAAAAAAATTATCGCATCGGAGAAATTCCCGCTCCGGTGCGATATTTTCCGGAAGCGTCTTCCATAAATTTTATAAGAAGTTTGAAATATGGTCTGCAAACTTTATTGGTCGCTTTTAAATTTTTTCTGAAAAAAATTTTTTAGTCTTCCGCAACAATTCACAATGAAAATTTATTTCAACAAAATATTTTTAAAATCTTGGACGCCTTTTGCCATCATTGCCGTTGCGGGTTTTTTGCTTTACGCGCAAACTTTATTTTTTGATTTTACTTATTTGGACGACAATACTTTGATTTTAGACAATCAATCTTTTTTAAGCGACCCCACCAATTTTTTGCAAGCTTTCAAAACCGATGTGTTTCATGTTTTTAATCATTCGGCTTCTTATTACAGACCTTTGTTGACAATTTCTTTGATGGTGGATTATCAATTGGGTGGAATAACTCCTTTTGTATATCATTTTAGCAATATCATTTTGCATATTTTGGCGGCTTGCTTACTGTTTGTTTTTTTGAAAAAAATGAAATATAAAAAAGATGTTTCATTTTTATTTTCTCTCATCTTTTTAACTCATCCTGTTTTGACGCAAGCGGTGGCGTGGATTCCCGGCAGAAATGATTCATTGATGACTGTTTTTATTCTTTCCTCTTTCATTTGCTTTATATATTTTTTGGAAAGAACACAAAAAAAATATTTTATCGGGCATTTGCTGTTTTTTTTACTGGCTATTTTTACAAAAGAAACCGCTTTGTTCGCCCTGCCTCTTTTTATTTTTTACGCCTATTTTTTAAACCTGAAGAAAAAAATTATTTCCAAGGAAAAAATTTTAGTCGGCTGGGTGGCGGTTTTAGGATTATGGTTTATTCCCAGATATTTTGCTTTGGATGGTTCTGGACTGGCAACAATGGGAAATATGATAAAATCAATCCTGTTTAATTTATCAGCGATTATTCAATTGATAGGCAAAAGCTTTTTCCCTTTCAATCTCTCGGTTTTGCCTATCATTCAAGACACTTCTTTCGTGTATGGAATAGTCGCCCTGAGCCTATTGGCGTTTTTGTTTTATCGCAAAAAAAATAAACGCCGAAATTATATTTTATTCGGCTTATTCTGGTTTTTTTTGTTTTTGCTTCCTTCGTTTATCCGCTTTAGTTCAAATTTCGCGCCGGATTTTATTGAACATCGCTTATATTTGCCCATAATTGGCCTTTTTATTATTCTCTTGGAATTAAATCCGCTGAAAAATTGGCGGAAAAATAATAGTTACTATATTATGATTTTGGTGATTGTCGTGTTGTTTAGCGTTTTGACTTTTTCGCACAGTCGCAATTTCAGCGATAAATTTTCATTTTGGCAAAATGCTGTAAAAAATTCTCCCCACCACCCTTTGGCGCATCGCAATTTGGGCGCGATGTATTATTTAAACGGGAATATGCTTGACGCCGAAAAAGAATTTAAAGCCTCTTTGGCAATCAATCCGAGCGAAGAAATGGCGCATAATAATTTGGGGCTGGTTTATGCCAACCAAAATAAATTTTCGGAAGCTGAAAATGAATATAAAAAAGAATTAGAAATCAATCCCCGATACGACAACGCATATTACAATTTGGGATTATTATATTACAAGAAAAATCAAATTGACGACACTGAACACGCTTGGAAAAAAGCTTTGGAAATCAATCCGAACAATTTGGACGCTTTGTTCGGTTTACTGAATTTATATTACGATAAAAAAGATTATAAGGAGACGACAATATACGCCAACGAAATTTTTAGGCAAGGATTTTCTTTACCGCCAAAATTTATTTTGCTTAATTCGTTGAAATATTAAAATAATAAAATATAATTATGATTATAAAAACACTAAAAAAATTTAACCGACAATTAACTTATGTATAATATTTTAGAAAACAAATTAAAAATTAAATCTCTGATGTGGCGACAATTTATTGTGTATGCCTGCGTCGCCTTAATACCGACCGCTGTTGATTTTTCGTTATTATATTTTTTGACAGAATTTGTCGGTGTTTATTATATGAGCTCGCTCACCATCGCTTTTATAGCGGGATTATCTGTGAGTTATGTCGCTCAAAAAAATTTAACATTCAAAAATGGCAGTAAAAAATATGCGTCGCAATTCTCGGTTTTTTGCGGAATAAGTTGCGCGGGCTTGGCAATAAATGCGATAATCGTGTTTTGTGTGGTTGAATTTTTTGGCTTATGGTATATTTTTGGAAAAATTATAGCGACTGGCATCGTTTTTGTTTGGAATTTTTTAGCGCATAAATATATAACTTTTTTTGAAATGAATTAATCTATATTGTTTGAGTTATTCTGAACATTTCTGGGGGCATTTCGTATTGTTCAATCACCTCTTTATTCATTTCATTATTTTTAAGAAAAATTATAATGGAATTGTCCGCAAAAACAGGCGTCCAGTTTTCATCTTGAACTCGGGCAATCAAAAATTTTTGCCCCCACGGCGTAGCGTCGCGAAGATAAAAAATTATGGCGTTAAAATCGTATTCCTTATTTTTTTCTTTCCAAATTTGTTCGTCTTCTTGCATCGGAACATACACGCTTTGAAAAAAATCCGCGGGATATGTTTCAGGACGATTATCCACAAAAACTTTTTCTTGCGGAAATAAATGATAAATTAAATATCCGCCAATATCATAATTATTGAAAATCGGACCTCGCAAATTGTGGTTTTTGAAAAAATCCATAGCTCTGTTTTCTTGTTCTGGAACGCCCAATCCAAATGAACCGCTGTTGACCGGTAAATATTTTCCGTAACCCGCGCACATAATTATTACGATTATCACAGCAATTCCCGCGAAATATATTTTTTTATTAAAATCTGAAAAATTTATTTTCGGCGCGATAATTTTTATATTGTATGCCAAAATCGGCAAAGACATAAAAGCGAAAAGGGAGATATTGCGAATGGACCAGCACGCCATAAAACCAATTCCCGCCATTAAAAAGAAATTCACCAACGAAAATTCGGAGCGTTTTTTAATCAATATCCACACAAAACTCACAATAAGCGAAAACGCGATAATTTTGAAAAGCGTAAAAGACGGATTGTGGATATTCAAATTTTCCAAAAACCACACGGATTGTTCCTCTAAAATTCTATATCCGTAATTGCCGTAAATTTTGAAAGGATGAATCGCCCCTTTCCAACCAAAGGGATTTACGCACGACGCTACAAGAGTTAAGCCGAAAACAAAAATTATTTGTTTTAATCGTTCTTGTTGATTTGTAAAATAAAAAATTATTTTTTCCAACAGAAAAGCCCCTATAATGGCCGGACCTAAAAAGAAATAAATGTGCAAATTTACCCAGAAAACTTCAAGCAATGGCAATGTTAAAAGCCAGCGTGCGGAAATTTCTTTGTTTCTGTAAGACCAGAGAATATAAGCAAAAACGGCGGAGAACAAACAACTGAAAATTTCCGGTCTGATTTCTTTTCGGTATGCCATTACAGGGATTAAAAGCAAAGACAACAGTGTCGCCACCGCCCACCCAGATTGTTTTTTGGTTATTTTGAAAAGAATTAAAAAAGTGGCGAGCATTAAAACGATAGCGAAAAGATGGACAGCCAAAAAACCTCCTATTTGTTGAAAAAAATAAAAAATCGCCCCCGTTCCCCAATGGTGATTTAAAAACGGATACTGCGTGTAAGTATAGGAGTAAAAATTACTATGCAAAACATTTTGCCAGCTTCCGTTAAAAATATTTTCTCCGTTTTTTATAAACCGTCCCAGATCGGCTGTCGCTAAATTAAGTTCTTGAAAAAGAAAAAAACCAACCACAACGATAGGCCAATTATTATTCCGATGTAAATGTATTTTTTATTTATCCGCATAAGCCCAATTGTTTAAAAAAACTTCAAAATAACCGACACATATTTTTTCTTTATCAAAACCGCTACGATAAAGATATTTTATTATATCATTGTGATTATAACCGCCTTTATGATCATTTATTTCATCCGCACTGACTAATTTAAGTTTTGCCATAAATTTAAGCAATTTATCAGACCAAGGACAAGGCGTTGTTAAAATAAATCTGCCATGCGGTTTTAAAATTCTATATATCTCTTGTAAAACATTTTCTATTTTTTGAGGGTTTATGTGTTCCCAGACCGCCAACATAATTATCGTGTCAAAATAATTATCGCCAAAAGGCAATCTCTCATTTTTTTCAATATCAAAATGTTTCAAAATAATGTTTTGATTAGAGTTAATGATTTTTACGGACGCATCTAAACCATATTTTTCTTGAAAATCGGTATTCAAGAGAAAAAAAGGATTTCCCCCGCAACCAATATCCAAAATTTTACCCGCCCTCAATCGTTGAGGTATCAATTTATTCGCCATTTTTATTCTTTGTTTGGATAAAATTTTTTCCAATAAACCATATCCTCTAGTGGGGTGTGAATTTGCCATATCCTTATTTTAGCAAAAAAAAGATTTTTGCGCGCTTCAAAAAAAATTCTTTTAAGTGTAGAATATAAAAGCGTTTAACAAAAATATGAAAAAATTATCAATTATAATTCCGGTTTATAATGAAAAAAACACCATTTTGCGAATTTTGGAATTGGTGGAAAAAATTGAATTGCCTTTAGAAAAAGAAATCGTGATAATTGACGACGGTTCAACAGACGGGACAACGGAAATTTTAAAAACGATAGACAACGCAAAATATAAAATTATTTTAGAAGACCGAAACAGAGGGAAAGGATTTTCCGTAAGGAGAGGTTTTGCCGAAGCGACCGGCGATATCATCATAATCCAAGACGCTGATTTGGAATATGACCCGCGAGATTATAAAAGATTATTGCAACCGATTTTGGACGACCAAGCGGATGTGGTGTATGGCTCAAGATTTTTTGGCGACCAACCTCATCGGGTTTTATATTTTTGGCATTATTTGGGAAACAAATTTTTAACTCTTTTGTCTAATATATTCACCGGAATAAATTTGTCCGATATGGAAGTTTGCTATAAAGTTTTTAGAAAACAAGTTATTGATTCTTTCGCGGAGAAATTGCAATCAAATCGTTTCGGAATTGAACCAGAATTGACGGCGCGAGTGTCAAAGGGCGGTTGGCGAATATATGAAGTAGGAATTTCATATTATGGTCGCACTTATGCGGACGGAAAAAAAATAGGGTGGAAAGATGGTTTGTCGTCCATTTGGCATATTTTGAGATTTAATATTTTTGGATAAGTTAAAAGGCGGACGCTTTGAACTGTACCCCAACCCCCTTCCTTTTTGCCCTTTTGCTTTTCGGGCTTCGCCCGATTTTTTTGCGAGGCTTTTAATTTTCTTTTAGTTGCCCTTGACCCGCCCGACCCATTCGCGGGCAACATTAAGGAACTCCCTAAAATTTTTGTTTGACTAAATGCTAAAAATTCCATATACTAACTATTGATGATAAAGGTTTTATATCCTCACTAACTATAATAGTAAAACTATACGAATATGTCAAACGAAAAATCCACAATAAGCGGGAATATAAAAAAATACCGAAATAAACTCGGTATTTCTCAAGATGTGCTTTCAAAAAGGGCAAATCTTGCTTTTCACACGATTGCAAAAATTGAAGCGGGATCAACTCCCAACCCTACCATTGATACAGTCAAAAAAATAGCAGACGCTCTCGGCGTTTCGCTTGATGATTTAATGAAATAAATATGTTGGAATTAAGTATATTAAAAGAGATATTAACATCATTTGCCGGAACTCTGCTCGCCTTATTGTCTGCTGGAATTGTTTGGCTTATTAAATCAGCTTATGAAAAGCACAAATCTGAAGTGCTTGCTTTGGCGAAATTTGAGAGAATTTTCGCAAACAATCTTACAATTTTAAAAGACAACTTTGATTTCCTTGATAAATGGATTACTTCTTTAAAAAATAATCGTCCATACAGTGTCCATTTTGAGGGCTATTATATAAACGAAGAAGAAACCTACAAAATTAGTAATTTAGAATTAATCAATCGTGTGCTTTCCACAAATTATATGTTACGAAGAACCGGTCTTGATTTCGCAAATATTTATAAAAGTTACTGGGAAGTGATATTCAAAATTGATTCTATACAAGACGAAGCACGAAAAGAGAAAAATCTAAAAACTTATCACGAAAATATTCTGACAAATCTTGAACAAATGAAGCAGGGTTATGAAGTAATTAAAAGCGGTGTAGTCGATGTTGTTGCTTATATTCGTGCCGTTAATAAAGTAAGACGGCATTCACTTTTCGGATATATAAGTTTTTTATTTATAGATGTTTTTCCAAGAGTTACTAAAAAATCTATAGAAAAAGAGATTATGCTTTTGAAAGAAAATATTGAGAGAAAAGAAAAAGTTATTAAATAATTTTATGGTAAACAAAAATCTTACTAACGCAAAAAGGGCAAAAAACGACGAGTTTTATACTCAGTACTGCGATATTCAAAAAGAAATTGAAGCGTATTTGGAATATAACCCTGATATATTTCGTGGTAAGGTAGTGTATTGCAACTGTGACGATCCGTTCGAGAGTAATTTTTTTCGCTATTTCGTGCTTAATTTCAATAAGCTTGGATTGAAACAGCTTATCACCACTAGCTACAAACCCTCACCCGTAGCCAACACACAGCTGAATTTGTTTGGCGATGATAAAACTCTCACAAAATCAAAAGGCCGTCCTAAAATAAATGCTAACAAGTTCATTATCAACGAAGCCCACGACATAGACGGCGACGGGGAGTTCAACTTGAAAGATATTGCCAAGCAGTTAAGGTCAAATAAACACAACGAATGGACTCCGCTAGAAGAAGACGGCGACTTCCGTAGCGATGAATGTATAAATCTACTTAAACAATCCGACATCGTGGTAACAAATCCGCCGTTCAGTTTGTTTCGAGAGTATCTAAAACAGCTCATAGATTATAGAAAAAAATTTGTGATTATCGGCAATATGAATGCGATACCTAATAAAGACGTATTCCCTTTAATTAAAGATAATAAAATATGGCTTGGGGCTGGTAAAAATGATGGACGAAATGTTTGGTATCAAGTACCTGATAGTTATAAAAATTTTCATAAAAAGGAGGATGGTAAGAAATACGCATTTGTTGCGGGAACAATTTGGCTTACCAATCTTGATCATGGACGACGTCATCAACCGTTGCCACTGATGACTAAAGCAGAAGTGATTAAATTTGGTACAAAAAAACCATTTGAAAAATATGATAACTATAATGCAATCGAGGTTCCATTAGTTAAATACATTCCGGGTGATTATTTGGGTGTAATGGGCGTGCCAATTAGCTTTCTTAGTAAATATTCTCCAGACCAATTTGAAATTGTCGGCTTAACTTCAGGGAGAGATGAATTTGAAAGTAGGCCTTCAAAAAGGTACTTGAATCCACAACAATATAATCCAAATGGCACTGTAACAAACGGAAGTAAGGCAAATACTCGTGCGACAATTTTGCTAGAGAACATTCCTACTGATATTTATTATACTGCAGATAATGCGAGCGGACCATTTAGGATAGCGTATGCAAGAATCTTGATTAAACATAAGAAAAAATAATATGATAACAAATTTAAAAACTGGCATTACAGTCAAAGATATTTGCGAAGGATTCGTCTATAACACACTTGAAGGCAAGGGACTATTTGGTTTGTCTGGTAAGCTCACTATTCAGCCGGAGTATCAGCGTAACTATATATATGCCTCTGATGGTGGAAAAAGAGAAATTGCTGTTATTGAATCAATACTTAAAGGTTACCCAATAGGCTTGATTTATTTTAATAAAGTTTCTGAAAACAAATTAGAAGTTTTAGACGGGCAACAGCGTATCACCAGTGTTGGGCGATTTGTAACTGACAAATTTGCAATTAAAGATGAAAATGGTATGCAATATTTTGGCACTATGGCAGAAGA
>JBDRMF010000034.1:0-3560 GCA_043812415.1 Patescibacteria group bacterium | reverse complement strand
AAAAAAAAAAAAATTTTTTTTTTTTTAATTTTTTATTTTTTTTATTTTTTTTTTTTTATTTTTTTGTTTTTTTTTTTTCTTTTTTCTTTTTTGTTTTTTTTCTTGGTGGGGGGGGGGGGGGGGTGGGGGGCCCCCCCCCCCCCCCCCCCCCACACCGCCCCCACCATTAAATTCTAAATTGTTTTTCTATCGCCACGCGCGCTAAAAATATCAAAACAAAAGATATAAAGAAAATGGGCAGACCGAAAAATATTTCTCTCTGAACGGAGTATAACAAATCCGCCACCAATCCCAAACACAAACCTGTATAAAAGGGCGGAAATTTAAAAAACATTATTGTTGAAAAAATAACAAAAACCCACCACGGCAAAATAAAAATGCCCAAAAAAAGCACCGCGCTCGCTATTATTCTTGAAGAATTTGAACCCATCTTAACTCAAAAATATTAACCGGACTTTTAAATAAAATCGTTTGAAACGGGTCTTCAGGATTAACGACAATATCCTCAATAATCCCCAATATCATTAAATCCATTTCCGGCAAAGTAACGGTGTCGCCGACCTTCGTCTCAACATTATTTGGCAATTTAATTTCAAAAACGCCCCCGCCTTTTCCCTCTGCGTTGCTTAAAATTTTTTCAAACCCCACCGCCACAACCATTTTATCTTTTGCAAAAGAATATAATTTAACTTTTGCCGTTTTATAATAAACCTCCTCTATCTCGCCGATAATAATGTCTGAACCAACCAAAACTTTATCTCCTTTTTTTATCTCATAATTTTTTCCAATATCCAAAATAAGAGAATTATACGGCGACAATATCGGTTTTGAGATAATATTGGCCAAAATCAATTTTTGATTTTCGTTTTTTCTCCCCAATATTTCTTTTAATTGTTCATTTTCAATTAAAATTAATTTTTTATTAACCAATTTTAAATTAAGCTCTGTTAATTCATTTTTTAAAAATTCATTTTCCTCCATTAAATCATTTTTAAATTTGAATAAAAAAATAAAATTTTTCGCCAACTCTGCGGAATAATTTTTCGCTATCCACACAGGTCGACCGATAAAATGCGTCGCTTCTGCTAAAAAAGACAATTTGCCAAAATAAAAACACAAAATTAACGCAAAAAAAACAACGACTATAAATAATCTCTTTTTGATATTTATTTTTTTATAATTCTTTGAAAGGTATGTCATCTTCATCTTGTATCAGAATTTCTTTATATCCAACTAAATCAGCTAACACAATTCCAGTACCGCGTGCAACCGCTGTCAAAGGATCGTCCACCACATAGACAGGCACCTTTATCACCTCGCTCAATAACACATCTAAATTTTTTATCAAAGCTCCTCCCCCTGTAAGATACACCCCTCTGTTTAATATATCCGCTACTATTTCCGGAGGTGTCATTTCCAAAACTTCTTTTACGGCGTCCAACAAAAGAATAAGTGATTGAGAAATGGCTTTCCTGATATGGAAATCGTTCACTATAATTTCTTTAGGCAAACCCGTAACCAAATCGCGACCTCGCACCGTTGTTTCCAATAATTCTTTCAGCGGGACGACCGAGCAAATATCCATTTTTAATGTTTCAGCCGTTTTTTCTCCGATTAAAATTTTAAATTTGCTTCTGATATATTGAATAATGTCCTCATTGAATTTATCGCCCGCCACTCGCAAATTTTTTGAATTAACGACTCCGCCCAAAGAAAGAACGGCAATATCGGCAGTTCCGCCCCCAATATCAATCACCACGCTCCCGATGGCGTCCTTGATAGGCAGACGACTGCCGATAGCCGCCGCCATCGGCTCTTCCATCAAATGCACTTCGCGCGCGCCCGCATTCCTCACGGCGTCGCGCACTGCTCTGGTTTCCACATTGGTAATGCCAGTAGGCACGCCCACCAAAACTCTCGGGCCAAACATTTTTTTAGAATTTTTTTGTGCTTTATTCAAAAAATGCGCGATCATTTCTTCGGTTACTTCAAAATCAGAAATCACTCCCTCCACCAACGGCCTCACCGCGGTGATATGATAAGGAGTTCTGCCGATCATTTTTTGCGCTTCCTTGCCAACCGCGACCACGCGACCCGTTTTGGAATTCAATGCGACCACCGACGGTTCATTCAAAACGATTCCTTGGTCCTGCGTATAAACCAAAGTGTTAGCCGTCCCCAAATCAATCCCTATATTATTAGAGAATGGGTTTTTGAATTTTCTTTTTAATTTTTCCGTAAATTTCATTTTTTGTCGCCTGATTACATTTTGATAAAAACAATCTTTATTTTAATTTTATCAGTTCTTCAAGACTGATAATCGCCGTTTTATTTTCATTTCTCAATTTTAATTCCACTCCGCCGGAAGCCAAACTTTTTTCACTTATTACTGTGCGATAAGGAATACCTATCAAATCAGAGTCCGCAAATTTTTCACCGGCATTCAAATCTCGGTCATCATACAAAACCTCTGCACCCGCTTCATTTAACTTTTTATAAATTTCTTCCGCCTTTTCATTTTGTCCCAAACTCAATAAATGAATTTTAAACGGAGCGATTGATTCCGGCCAAATAATTCCTTTTTCATCAGACAAAACTTCCGCCACCACCCCCATCAATCGCCCTGGGCCGATTCCATAACTTCCCATCACAACCAATTCTTTCTCGCCTCGTTCATTAGTATAAAATAAATCAAAAGCCTTAGAAAATTTGGTTCCCAAACTAAAAATATTTCCCACTTCAATCGCCTTTTCTTTTCTTAAATCAGCATTGCCACATTCCGGACAAATTTTTTGTTCCGCAATTATTTCATCATTGACCGCAACAGAACACTTGTCGCAAATATAAACAATGTCTTCTCCCCCCTCTGATAAAGCCTGAAACTCGTGAGAATACTTGGAAAAAGTTCCGCCGGAAGCAAAAGTCATATAAGTTTTTTTTCCTATTCCAACGGCGTCAAAAATATTTTTATAAGCTATTTTTGATTTATTATAAAACTCATTGTGCTCATCTAAATTCTTAGAAAAAGAATATAAATCTTTCATCAAAAATTCCCGTCCTCGTATTATTCCGCTTTTGGCTCTGGTCTCATTTCTAAATTTTGTTTGAATTTGATAAACATAAACAGGCAAATCTTTGAACGATTGAATATGGTTTTTCATCATTTGTGTGATTGGTTCCTCGTGAGTAAAGCCCAAACCCAATTCGGTTTTATTTTTTAATCTTGTCTTAAACCAATTATCAACTACTCCATCATCCCAGCGATTTGTTTTTTTCCAAACTTCTTTGTCTTGCAAAACAGTCAAAAATAATTCTTGCCCGCCGATTGCATTCATTTCTCTACGAATTATATTATTAATTTTTTCCAACACTTTCAAACCCAAAGGCAAAAAAGAATAAACCCCCGCCATTTCCTTATTTATAAAACCCGCCCTAATCAAAAATTGAGCATTTTTTGAGACCTCGTCTTTGGGCACGTTTTTTCTTGTTTTTGTAAATAAATAACTTTGTCGCATTCCCCTAATGATAAACTATTCCAACGATTTGGTCAAAACAAAATC
>JBDRMF010000033.1:0-2223 GCA_043812415.1 Patescibacteria group bacterium | reverse complement strand
ACATATCGCTCGGCGAACGAGATTTATCAAAAAACAATTCAAAAATATTTTTCAAAGAGCTGACGCCGTTCAATGCATTAGCCATTACTTGGCGGACTGGGCGAAAAAAATGGGGGCAACTTGTCCGATTGTAGTTATTCCAAACGGAGTTGATATTAAAAATTTTTCACGGGAATATTCCGAAAAAGAATTAAATGAATTAAAACAAAAATTAAATAAAGAATCGGAAGATAAATTTTTAATAACAACCTCGCGTCTTACCCATAAAAACGGGGTAGGTGATTTGATTAAATCATTTGTTTATTTGCCGGAAAATATTAAATTATTGATTATTGGGACTGGTGAAGATGAAAAAAAACTTAAAAAAATAACGCAAGAAAGAAATCTAAAAAACAGAGTAAAATTTTTGGGTTTTATTGATCATAAAGAAATACCTAAATATTTGAAAATCTCGGATATTTTTATTAGGCCCTCGCTGTCGGAGGGTTTGGGCAATTCGTTTTTGGAAGCGATGGTTGCTAAAGTGCCGGTTATAGCGACACCAGTCGGAGGTATACCCGATTTTCTAAAAGATAAAGAAACTGGTTTTTTTTGCCAAGCGGAAAATCCGGAGTCAATTGCGGAACAGGTAAAATATTTGCTTAATAATCCCGCGATTACCGAGACAATTGTTAAAAACGCCCGTCAATTGGTTCTCCAAAAATATAATTGGGACAAGATTATAAAAGATATGCGAAGAATATTCAATAAACTTTTTATATGAAAATTTTAATTACAACAGGAATATATCCTCCCGACATAGGGGGACCGGCGACTTATTCAAAATTGCTTTTTGATGAGTTGCCTAAAAGAGGCATTGGGGTGGAGGTTTTATCTTTTGGTGAGGTTCGCCATTTGCCTAAAATAATTCGGCATCTTGTTTATTTTTTCAAAATTTTAAAAAGAGGCAGGCGCGCCGATATTATTTACGCGCAGGACCCCGTAAGTGTTGGACTGCCGACAGTGTTGGCGAATAAAATTTTAAGAAAAAAATTTTTTATCCGATTGGCGGGGGATTACGCGTGGGAGCAAGGCGTTCAGAGATTTGGCGTTCAAGATAATTTGGACGACTTTTCCGCTAAACAAACAGGATATTCTTTTTTTGTTCAGCTTTTCAAAAAAATTCAAACTAAAGTCGCCCAATCCGCCGATGGGGTGATAGTTCCCAGCCATTATTTCAAAACAATTATTGTAAATTGGGGTGTTAATCCTGAAAAAATCAAAGTTATCTACAACGGAATAAAATTAGTTCAACCTGTGGAGGTTGAACCTCCACAGGTTAGGGGGAGAGAGGAAAAGGTATTACTTTCGGTGGGGCGGTTGGTGCCGTGGAAAGGCTTTAAGTTTTTGATTGAAATAATGCCGGATATTTTAAAAGAAATTCCAACCGCGCGATTGATTATTGTCGGTGACGGTCCGCAAAAAGCGGAATTGGAAAAAATCATAGCTCAATTAAATTTGCAAAAAAATGTTATTTTGACAGGGTGTTTGAGCAGGGAAGAATTATTCAAACAAAAACAAAGGGTGGATGTTTTTATTCTTAATACCAGTTTTGAAAGTTTTTCTTTTGACACGGTGGAGGCAATGTCCTTGGGCTTGCCTGTCATAGCTACCCGGATTGGCAGTTTGCCGGAATTGATTGAGAATAATCAAGAGGGGATTTTGGTGGAGCCAAACAATAAAGAAGAAATTAAAAAAGCGATTATGAAAATTTTTCAAGATGATGATTTTAGAAAAAAAATCATTCACAATGCTTGGCAAAAAGTTCAAAAATTCTCAATCCAAAATTCGTTGAATGAATTAGAAAAAATGCTGAAACTATAGATAACAGAATAAAAAAGAAGTCCGATCTCGGCGACGGGAAGGCTGAAATTCAATGGCAATTATAAAGTTTATCATAATTCAGAGGTCGGACTTCACGAATTTCAAAAGCCGCACTTCACTTTTGAACTGTACCCCAAAAAACGGACACGAAAGTGTCCGTCTTTTTGTATTCTGGTCGATTAAATACAATCGGATATAATAAAGACATCAATTAACAATTAAGGCTTAATGGAACTTTTGTGGGGCTAATTTCTGCCAATAATGATAGATTTGGTCATTTTTAATTTACGCCTATGAGTTAGCCCAGCGTGGATACTAATCGCCGTTTTTATCTTTTTAAAAAATCCATCCAAAGAATTG
>JBDRMF010000032.1:0-2290 GCA_043812415.1 Patescibacteria group bacterium | reverse complement strand
TGTTTTCTTTTTTAAATAATTTGTTTCCGCTTGCGTTCAAATAATCACTACAGTTAACTGGGGTAATTCTTTTTGCCACGCACTCTTCTCTCCCAAACCGAATTTCTTTTGAAAACTCTTTTGAAAACTCTTTTTAGAACTAAGCCCTAAGCTTTTTTACTTTACCAAACAGCAATTACCCCAGTTAACTGGGGTAATTAAAAAAAACATGGGGCTGGTTCAAACAATTTGTTTTCTTTTTTAAATAATTTGTTTCCGCTTGCGTTCAAATAATCACTACAGTTAACTGGGGTAATTCTTTTTGCCACGCACTCTTCTCTCCCAAACCGAATTTCTTTTGAAAGCTCTTTGAAAACTCTTTTTAGAACCAAGCCCTAAGCTTTTTTACTTTACCAAACAGCAATTACCCCAGTTAACTGGGGTAGTTTACAGAACAAAACAAATATTCCGGCGCATTCACATTCATCCATTCCAATAATTGCCTCATTATATACAACCCGCCGATTTGATTATCACGAGGACCTTCTTCCATAATTGTCGCAAAAGCGTATTTAGGTTTATCAGATGGATAAAAACCCACCACCCAAGCATTCACTTTTTCATTATTTATTCCCCTTTCCGCCGTGCCGGTTTTGGCCGACACTTCCACAAACGGAACATTCAATCCTTTAGCAGTCCCTCTTAACACGGCCTGCCTCATCCCGTCTTTCACTGCCTGAAAATATTCTTTTTTAATATCAATATTTTTATAATCAGCGATTACATCTTTTTCGCCGTCGCCTTTTACGATAGTGGGGCGGAAAAGTTTACCGTCGTTGGCAATCGCCCCCACAGCGCGCGCCACTTGCAAAAGAGTAATCTGAAAACCGTATTGCCCTATAGCAGTATGATAAGTATCCCCAATTCGCCACACATCCCCGTTAAACATTTTGGCTTTCCACTCCGGATTGGGAATAATTCCTCGTTCTTCCACAAACGCCTCAATGCCGGACTCTTCGCTAAAGCCGAATAATTTAAAATATTTATTTATATTTTCAATTCCCAAACCTTTTTGGTCTTCAAAGCCACCACCAATTTCATAAAAATAAACATTGGAAGAAACAGCGAGAGCGTCTGTCATATCAACCCATCCGTGCGCTTTATTATCTTTGAAAATTGATTTCTCTCCCGGAAAATACGGATTGGGAACATAGATGGCGCCAGAACTGAAGATTTTTTTATAAGGGTCTATGATTGCCTCGTTTAATGCTCCGAGCGCCAAAAACAATTTGACAATGGAACCCGGGGTGTAAAGCCCCGAGGTTGCTCTATTTAAAAACGGTTTATTTTTGTCCGATAAAAATTTATTTATTTCTGCGTTATCTTTTCCGTCCGACATTGTTTTTAAATCGTATTCCGGATAAGACACCATCGCTAAAATTTCGCCGGTTTCCACATCCATCACCACACTGGCGCCACCGTTAAACCCAACCTCCTGCGCCAAATCTGCGATAAAACCATACAAAACATCTTGGATTCTGGCATCAATGGACAAAGTGATATTCTCCCCGCTAATCGGCGATTTTATGGACGACTCGGATTTTATATTGGACAAAGCGTCTTTTTCAACTATCTTTAAACCGTTTGCCCCGCTCATTTTTTCATTAAAAAATTCTTCCATCCCGCTTTTGCCGACATATTTATCTTGATAATAATTTCCATTTTTATCCATTAACGGATAACTCACATATCCCAAAATATGAGCCAGTCCTTTATATTCGGAATATTCTCTTTTGAAAAACTCTTGCCCGTATTCTTTTTCAGCGGAATTTCGCGCCAATTCTATTCCGTTCCTGTCATAAATAATTCCTCTCGCGGAAAAAATAACAGAATGTTCTAGACGATTATTTTCGCCTTGATTTAAAAAATAACCACCTTGATTTAATTGCAAATTTTCAATTTTAAAAATATACAAAATTAAAATCACGCCAAAAAAACATCCCAAAAAAACAATTGTTTTCCTCGTGATAGTTTTTTCCAATTGACCTTCAAATTGGTAAGTGTCAAAATTCGGCAAATTGCTTGAATCAAGAAAAATATCATTAGGGTCAATTTCTTCTCTTTTTTTATCGCGTCTTTTTTTTAAATTGTTAAAACCAAAAAACATTTTTTTATTTTTAAATTGAAATTATTTCAATGATTATGTTTAATACTTACGGTTATTGTTTTCGGATTGAACTGTTGCGTTGATGCAAGGAGTGGGGAGCGGGGGGGGGGGGGGGGGGGGGGGGGGGGCCCCCCCCCCCCCCCC
>JBDRMF010000031.1:0-5101 GCA_043812415.1 Patescibacteria group bacterium | reverse complement strand
ACCAGAAAAAAAACAAAATTCCCGCTTTGCCACCAAATTGAAATTGATGACAAAGTAATTATACACAACATAATTGTATAAAAATTTTTGTCAAATAACATAATAGCTCTCCTTTTTCGGTTAAAAGTTAAGAACATTTCTAATGTATAAGATTAGATTAAAAAGAAAGAAAAATCAAGTTTTAGGCTTTTTTCCTCACCACAATTTCACTTCGCTACATTGTGCCGAGGGGGAGAATCGAACTCCCACAGGTTGCCCTACACGATTTTGAGTCGTGCGCGTCTACCAATTCCGCCACCTCGGCTATTAAATTATTTATTTTTACATTATATATTATTTTATATATTTTTCAATAATTTTTAAAAGTATGCTATTATATTGAACATAATAATTAAAATTATTTTTTTAAATTATTAATTTTATAATAAAAGATTATCAGTTTTTTAATTTTGTATATATGTCTTACATTCAAGATGATTCTATTTATTGGATAGAAGTGGAAAAAATCAAACCAAATCCATTTCAACCTCGTCGCGAATTTGACGGAATAAAATTGCAGAGTTTGTCTGATTCCATTCGTCAATACGGGGTTCTTCAACCGTTGGTTGTAACGCGGCAAGAGGAAATTAAAGAGGACAAGGGTCTGATTGTGTCGTATGAATTGATTGCCGGAGAAAGAAGATTGCGGGCTTCTAAATTAGCTGGTCTTCAGCAAGTGCCTGTAATTATTCGCACGGACGAGGAAGATGACGGGTTGAAATTGGAATTGGCGATTATTGAAAATTTGCAAAGAGAGGATTTAAATCCGATAGACCGCGCCCGAGCTTTTGAGCGATTGATTTCTGAATTTAATTTGAAACACACAGAAGTGGGGAAGAAAGTAGGGAAGAGTCGCGAATATGTTTCCAATACCGTTCGGCTGTTGACTTTGCCGGAAGAAATGATACAAGCGGTCGCGAATAGACAAATTCTTGAGGGGCATACTCGTCCGATTTTAATGTTGAAGGACCGACCGGAGGAACAATTAACGCTTTTCAAGGAAATTATTTATAAAAAACTTTCTGTCAGAGACGCGGAATCAATCGCGCGCCGAATCGCTTATGATAAGGTCAGAAAAAAAGATTTGGCGATTGACCCTGAATTGGTTGAATATGAAGAAAAATTAGCCGAGTCTTTGGGGACAAGAGTGCAGATAGAAAGAAAGGAAGTGGGAGGCAAAGTGATTATAGATTTTTTTACAAACGCGGATATTAAAAAAATTATAGACACGCTTCACAGCGATGTTGTCAGGGACCCGAATGAAACTTTAAATAATTATGAAAAAAATAATAAGCAACAGCTTGAAAAAGAAAAAATGGATTTTGCTGGACAACAAGATGGGATTGCTTCAGAAAAGATGGAAGACGACACAGATGATGAACTTTATTCTCTGAAAGATTTCAGCATATAAATATCAAACTCAAAGAAAAATTTGACGCTGGCGACTGTTTCAATTTTTTGCGGTTTATTTTTTTTGCGCGGTAAATTATTAAAACGCAATGTTTAATTTTAAAATAGAAAAAAAATTAAAAAATAAATTGGGAAGGGCGGGGGTTTTGACGACGCCTCACGGCGTCGTCAAAACCCCCGCCTTTGTAACCGTAGGCACCAAAGCGACTATTAAAGCGCTCACACCGGAGCAAGTCAAAAGTCTTGGAGCGCAAATTGTTTTGGCCAATACTTATCATTTACATCTTCAACCAGGCGATGACTTAATTAAAAAAGCTGGCGGTTTACATAAATTTATGAATTGGAACGGTCCTACTATGACGGATTCAGGCGGTTTTCAAGTTTTCTCTCTCGGGGTCGCTTTTGGAGATTCTGTGACCAAAATCGCCCAAGTATTTGATACTCCGACTCCCAAATTATCATCAGGGTGTCGCATTTCCAAGCCAGAGAAATTGGTGAAAATTGATGAGGATGGGGTGAATTTTTTTTCTCATATTGACGGGTCCAAACATCGTTTTACTCCGGAAAAATCGGTAGAAATTCAACATAATATCGGTGCCGACATTATTTTTGCTTTTGACGAATGTACTTCCCCTAATGCGAATTATGAATATCAAAAAGAAGCGATGGAAAGGACGCATAGGTGGGCGAGGCGAAGTCTCGCCCGCCATCAACGCTTGGATGCTGAACACATAAGCGAAAACAAGCAGGCGTTATTTGGAATCGCGCAAGGCGGACGATTTGAAGACTTGCGTAAAATAAGCGCCAAGACAATCGCAGAAATGGATTTTGACGGTTTTGGTATCGGCGGTTCCTTTGATAAAAAAGATATGGATACCGCCGTTGGGTGGGTCAATCAAATTTTACCGGAAGAAAAGCCTAGGCATTTGTTGGGGATAGGTGAGCCGGAAGATTTATTCGGTGGCATTCAAAATGGCATTGATTTATTTGATTGTGTGTCGCCCACAAGAATGGCGCGTAACGGAACGCTTCACACTGAAAATGGTCGCATCAATATTTTGAATGCTAAATTCAAAAATGATTTTTCGTCCATTGATGAAAATTGTCAATGTTATACTTGCCAAAATTATTCGCGTGCTTATATTTCCCATCTCTTTAGAGCCAAAGAAATGTTGGCTGGGACATTAGCATCAATTCACAACCTTCATTTTATTGTTACTCTGATTGAGGAAATTCGTCGCTCTATATTGGAAAATAATTTTTTTGAATTAAAAGAAAATTTTTTATACAAATATTATAAACGCCTTTAAATTCAGACAAAACTGGATTAAAAAGTAATCCACAGGGGGGCTTTGTATTATTAAAAAATAAGTTATAATGATTTCTGTTTATTAAATTTCCGCTTATTATTAAGTAGGCGAGGAGTTTTAAACAGGTTAACATCTCGTTAATGTTTTTCGAGTAAAGTAACCTTTATTATTAGCGTCGTAATTATTAATTATTTTTTAAAAGTTATGAATACAAATATAAACACAGCGTTTATGGATGATGAAGTTGTTGATAACATTGATATTTCCGCTTCAGAGGAAATATTTGGCGAGGTGGAAGATGATGTAGAAGACGAATTGGATGAAGTGGCAACAGAAGACTCGGAAGAAATAGAAGATGATGATTTAGATGAAGATGAGGAAATAGAATAAGACAAAGACGAGGTACGGTTTTAAAAATAAAAAACGCTTGCTTGAAAAAGCAGGCGTTTTTTATGGGCAACGCTTTTACCGTCCGGTAGCAAAAATACAAACCTATATAAACACTTGCATTATATAGGTCAATTAGGGTAATATTATAGGTATTATCAGTTAGGGGTCAATTTAAAATTAATATTATAAAATTATGAAAAAAATATGCGCAAGTTTTTTGGTTTTTATTTTTATGTTTGTGGGGGTTATCGCGGTATCGGCCGACGAGGTTGTTGAGCCAGTTTTATTAGATGAAGAGGATGGGGCGACAAATATGGAAGTTGAAAAAGTTGATTTAATAGACACAGAAAGTGAAAATATTGTGGAAGTTGCTGAACAAGTGCAAACAAATCCTTCAAATTTTGGTTTATGGTGGAGAGGTGTAAGAGAAAACATCGGTTTGGTTTTTGCTTTCAGCACTCAAAAAAAAGCGGAGAAAGCGTTAATCTACGCAAACGAAAGAATGGAATTAGCTGATGTTTTTGCTCAAAACGCTCAAACTACGGAAGAACAAGAAAAAGCGCAAAAAATGATGGACAAAGCAAATAGTTTTATAGAAAAAGTTGAAGTTCAAAAACAAAAAGTTGATGAAGAAACACAAGCGCATTTAATGGAGGTTAAGACAAGGATTATACAACACAGAGAAGAAATAAAATTGTATAACACGCAAAAGATGGAATTGATAAATAGGGTAAAAGCTGGCGATGAAGACGCCAAAGCAGAATTGCAATCTTTAAATAAAGGCAAAGCCGATGGTTTAGAAACAGCAAAAAAAGAGATGCGAGTTGATGCTGAAAAGCGAGTTGAAAAAGAAGAGCAAACAAGAAAAGATTTGGAAGCAAAATTAAACGAAGATAACGAGCAAGACGGAATAGAAGCAGAAAAAACGGAAAGAATTGAAAATACCGTTCAAGAAAGAAAAGAAGAGGGAAATGGTGGAAATACGCAATCAATAAGACAAGAAGAAATGAATAAAATTCGCGAAGAAGGAACAGGGGAATTACAAGAGAATGAATCGTCAGAAAAAATAAACATAAAAGATACCATAAAAAATGGTGTGGTTAAAGTGAAAAAAATATTTAATAATAATCAATAAGTTTTGAAATTTGATTTTGACGGGGCGGAGGCTTCGCCTCCGCCCCGTCAAAATCCAAAAAAATAAATTAAAAAACACCCCTTTGCGGGGTGTTTTTTGATTTAAGCTTTGTTGATGTTCACAGCGTTTTGTCCTTTTGGACCGTCCGCTACTTCAAAAGTTAGCTTGTCGCCTTCACGAAGTTCGTTGAATTGAACATTCTTTAACTCATTTGAGTGGAAAAAAAGATCTTTTTCCGCACCCTCTTGAGAAATGAAGCCAAAACCACGGTCCGTAAGACGAGCGATTGTTCCTTGTTGCATATCTATAAGAGAACTAAGTTAATAAACAGGGTCATCTCAAAATTTGAAATAGACCATACTCAAATACAAAATACTGTTTGATAAAACCCGACCTCGATTCTCTTACAGCTACGATTTGATTGTTAAAATAATAACATAAGCATAAAAATAATGCAAGCAAAACGAAGTCAACAAAATTTAGGCGGTTCAGAAGTCCGACCTCGGTTGCGGTACAGCAAACGCCCAACGACAAAAAATTCACCGTAATTTAGAGGTCGGACTTCGTCCTTCTCATAAAAACAGGGAGCTGGATCACCGCATCGCTAAACGCTTGCGAAGACGGATTTTGGGCTTAATGGAACTTTTGTGGGGCTAATCTGCTAAAATAAGGTAGAGATTACAAGCTAAATTAAAAAATAATTATGTCATTATTTAAAAAAAACAAAATGTCCATATTGCGGAAGCACAAAAATTAAGAAAAACGGAGTAGATAGAAACAATTTACAAAGATTTAAGTGCGTGGAATGCAACAAACA
>JBDRMF010000030.1:0-13538 GCA_043812415.1 Patescibacteria group bacterium | reverse complement strand
TCTCTTATATCTTTTAATTCCTGCCAAACATCCTCTGGAGAAAGATAAATCCGGCATTTTTTGTTTTGCAGAAATCTTCGTCTCATTTCAAAACACGCCACAATTTCACAAGCTTTTGCCGATCCTAATCCAAAAGTATTTTTCAAATTTTTCCTTAACCTCATTGTCTTTCCAATAATCCGTTAATTTATTTCTAATTTCCTGCCCCATCATTCTCTGTTGTATCCATTTTTGGCTTCGTCCCATTTTTTGCCAATAATCCCGGCTGCGATTTAACGCTTTTTCCGGATCGTTTATTTCTTGCATTCTTTCATAGCCAACTTTAGCAAGCCAAAGTTTAATCGGTTCAGCTTTCGGACTGGGCACGGACTGAACTAATCGTAAAATTATTTCTACATCTGCCGCGTCAGTTAAATAAAATTTTCCATCTGCCGCCTCAAATTTCAGTTGGTGACAATTTGACACCGACTCGTTTCCTTCTTTCTTTAGCCTTTCTTTGAGTTTATTCCAATATTTTCTGGCAGTTTGATAATCAGCTTGTTGAATTAACACCCGAATAATGTCTACCACCGAAAAATACCATTTTTCTTCCTTTTCATTCCACAAACGACGGACCGGTTGGTTTTCAAAAACCGCTATCGCTTTCTTGGCTGTCTTTTTATTTTTCATATAATTTTGGTGATTTCTTTGCCCTTACACAAAGCAATTGTTTTCATTTATTCGTTTCAAAAATTGAATTATAAAATAAAAGAAATAAACAATAAGAGATAATATAAATAAGAATAGCCAAATAAATTCTTTTAGGATTCTTATCAGCCCCGCAAATGAATAAAAATCGTTTTTAATATTATCCCATTTTTCCATTTTTTCTTCATATTTTTTTATTCTTTCTTTTTCAATATTCCAAAATGTATGCATTTCTATTTTATTACCATCTTGGTCTTTTATCCAACCGCCTATCTTGTCATACTCTATAAGAAAATTTCTGTCTGATACAAATTTGCCAAACTTATCCTCAACTCTTTTGATTTTAGGGCTATAAACAAGTGTATATTCGCCAAAAGGAAGTCTGTCTGATTTTTTAATTTTTACAATTTTCATTTTTTATATTCTTCGACTTTATTATTAAATCCATCACAATTTTCACCAACTTCAACCACAGAACAACCCTCTAAAGGGTGAGACGAGAAGCCATCATCTAAAACATCAAACAATCTTTTTTGATAAAAATGATAAGCAGAAACTTTTTCTGAATAACCTGAGTCCAAATAATCAACATATAAACAAGAATTTATTTTAGGGCTGTAAAAAATTTGTTCTAATGTCATTCTTTCTCCCAATACTTTGTTCTTAATTCGTTGTTCTATTTCATTTTTTAATTTCAAACAGTCTAAATTCCTTGCAAAATAATCTGTTTCTTTGAGTATCTCTGTATTTTTGTCTGAATTATTTTTGCTAATTTCTTCCAAATCATCTATCTTTTGAGCAGGTAAATATATCACAAAGATATAAAATAAAGGCAACAATATTATCAAATACAGAACTGATTTTGTGTTTTGTTTCATATTATTTTTAATTAAATATTAATAAACCTCATCATAAATTTTTGATAATTCATTTGCTAAATCATTCATCAGTTTTTCATGTTCCTCTTTTTCCCGAAAAAAATTTATTAAATCATTGGCATCTGCTTCATTGGAAACAATTTTTTCGGATATTTCTCGTAAATCAAAATATGCTTTTTTATATTCGCTAGCAACATTTTTTTCTTTTTGCCACATATTATACAAAATAGGAGCAACACAAAAAGTAACTACAAACAATAAACTCAAAAACCAATCTGGCCAATTCCACTTCTCATTTTTCATATTTTAATTATTTTTAATTTTTAATTTCTTAGCAGGCGTATCTTGTGAGCATCATATCATCAATTTCTTTCCGCGCTGTTTTTGGCATCTTTATCGTTTTCCCGACGCCGGCAAAATGATCGTCAATATTATTATCTGAAACCTCACAGGCTGTTTTCGCTTTTGAAATCACACTTAAAAAGTTATCCCATTTGGAATAACCCAGTAAATGTTGCAAGTCGCGAGCTAACCAAAATTCCAAACCGTCTTTTGTTTTATTTAGATAGGATTCAAAATTGTTTGTTAATGATTTAATTATTTCTTTTTTCATAATTTTATTTTAATTCTTTAGTTTTAACTATCAAATAAACAAAGAAGCTGGCGACGATGACATCTATAATTCCCCAAACAATTTTACTTTGCAGAAAAATCGGAGCAAGTGGGTTGAATAAAACGGCGGTGGCGACTAATAACCAAATTTTGAAATCAAAAACTTTCGCTCTGCTATAAAAACCGAGGATATAATAAATCGCCACCAAACTCACCGCCCATCTCAAAATTATGTAATAACCATAAACCCACGGGAACAGTGCGAGCAATAATAAAATTGACACAATAATCGCCGGTTTTTCGCTGATATTTTTCACAATACCCCATCTTAAATTATCCGACCGTAATAAATCCGTATTACGGTCTCTTTTTTTTATTTTTTCCGCTTCTTTTATGTCACCAACAATGGAATAAATAGCATTTTTATATTCAATAATATCCCGACCGATAATTGAATTGATTTTGTATTTATATTGCCGAATATGATTTTCGTCGTAATTTTTGGCGTAATCCAAACAGTCCCCGATTTTAGTTATAGTCGCATTTTTATTCTCACACAAAAAGACAAGCAGGCGAAAAGCGTTGCCAGTTATCCTTAATTCTTTTCCAGTTTCATCAAAAACTTTTCGGCTGGCGGTGTCTAATTGAAAATATGTGTGTTGATAAATCATTTTTAATAAAAAATTTAATTTTTCAACGGCTCAACGCGTTGAGCCGTTGGAACAAATTAGCGAGTATTTACTTGATTATTTTGATTTTGAAAACGAGATTGTCTATTTTGATTTCCGCGCCGACGGGGACGGGAATGAAATCTATCTTTTTAATTCCAGCGACTTGTTTTAATTCATCCGCGAATTTATTTATCAGATTTTTGCCTGACTCGTCCGTTTCAATCGCCAAAATGATGCTGTCGCTCGGAGTTAATTTTTCCTCTTTTCTGAATTTTTGGATATTCCGCGCCAATTCCCGAAAATTCCCTTCCGCTTGCAAATCAGCCGTAATTTCCAAATTAAGCTCCACTTCGTTGGCGATGGTTGCGTCAAAGGCAATCTCTTTGACATTCAATTCATCTTTTATCAAATCAAGCAAATCCTCTTTCCCTTTTGACTTTAGACTTTGGACTTTCAGCTCTTTTAACGGTTGTCTAACTTTTACTCCCGCTTTTGCACGCGCTTCCAAGCCCAAGGACACGATTTTTCTCACTTCCGCCATCTCCTCCAAAATAATCTTGCCCTTGGGAATGCTATTCCCAAGTGAAGGTTTGTCCTCCGAAGCTTCGGCGGGGGATGGCCAATTTTCCAAGTGGACGCTCTGATTTTCATCCGCAAAATTATTCCCCATTACTTTCTGCCAAATTTCTTCCGCCAAAAACGGCAAAAACGGCGCGCAAATTTTCGCTAAATTTTCCAACACAAATTTTGTCGTCGCTAAAGCGAAGCCCTTGTCCTCAATTATTTCCGCAGTCTTCTGCGTTTGTTCCGCATTAGTCCGCGTGTCGGTAAATTCTTCAGAATTTACCGACATCTTAAATCTATCCCTTGACCGCCTTAAATACCAAGTGGACAAATCGTCAATAAAATCGCCCAGCGGGCGGGTGGCTTTGTCTATTTGATAAACATCCAAATTATGACTGACAATTTTGACCAATTCAGCCAATCTCGTCAAAATCCATTTGTCCAAAACATTCGGACTGTCCTGTGGATTAAATTGTTCCGCATTCCCGTCTGGCGAACGATATAACTCATAAAAAGAATAAACATTCTTAAATCTCAAAATAATTTTTTTCAAAATTTCATCCACTCCGCTTTCAAAAAAATTCAAATCCTCCGCTTTCATCAAGGGAGAGGAGAGCAAATAATATCTCAACGCATCCGCTCCGTATTTATTTACAACAATGAGAGGGTCAGGAAAATTATTTTTTGATTTTGACATTTTCTGCCCATCTTCCGCCAAAACCATTCCATTTACAATTACGGTTTTATAAGAAGTTTTTCCAAACAAAGCTACCGCTAAAACAAGAGAAGAATAAAACCAGCCTCGTGTTTGGTCCAAGCCCTCGGCAATAAAGTCCGCCGGAAATCCAATATTTTTTTCAGGATTAAAAATCTCCAAATTTTCAAAAGGATAATGTTTGGACGCAAAAGGCATAGACCCCGACTCATACCAACAATCAAAAACTTCCGCCACATTTTTCATTTCTCCGCCACATTCGCACTCAAATTTTATTTCATCAATATACGGTCGGTGCAAATCCAATTCATAATTTTGATTATGCGACAAAGGTATAAAATCAATTTCCCGCCATTGCGCGTTTTTGAACAAGCCGTTTTCCTCTTTTAACGCGAGCGTTTCCCGCAAATTTAGTCCTCGTGCGCTCGCTTCAAGCAACCACAAAATATTTTCGTGGCTCACAATTAAAATATTTTTATGAGAATATTTTTTGTCTGTCTCGTATAAAAATTCGCCAACCCGTTTTTTAATATCGTTGAAATTCTCTCCGCCCTGCGGAGTTTTTGTGAAGCGTTCCGCCAAAATTTCAAAATAATTATGATAAGCGGAACAATTTTTTCCTTCAAAATCTCCTGTTTTTATTTCAGCGATTCTTTTGTCAAAACCCACATTTTTCACACCCAATTCTTCCGCCAAAAGAGTGGCGGATTCTTTTGTTCTAATCAGGGGCGAAGCGATGATCAAATCAATCTTCTTATTTTTTAATTCTTGGGCGGAACCGACAATTTGTTCTCTCCCTTTTGCGGTCAAATGATGAAGAGTGCTTTCTTGAGAAGACAAAACATTCAAAACATTATTATCCGCCTCGCCGTGCCGAATTGAAAAATATTTATTGCGACTGCCAGTTGTTTTTAACTCTCGCTTTATTTCCTCCACCGAACCGATTACTTTTAATTTTTCGCATTGCTCGCATTTCCACACCGGTAACGGAGCACCCCAATAACGCGACCGTGAAATCGCCCAATCGCGCATCCCTTCCAGCCATTTTCCAAAACGACCATCACGAATATCCTCCGGCACCCACTTTATTTTTTGATTTTCAGCGATGATTTTGTCTTTCAGGGCGGTCGTTTTCAAAAACCACGACGAGGTCGCGTAATTTAACAGCGGAGTATAACACCGCCAACAATGCGGATAAGAATGCGTTATTTTTTCTTTGGCGAAAAGCAAATTTTTTCCAGCGAGATATTTTATAATTTCAATATCTGTTTTTTGATGGTCGGCTTTGTCTTTAACCAATAAACCCGCAAAATCTGAAACTTCTTTTTCAAAACGACCTTCTTTATTGACATGATGAACGATGGGGATATTTTCTTTTTGCGCCAATGCCAAATCATCCGCGCCAAAAGCGGGCGCGATATGAATTATCCCCGTTCCCTCTTCCAGATTGACAAAATCCGCATCATAAATCTGCCACGCATTTTCTTTATTTTCAAATTCTTCATTTTGGTAATAATCAAAAACCGGTTTGTATTTTTTTCCAACTAATTCAAAACCCTTAAATTCTTCAATTATTTTATACTCAAAATCTTTTAAGACATCATCCAGTCTCTCTTTTGCCACAATATAGCTTTCAACTTTTGACTTTTGACTTTTGACTTTGCAGTAAATAGCTTCGCTATTTACTGCAAGCGCCATATTTCCTGGCAAAGTCCACGGTGTCGTCGTCCAAGCTAAAATAAAAGTATTTAGTTCGTCCACTAATTCAAATTTGGCGATAACCGAAAAATCTTTAATGTCTTTATAACCTTGATTAACTTCAAAATTTGAAAGGGTTGTGCCACAACGAGGACAATAATGCATTGACTTAAAACCCTCGTAAATTAAACCTTTCTTATAAATTTCTTTAAACGACCACCAGACCGATTCCGTATAATTCGTGTCCATCGTTTTGTAAGAATTTTTCATATCAACCCACCGCCCCATTCTGGGAATAATTTCCGCCCATTCATCAGCATACCGCAAGACGCTCGCATTGGCGGCTTGATTGAATTTTTCAATGCCATAATCTTCAATATCTTTTTTCGTTTTTAAACCCAATTCTTCTTCAATTAAATTTTCCAAAGGCAAACCGTGACAATCCCAACCCCATTTGCGTTCCACTTTTTTACCGAGCATTGTTTGATAGCGAGGAATAGTGTCTTTGACTGTCCCCGTCAAAATATGCCCGTAATGTGGCAAACCAGTCGCAAACGGCGGGCCATCATAAAAGACAAAATCGCCCTTGGGCGCGTCTTTGCGGATGGATTTTTCAAAAATTTTCGCTTGTTGCCAAAATTCCAAAACCCGTTCCTCGTTTTTCGCTATTTCGGATTTGACATCCGACTTGGTAATCGGATTACCAAGTGTCTGTTTTTCGTCTTTTTTTGCGTTAGTCATAATTAAAATCTTAACATAATTTTGATTTTGTTTCTAATTGAAATTGATTGTCAAAAAAAGGCGGGCGATTGGCGGAGCCAATCGCCCAAAAACATAAAAACAAATACTACACAAAAAAAGCGGTCGCTTTTTTTGTGTAGTAAGCAAAATGAAAAGGGGGCGACGGCTTGAAATGTACCCCAAAAGACGGACACATTCGTGTCCGTCTTTTGGGGTACAGTTCAGCTTGCCCGCTCAAATTTTTTCAAAATTTGTTTGGGCTTCGCTCCACTTCTTGCGAAGACAAAAATAAATTTCGCGCCTCATTGACGGACGTCCGACGTCCGTCAGTTCAACGACTATGCGAATCCACAAAAATTAAAACCCGAAAATTGTTTGCGAACAATTTTCGGGTTTTTTTAAATTAAGAACTATTTTTATGTTTTCAAACATCTCATTTTAGCTAAATCCTCAGCATAGCCATAAAGATGTAATCCTTTACTCTCCACTATCATTTCGCCATCCTCCACCCCAATCTCAGACGCCATATATTCTTTAAGAAATTGAATAGCGGCAAGATTGGCAGGCAAACCGCCCCATAAATCCCAAGAACGGAAATAAACAAAAAAATGCAATTTTCCATCCTGAATGCGGGTGTCTATTTGACGCAAGCAAGGAGGGTCTTGCAAAACTAAATCAGACGGTTGCGCAACCTGCAACACCAGCTGGTTATTCCGGAAACCTTTATTTTTGTAAACCCAAATAACAAATTCAATTTGGTTTAAAAAAGATTGTTTGGCCTCCCGAATAATAATTTGGGAAGTGTTCCAAATTTCTGAATCTTGAATTAAGATATCTTTATTCCTGTCTGCAAAATAAAAAACCGCACTATTAACCGAAATAGGAAATTTCGTCAATCGCTCTCCATAAGTATATGACTCCCCCAATTCTTTGCGAGCAGTCATCACATATTCCACATAGGACCGCGAATAACCCTCCCCGCCATACACATACGCTAAATCCACCGGATTGGGAATTCCCACCGACGCTGGAATTTGAGGCAAAATATCATTCGTTCCGGCACCAAACCCGGGGTTTAATATATGACCAAAAAAATAATCGTATTCCAATCGCATTTGTCCGGCGTAGGAACCTCGGTCAATCACAAAACGCCTTCCTTTTTCAAGGATGCCATGCACCGCCTGAAACCATAAATCGGGCAGATCTCGCGCTTGAACACTGTGCGTAATTAACATTATCTTATCTCCCTTTCAATTAAAGATTAGAAAAATTTTTCTAAAACTTTTTTAATGTCTTGCCAAACCGCATTCGGTTCTTGTTCCGCATTGATAACGCAAAAACGATGAAGTTCTTTTTTAGCAAGTTTCAAATATCCTTCCCTCACTTTGTTATGAAATGTGATTTTTTCATATTCAAAACGAGTCTGGGTCTTGTCCCGCTCGCCCGCGTTAATATGCGACCAAGCGCGCAATAATCCAATTTCTGGAGACAAATCAAGCAAAAAAGTAATGTCCGGAATTGGAACATAAAATAGAGAATGAAGTTGATTTATTAAATTCAATTCTAATCCACGAGCTGTCCCTTGATAAACGGAAGTGGAATCATAATACCGATCACACAACACAACCTTTCCCGCCGTTAAAGCGGGGGCAATTATTTCCTGTATGTGCTGAACTCTGTCCGCCATATACAGTAATAATTCCGCTTCAGGGGTCAAATCCGTATTATTTTTATTCTTCACAATCCGTCGAATTTGCGCGCCGATTTCCGTCCCGCCCGGTTCGCGGGTGACAATATATTTGGAACCTTTGGATTCCAAAAACTTGCCGATTTTCACCATTTGGGTTGTTTTTCCTGAACCTTCGCCACCTTCCAATGTTATAAACATCATTGTCTGTTCTCCTTTTCTATTATTTGTTATTGTCAAAATCTTAAATTTTAAGAATTTAAGAATTACTATCTGGCGTTAAGATACCTTAAAATAGGTTATTTTGCAAGTTAAACCACAGTGTGCTGAAGCGCACTGGTTATTTTTTAAAATTTGGAAGCAAGGCTTCCAAATTTTAAAAACACTCTGGACTGCTTCGCTAACCGTTCGCAAAGGCGGGCGATTGGCGGAGCCAATCGCCCAAAAACATAAAAACAAATACTACACAAAAAAAGCGGTCGCTTTTTTTGTGTAGTAAGCAAAATGAAAAGGGGCGACGGCTTGAAATGTACCCCAAAAGACGGACACTTTCGTGTCCGTCTTTTGGGGTACAGTTCAAAGCTGAGCCGTTCGTTTTATTTAGAAAAACTTTCCAAATTTATTTCACTTCCACTCCCATACTTCTGGCAGTTCCTTCAATAATTTTCATCGCTGCTTCCGTATCATGTGCGCTTAAATCTTCCTTTTTTGTTTCGGCGATTTCTTTAACTTGCGCTTTTGTGAGAATACCTGCTCGTTTAACCAAATTTTTTCCGGAACCTTTTTTAATTCCCAATGCCTTCAATATCAATCGTGAAGCTGGGGAACTTTTCATAATAAAATCAAAACTTCTGTCTTCATAAACGGAAATCACCACCGGTATAATTTCTCCCATTTTGTCTTTGGTTGCGGTATTGAATTGATTGACAAATTCGCCTATATTGACACCAGCCTGTCCCAAAGCGGGACCCAAAGGAGGCGCAGCTGTCGCCTTTCCCCCTTCAACCTGTAATTTAATTTTTTTTATCGCTTCTTTTGCCATAATAATTTAGGTAATTAGAATATTAGGTTATTAGGTTATCAGAGAAGAAAAATTGACTTCGTCAATTTTTCTAATTTTCTAAAGACATAATTTCTAAAAACCTAATTAAACTTTCTTAACTTGTAATGGATCTAATTCAACCGGTGTCTCACGACCAAACATAGACACCAACACTTTTATTTTTCCTCTTTCTTCATCCACTTCGCTCACCTTGCCTTCCATATCTTTAAAAGGTCCATCAATAACGCTAATCATATCGCTCACTTGTATATCCATAGAATGTTTAGTTGTATCGGAATTCATTCTTCTTCTCAATTCTGTCATTTCCGCTTCATCAACTGGCACCGGATTAATACCCACACCCACAAAACCGGTTATTCTCGGCGTATTTCTGACCACATACCAAGAATCATCCGTCACTATCATATCCACCAACACATACCCCGGATAAATTTTCTCTTCTTCTTCAACTCTTTTGCCATTTTTGATTTTGATTTTTTTTTCAACAGGCACTATCGCATCAAAAATTTTATCTTCCATACCAAAAGATTCAATTCTTTGTTTCAAATTTCGCACAACGGCATTCTCATATCCTACATAAGTGTGGACCGCGTACCAATTTCTTTTTGCATTTTCTTCTTGTCGTGACATAATTTTTTAGCTTATAGCTGTTTAGCTTATAGCTTTTAGGGGAAAAATTGGCGGAGCCAATTTTTCCCCTAAAATTTTTAATTCCAATTTATTATTTATTTAAAATAAATTTTTCCAAACCTAATGAAAAAATAAAATCAAAAAAGCCTAAAAAAAAGGCGGTGATTAAAGACACACTAATAACCACAATCGTGAACCACACCGCTTGTTTTTTTGTGGGCCAAGACACATACTTTAATTCGCTTTTTGTATCTTTTATGTAATCAATAATTTTCATTGTTTGTCTTAATTAAAAAAGCCCAACTGGGCTTTCATTACCCATAGATTACTCTTTATTTATCAAGAAGTCAAATATTATTTAATCTCGTAAGTAATGTAAACCGTCGCTTTAATTTCATTCTCGCCGATTGGAATTTCCGGAATAGCGGTCGCCGACACACCTCCACCCATCATCAGAGATTCTTTCATCACAGCATAACTGGGATAATTATTTCCTCCCGATTCTGAAAAACTCACAATCCTCACCAAATTTACTCCCAAATCTTTTGCCAATTGTTCGGCTTTTTCTTGAGCTTCGTCAATGGCGTTTTGACGCGCTTGCCTTTCCAAAGCATCTTTGGCATCAATCTCAAAATTAAGCCCGCTCACATTTGAAACTCCCAACGCGCCGATACCCGCCAAAATCTCGCCCGCCATATCTGTTTTTTTCAGTCGCGCGGAAATATTTTGACTCACTACATAAGCGACTAATTTTCTTTCTCTGTCCGGTGTAGGACAATTTAAACTCAAACAAGCCATTTCTTTTGTCCACCATTCATACCGCGGATAAATATTATAATCCGTCGTTTTTATATCTTTATCCTCCACGCCGGAATTTTTTAAAAATTCCAAAACTTTGTTCATTTTTTCCGTCGCCAATCTTTGCGCGTTTTCCACCGTTTCGGCTTCTTCCACGACAGAAAAACTGAATTTGGCAATATCCGGAATCGCAGAAACTTCACCTTCACCTGTTACCGTAATAGTATTTTGAGCCATAATATCCTGCCCGATAAATTTATTTTCTTTCACCACGCCATAAGTTTTTGCCAAAAAGAAAATAACAAGCGTCGCCAAAAAAACCGCCAGCAATTTTATAATAATTTCATTACGCGCAAAAGGACACCCTATATTTGTTTCTTCTTTTTTCATAATATTTTTAATTAGTTTTTAATAAATAAATGATAATATTATTATATCAAATTTTTTAAAAAATAAAATATATTAAATAGGAGCAGTTTGCTTGCGTGACTTAAGCCCAACATTAAAAATGCTTCATTTTGCATCTACGCAAAAAGGTATCAAAATAACTGATCGGAAAAACTAAAATTATGAATTTAAAAAGAATTTAACATTTGCAATAATGTTCCTTTTGCCGATTCTAAAACACTCGCCATTTGATTTATGTTTTCAGTTTTCATAATAACTTCTTGTGTCGGTTTTTCAACATAGTTAAGAGCTTCATCCAAGGTAATGTTCCCCACTAAAATTTGAGCAATTAAATCGGCGTCTATTTCCGTAACTTTCCCATCGCCGTTGATGTCTGCTTTCGCGAGTTGCGCCTCCGTGAGGTTTCTGTTTCCGGCTAAATATTGACTGATAAACTGAGAATCTCCGATATCTAAACGACCGTTTTCGTTTACATCGCCAATTACAGCGTCTTTCTCATACTTTAACCAATAACCCCGACCAGATTCAAGGGAAGTGAAATCGGCAGGATAAAATTCTTTGTCGTTTTCGCCCCAACTGTCCGCGCCGCTTTTGTAGCGATAAAGCGAAACAATATTTTTCGCCGGCACGATGTTGGTCACTTGTTGACTGCCGGAAGATTTGATGCCGAATAAATTCCAGCCTTCCTGAAAATTAAAAGTATTTGAGACAGGCGGATTTCCGGAAATTTTCAAAGTGGCATTTTCCTTCATTTTTATCTCCAAACCTTGCCCAGCGTGGACGGTTTTCAAATTTGACCAAGAAGATCCGAGTGTAAAAGTCAACGCGCCGTTGTCAAAAGATTTCACATAATCGTATTTTCCTTCGATGCTTTTGAGGACTTCCGCGATGTTGGAATTGATTGGCTCGACTGGCAGACTGATGAGATTCCAGCCTTTTTGGAGGGAGATGGAGAAGTGATTTTCGACTGCTTCCACACACGCCCCGTCTTGACAACCGTTTGGACATTTGAAATCAATATACCCACAACCTAAATTTTCCGCACAAAATGTTTCAGTCACTTGAATTCCGAAGCAGGCATCCCAGTTTTTATTCCCATTCGAATCAATGCATGAACCTTTCACATAATAATCCTTTCCATTATCAGAATCGGTGCAGGAAGTAGGCAAAGTTATTACTGCACCAGTTACATTAAAATAATTATCACTTTTATCATAAATAGTCAAAACACTATTGGCGCATTCTATATCCGAAAGATTCGGAGGGCATACGCCAATTTTTACTCTATAACTACCAGGAAGAAAATCAGATGGTATAAACCAAGAATAAGACGCTCCACCTCCTTTAATTTCATATGAAATAGGTCCTTCCGTATATACCGCTTTTCCATTTTTATCTAATATATCAATTATTACCCGATCTATATTGCCCAAAAAATTCCATTTAACATCCATGGAACCCCCGAGCTCAAAATTCTCCCCGCCATTTGGTGAAAGAACAGTGATTGGTGATGTTGGTGTTGGTGTTGGTGTTGGCACTACTGGTGTTGATAAATTACCGCATCCGTATAGTTGATTTAATTTTTCTCTTGTAGTTTTGCCGACAAACCCTGTTCCGTATTGTAAACCCCAAGGATCTAATGTCACTTTTTTATATTTCATTTGAAAACCAGACACCGCTGAAGCGACTTGTTCGTCAAAATGAGGTGGGTTAGTCCCCTTTTTGTATAATCCTTGTTTTTCCAAAACTGTTTGCAGAGCTGTAATTTCTTCGCCACTATCTCCATATTTTAAATTTGTATCAAAATTATGGCACCACGCAACCGATTTTGCCTGCGCTTGTTGCGCTATTTGTTGTTGTAATGTTTGGACTTGCGCCAATAAAGAATTCAACAGAGCGGTTAGTTCTTCAAGAGTGGAAGCAGAAGACACATTAGGAGTAATTAACATTCCCAGAAATAAAATCGCTAAAACAACTTTTTTTATTTTTTTCATAAAAAATTTTTATTAACTTTTAATTAATATAATCTTAACTCATTGCAAAAAAAAAGTAATGGGGAAAACTATTCTGAGATGCTTACCCGAAGTTGAACCAGAAATGGGAGTTCCACAAACTTTAGTTTTAATCATTACACCATAGACACCCAAAATAAAAACACCAAAGGTGTTTTTATTTTGGGTGTCTGGAAGAGAATTGGTCACAAATCACTAATGATTTTGTTCGCCCTGCGGGCTTCAAAATCATAAGTGTTCGCGACCCCGGCTCATTGTCGCTCGCTAAACGCTCGCAACATATTCCGCCTTTCAATTCTCTCACGCAAGCCAAGCGGTTGGCTTGCTTAGGCACCCTTGCGAGGGTGCCTCTATAAAAGAGAATTGGTCACAAA
>JBDRMF010000029.1:0-11844 GCA_043812415.1 Patescibacteria group bacterium | reverse complement strand
CAGAAAGTTTATAAAAAACCATTGACTTTAATTTCGCTTCTGCTATTATAGTAATTGTACTTATGTTTTATATTTTGGCTTGCCAATATATATTACGTAAGTACAATGAAAAACATCGCCTTCGGGTGGTGTTTTTCATTTGTTTTGTGGGGATTTAAAAAAATAAAAAAGGACGACCAGCCTTTGAACTGTACCCCAAGACGAACGCTCACCCTCTCTGGCGGAGCGTTCCCTAATCCTCGGCGAATATTCGGCAAAGTTTTGCGAAAAACAACAGGGCGACGGCGAAGCCGTCGCCTTTTTGTTTTTCGCAATTATTTACCTCAGTTTTCACTTAGGAATACTATCCCCAAGTGGGAGTATTTCCAAATTGACAAATTGGATTGTCGCTTTTTCCACCCTTGCGTTCTCGTAGAGGCAAGACCTCTACGGGAATAAACCAAACAGAAGGCGGATTTTGGCTTGCCCGCTCAACTTTTCTTGCCTGTTTAACTTTTTTTGAAAGTGTATCGGGGAAAAGTTAGGCGGGCAAGCCAAAATCCGCCTGTTTTAATGTTCCCGTGTTTTAATGTTTTAATGTTTATGATTTGCCCTTGACAAATTATATTTCAATGCTATTATTGTGGATAGTTTTGTTCTTGGGGTGTAAATAACAATCACAAAAAAGGAGGTTATTATGTCTAATATTTTATTTGAAGAGGAAAGGGATGATGTTTTTGTAAACATTATCGCCGGCGTAATTTCCTTTTTGGCATTACTGGCGATTTTGTGGGGAATGTGGGGGGCGTTAACGCTTCCCACGGTTCATAAATCCACTTCCCGCTATTGTATTGTTGCGGTGGTGGATTATAAAGGGGATCCGCTTCCCCTACACCCTTTGCCAAAAAAATACGAGTTAATTTATGTGGACTAAATTAACTCATATTTTTCACAACCCGAGCTGTTTTGGAGACAACAGCTCGGTTTTTTATTTTGTCGGGGTGCCGGGATTCGTCCCACGATTACTAATTATTTTTTTCGTTCTGCGAACTCAAAAATAATAAGTATCGCTGGACGCGGCTCGCTGTTGCTCGCTATCGCTCGCAACATACTCCGCCGTTCAAATCCCGACACAAAGCACGCAGGTGCTTTGTTGCACCCCAACAATCTCACTACGTTCGTTGTCGGGGTGCCGGGATTCGAACCCGGAGTCGCTCGGTCCCAAACCGAGAATGTTAGCCGTTACACTACACCCCGCTATTTTTATACTTGTATATTAGCACAATTTCTTTTTTAAAACAAAAAATCACGCACTTTTGAATAGGACAAATTGATTTTAGCGAAGCCAAAATTCGTCTTTAGAAATTTTCTATTTTTGTCCTTTATATAATTATGTCCTTTAACCACTTCACTCTGTAAATTTTGTCCTTTATATTCAAAAAGACAATTATAATATCAAATTGCCACTCAATTTCGTCCGAAATATGTTTATCCAATAAATAAGTTTTAAAAACCCGCATTAATCTTTGCAATTTCCACTTATGAATCTTGTCGGAAATCAAATAATCAGCCATTATTTTTTCCATACTTTTATAGTTGTTTTCACATGAAACAGTTTTTACTTCTATAAAATAAAGTTTATTTGCCCCACCTATTTTTCGCATCGCACGCGAACGCAGAATATAATCTTTCCAAGATTGTTTTTTACGCGCGACAATATCAATTTCACCCCATTTTTTCCAATAATTTCTCTCAATTATCTTAAAACCATTCTTTTTCAGAAAACGACAAGCTATATTTTCCCCAATGTCGCCGATTTTTCGTTTCTCTGATTTCGTCATAATGATTTAAAGGTCAAATTTGATGTCTTTTAAATTATTTTTTATAAATATCGTTATTTATAGCCATTTATTAAATTTATTTTTGTTTTCAAAAAGACAAAAAATGATTTTCTAAAGGTCAAGTTGTTCACTTTATACACAAACTTATCCACAGTTTTAGGGTGTTTTTGTGTGCAAAAAAGGAAAAAGAGGAGAATCGGCCACAAATCACTATGTATATTTTTTCGCTTCGCTCAAAATCTACTAAGTGTTTGCGACCCCGCTTCGCTCGATTGGCTTCGCGGCTCCGGCTTTCAATTCTCCTATCCCGTGACAAAAACATAATCGCCGAATGCTCCGCATTTGTCTCTTTGTTTTTGTGCGGGATAGGAGAATCGAACTCCTAACCTCAGTTTGGAAAACTGATATTATACCATTTAACTAATCCCGCATATTATTTGGAAGCATTGCTTCCAAAAAAATATTTAATTACTCCAAAATTTTTTCTAAAACAACACCATATTCCTCACAACCTAATTTTTTGTACAGTTTTATCGCCTCTTTATTTTTAGAAGAAGCAATGTATCTTAATCTCTTTATTCCTTTTTCTTTTGCCCATTTTTCAAACATTTTTATAAATTGAGTGCCAATTCCTTGATTGCGGAATTCTTTTTCTACAAAAGTGGTTTCTCCCTCCCCTACATTTTCAAGAGTTCTATAATCTTCCACCAGATTAATACAGCCGATAAAATAACCTATTATTTTATTGTTACCAAAGGCAACATAAGCAAAACTGTTTTTTTCATCTTCAATTCTTTCTGTAAAATATTTTTTACCTTTTTCTGTTATTGGATAGTCGGGATTAATAGTATTGTCAAACTCCGAAAATTCTTTAACGCAAAGTTTTTTATTGAGTTCTTGAATTTTTTCTAAATCCACTATCGTTGCTTTTTTTATTTGAAATTCCATATTTATATTAATATAACATTGTATAACATTTATAGAATTTTTGCTTTGTGTTTCGGGCAGGATTTGCCTACAAATAAATTTCCTGACGGAAATTTTTTGCAGGCCCACCTCACGGTGTTCGCTTTGTACTCTCTTACGGTCCTGACGAAAACCAAGCGGTTGGCTTTCTCCGAGGACACAGTCTCGCTTCGCTCGTTTGTGTCCCCGGCAGGACTCGAACCCGCAATAACGGTTCCGAAGACCGTTGTGATATCCATTTCACCACAGGGACATTTTATCTCAATTGATAATGTCGGGAATTACGAATATATTATAGCAAAAAAATTGAATAAATTCAAAAAATAAGTATATTATTTAATTTTTAATAATATGTTCATAACATTTTTTGCAAAGATGAAATTTTTTGACTTTGTTGTTTTTGTCCGGCGGGCTCAACAAAATAGCGCCAAATTCCGTTAATTCTTTTTTGCATTTATCACAAATTGGTTTTATCGCCATAATTTTATACAAGAATTAAATTTATATTTATTCAAACTTGTGGTATATTTAAAGTATAACAAAAATTAAAAAAGCAAGCAAAATGCAATTAAAATATTTTTAAAAAAGTTTTAATTATAGATTTTTTAGCAGGCGAATTTATGGGGATTATGGGGACGGATTTTGCCGAAGGCAAAATCCGTCCCTAAAAGCAAAAACTTTCGTCTTTGCGAGAAGAACACAACGAAGCAATCCAAAAAAGCAATCTAAAAATATAATTCACAATCAAATTGTTTCAGGTGAAACAACAATAAAATAATGAAAAATATTAAATTAAAAATACCGAAGGAGATTGTGGAGGTAACGGAAACTCTGGAAAAGGGTGGATTTGAAGCGTATTTAGTGGGTGGGTGCGTTCGCGATTTGCTATTAGACAGAAAACCAAAAGATTGGGATATCACTACCAACGCCAAACCGGAGCAGATTTTAGAGCTTTTTGAACATACATTTTATGAAAATGATTATGGAACGGTCGGGGTTGTTTCAGGTGAAACACCGGAAAATGTTTCACATGAAACATTAAAAAAGGTTTCGGACCCTAAACCTGCGGTCGGGCAAAGTAAAACACCAAAAAAGGTTTCACATGAAACATCAAAAGATGTTTCATATGAAACATTGGACGAAACACTCAAAACAATAGAAATCACACCTTATCGTTTGGAAAGCAAATATTCTGACAGTCGCCACCCAGATGCCGTTATTTTTAGCGATAAATTGGAAGATGATTTGAAAAGGCGAGATTTTACCATAAACGCCATCGCTTACAGTGTTTCACGTGGAACATTGGTTGATTTATTTCAAGGACAAAAAGATATAAAGGACAAAATTATTCGGACAGTGGGCAAACCGGAGAATCGTTTTGGCGAGGATGCGTTGCGATTATTACGTGCGGTGCGTTTAGCGACAGAATTAGGCTTTATAATCGAGCCAGAAACAGAAAAAGCTACAGCAAAACAAGCCGAAAATCTGAAATATATTTCACAAGAAAGAATTCGGGATGAATTTATTAAAATAATTATGACAGATGCACCGATGAACGGCCTTGTTTTGGCTCAAAAATTAGGGCTTTTGAAATATATTTTGCCAGAATTGGAAGAAGGTCTGGATATGAAACAAAAAGGAGCCCATATTTTCACAGTTTGGGAACATAATTTGCGCGCTTTGCAACATTCTGCGGACAGAAATTGGTCGCTCGTTATTCGTTTGTCGGCGGTATTACATGATATTGGCAAACCGAGAACTCGCAGATGGCATAAAGAAAAGGAGGAATGGACATTTTATGGGCACGATGTTGTGGGTGAACGAGTTTCACGTGAAATATTGACGCGGTTACGGTTTTCAAAACAAATTATTGAAATTGTGTCGGTTTTGGTGAGAAATCATTTGTTTTTTTCAGATATAGACCAGATTACTCTTTCTGCCGTGCGTCGGATTATTCACAATGTCGGACCGGAAAACGTCTGGGATTTGATGAAGGTACGTGCGTGCGACCGTATTGGGATGGGCAGACCGAAAGAAAACCCTTATAGATTAAGAAAATACAAGGCAATGATAGAGGAAGCGATGAAAGCACCCGTTTCGGTTAAAATGTTGAAAATAGACGGGAAACGGCTAATGGATGTTATTCGTGAAACACCAGGGCCTAAAATTGGTTGGATTTTGAACGCGCTTTTGGAAGAAGTTTTGGATGACCCTATGTTGAATACCATTGAATATTTAGAAGAAAAAGCTCAAAAACTGGCAAAATTGCCAGAAAAAGAACTAAAATTATTGGGCGAACAAGGAAAAGAAAAGAAAGAAATAGAGGAAGAAAAAGAAGTCGCCGTTATCCGGGCGAAACACTGGGTGAAATAATGTTTCAGGTGAAACATAATAAGCGGGCCATTATGATGTTTCGTCTGAAACATTTTATTTTTTTGGCGGTTGAACTTTAATGTTTCACCTGAAACATTATTGGACGAAGGTTTTTTGGTTTTGGGCGGAAATAAAAAAGTCCCGCGCAAATCGTTTTGGGACGATTGGGCGAGACTTGGCGAGAAAACAGAGGTTTTCTCAAGTAATTGAAATAAAGAACAAAAATAACAAAGAACAAAAACAATTTTTTTAATTTTCAAAGAACTTCTGTCCTTTATAATAATTGTTCTAAAGGACATTGTAAAGGACAAACTGGGGATAACTTAAAAATGTCCTTTACAGGACATCTTTAAATTTTCAATTCACATTCAAGACTTAATATCAAAAACGGGTGCCTGAAAACTGGCAATCTCGTTGCTGTTAAGCCATAATATTGATAATTAATATAATTGAATATATAAAATGATTAAAAAAATGCTTTTTTTGTAAAAAAGGAGTTGCAATTAAGAAAGGAAAAAGAAGAGGACTTACTAGATATTTTTGCAAAAATTGTAAAAAATGTTTTAGCCGCCAAAATCCGTCTCCTTCCCGTCTCTGCCAGCGACACAAATACAACCATTTGGTACTCCGGCTACCAAATGGTTAGAATTTACATCCCCAACAAAATTTCTCCCCTTTATCTTGTTAACTCGTCCCAAATATTCATTATATTTTACTTGGTAGTCGGAGAACCAAATGGAACCAAAAAAAGATTGGGGGATGGGCTGCTTCGCCAATTGGCTTCGCGAGGAAAGGATTTGCCAAAACTTCGTCCGCATTAGTCCCGCCACCTGCCCGAATACTTGGAGGACAGAACACCAAAGAAAAATGTCCTTTCCTTTTTAGAAGAAATTGGTCGCGCGCAAATCCGAAAAGTAAGGAACATTTTTCTTTGGTGTCCGCCGAGGCTTTGCGAGGCGGTGGCGGGACTGATTCATTCGTTCAGTTTCCGCTAGAAAAAAGTTCGCGCAAAGTGTATAATTACGGCACAAAAATAATGGAAGAAATGCGATAGCGTTTCTGTAATATATTTTTCCAACAGAATTAACCCAAATATTATGCAAACACCCAACCAATTTGATCAGCAATGTTTTGAGACAGCTATTAATGTTGCTAAAGAAACTTACAAACAAAACAATTACCCCGTAGGCGCTGTTTTGGCTATTGACAATAAAATTATTGATACCGCCGGAAACGAAGTCAATAAACAAAAATCTTCTGTTTATCATGCTGAAAATACTTTGATAATCCGCAATGGCCAGCTTTTAAATAATGCTTTCAAACAAGGCAAAATTATTTCGCTTTATAGCACGCTTGAGCCTTGTGTTCAGTGTTTAGGAGCGTCTGTAACCAATCACATAACCCGAATTTTATTTATTGAAAAAGATCCCAACGGTGGAGCTTGCAATTTACAGCATGACAATATCGGTTTATGTTATAGAGAAGTTTGGCCTGAAATTATACACTTTCCCTTTACCGACGAACCCAGACAACTTATGATAAAATTTTTTCACGAGGAAATAAAAAGGGGTAATACTAAATGGCCTGAAAAAATGTTGGGATTAATGGAAAATTAAAAACTGTTTTTGCATCCTAATCTCTCTCGTGATAATATAAGGGTATGAAAATTTATAAATTTACAGCCATTTTTACACCCGAAAAAGGCGCTAAAGATGTTTATAATGTAAGTGTGCCGGCCTTGCCGGGTTGTTTAACTTTTGGCGAGAGTTTGGTGGAAGCAAAATATAATATTCGCGACGCAATGGAATTATATTTGGAAAATATGTTGGATGACGGCGAAACCATCCCGAAAGATAAAAAAACGCGTGTGCCAAAAAATGCTCTAACAGAGGAAGTGGTCGTAGGCGTGAATTATGAAGTAAAAACGGGTTTTGATAATTTTAAGACAGAATTGCAATATGCCTAATAAATTGCCCGCGATACAAGGGATAGAGGTGTTGCGAGTTTTGTTGAAATTAGGGTTTGAGATTAAGAAAAAAAGGAGGGGCAGTCATTTAATTTTAAGAAAAAATTCTCTGAGAGTTATCGTGCCAATGCATACAAACAAAATTATTCCAAAAGGAACTTTATTGGCAATTTTGCGACAAGCCAAAATCTCCAAAAAAGAATTTTTGGAGTTGTTGTAAATATAAAATTAAAAAAATGGACGGTCGCCATAGGCGACCGTCCATTTTTTGATAATAAATATCTAAATTCAATTAACCTTGTTTCACCGCGTCTTTCAAAGCTTTGGAAGCTCTGAATTTTGGAACTCGCATCGCTGCCACTTCAATCGCTTCGCCGGTGCGAGGATTGCGCGCCGTTCTGGCCGCTCTCATTTTACCGGAAAAAATTCCGAAGCCGGCAACGGAGACATCCTCTCCTTTTTTAATGGTATTCGCAATAGAATCAAAAACAATGTCAACCGCTTTTTCCGCTTCAACTTTTGTCCCTGCTAATACACCTTGGACTGCTTCAATAATTGCTTGTTTGTTCATAATAAATATAAATTAGAATTATAATAAACGACTATTTACTAATATAATAATATATACATTATATATTAAGCCATTTTTTACGCAAGCCCTTGAGACACAAGAACAATAAAACATTAAAACAAAGACGGATTTTGCGAAGCAAAATCCGTCCGTGTTCTCAGAGACGGCGGGCTTCGCCCGCCGTCTCTGTGTTTTAATGTTCTCGTGTTCTCGTGTTCTCGTGTTTTAATGTTTTAATGTTTTAATGTTCTTATTTCCCCAACAATTTAATGGCTTGTTTTATTTTTTCGCCAATGTCGGTGATGGATTTATCAATTTGTTGGAGAGCGTCAGCGGATTCTTTGGCAGAATAGCCTAGTGTTTTCATCGCATCTATAGCATCCACTTCCTCTTTTATGTTCATATTATAGCCATTGCCTATATCTTTAATCTTATTTTTTAATTCTAAAATAATTTTTTGCGCGTTTTTTTGTCCGATGCCAGAAACTTTTGTCAGATAACTCATATCGCCCGACGAAACAGCGGTTATTAAAATATTCACGGAAGCGACTTTCAAAATCCCCAACGCCGTTTTCGGACCAATGCCGGAAATCGTAATTAGCATTTCAAAAAAATCCAATTCTTCTTTTTCCAAAAAACCATATAGGTCTAATGCGTTTTCTCGCACCGCCAAATGCGTCCAAATTTTTATCGGTCCGTCATCGTCTTTTAATATAACTAATGTTTCCGCGGTAATAAATACCTTATACCCAACTCCAGCAACATCAAGAATAACAAAATTATCGTCTTGATAAGTTATTTGCCCTGTTAATTGCGCGATCATTAAATACAATTATATCACATTTGGAATATAGAATGTAAAAAACGGCTTAATACTAAATTTGTCAGGCTGAAAAGGCTAAACGGGTTTGCAATTACAAGCTAATTTAAATATTATTTACAATGACTTTTAAAAAAACGAGTTAAATGTTCAAAGTGTGGAAAGGTGAGAACAAAAAAGAACGGAAAACATAGAAAAATCCAATGGTATAAATAAACAAACAGGTCGAATTCTTGAAATCCAGCCTGATGAATTTTTCATTAAGCCTAAAAAACCGAATTTTACCAAGTTAAAGATTTAAAAATATGTTAAAATAGCGGTGTGAAAACTAAAAGCAATAAAGATAGCAAAAGATTGGTTTTATTGGATGCTTATGCGATTTTACATCGCGCTTATCACGCTTTGCCTGATTTTTCGTCAAGCAAAGGCGAGCCCACGGGCGCGTTGTACGGCGTTTCAGCAATGCTTCTAAAAATTATTAAAGATTTGAAACCGGATTATATTGTCGCTTGTTATGATTTGCCCGAGCCAACACATAGGCACGAGATTTATGATAACTACAAATTAGGGCGGCCAAAACCGGAAGCCAATCTTGTCAAACAAATTGACAGGTCAAGAGATATTTTTAAAGCTTTTCATATTCCCTTATATGAAAAAGCGGGGTTTGAAGCGGACGACATTTTGGGGACAATTGTGGAAAAATTAAAGGGCGATAATATTGATATTATTGTCGCTTCGGGCGATATGGATACTTTGCAACTGGTGGATAATAAAAAAGTGCGGGTTTATACTCTTAAAAAAGGCATCAATGACACTATTTTGTATGATGAAATCGCCGTGCAAGATAGGTTTGGTTTTGGACCAAAACTTTTACCGGATTATAAAGGATTGCGAGGCGACCCCTCCGATAATATTATCGGCATTCAAGGGATAGGAGAAAAGACCGCCACTATTTTAATTCAAAATTTCGGAACGATTGAAAATATTTATAAACAATTAAAAGAAGACGAAAGCGTTTTTTTAGATAAGGGCATTAAACCGAGAACAATCAATTTACTGACGGAAGGGGAAGAGGATGCGTTGTTTTCCAAAGAATTGGCGACCATCAGGTTGGATGCGCCGATAGATTTTTCTTTGCCCAAAAGAGAGTGGCGCGACGCGGTGGAGATTGATAAAATAATTTCTTTATTTCAAGAATTAAGTTTTAGAACACTGTCGCAACGAGTCAGAGATTTATTGACGACGAAAACTGACGCAAAAGACAAGACAGGGGTGGGGATTATGGACTCAAACGACAAATCAAAATATTTGGAAGCAAGGCTTCCAAATGAAGAGGAATTGCAAAAAGTGGCGATTGCGGTGTGGTTATTGGATTCCAACATCACCAAACCGACCTTAGACGATATTATGCATTTTAGCGGTGAGCGGACTTTTGTGGAAGCTCGCGCATTTATTTTGCGTGAAATCAAAACTAAAAAATTGGAAACTATTTATGAAAAAATAGAATTGCCGTTGATGCCCATTCTCAAAAAAATGGAGCGGGAAGGCATAAAAATCAATACCGACTATTTGCAAAAACTTTCTCAAGAATATCATGCGGAATTGGACAAATTAAAGAAAAAAATATGGCAATACACCGGAGAAGAATTTAATATTAATTCTTCCAAACAATTGGCTGAAATACTGTTTGACAAAATGGAATTAAAATTAAAAAATCATAAAAAAACCACGACAGGAAAAAGAACCACAAAAGAATCCGAGTTAAAAAAGATGTTGGAAATTCACCCAATTATCGGGGAGATTTTGAAATACAGAGAATTGCAAAAACTGCTTTCCACTTATGTGGATAATTTACCCAAATTAGTGGACAAAGACCAGCGACTGCACACTTCGTTTTTGCAAACCGGCACCACGACAGGGCGAATGTCTTCCTGCGAGCCAAATTTGCAAAATATTCCGATTCGGACCGAGTTGGGTCGCCGAATCAGAAACGCTTTTACGCCAGAAAAGGGTTTTGATTTAGTGTCTTTTGATTATTCGCAAGTTGAATTAAGAGTAGCAGCAATGTTGTCCAAAGATGAAAAAATGATAAATATTTTTAAACAAAAAATAGATGTTCATACAGCGGTCGCTTCTGAAATTTTTGGCGTTCCTTTGGAAAAAGTAAATAACCGAATGCGCAGGAAAGCAAAAATTGTGAATTTCGGAATAATTTACGGTATGGGGATAAATTCTCTGAGACAAAATATGGAAGACGCTTCCAACGGCGAAGATAAAATCACCAGAAAAGAAGCTCAAGAATTTTATAATAGATATTTTGAAACTTTTAAAAGTTTAGCACAATATTTGGAAAATTCAAAAATACAAGCAGCTCAATTGGGTTATACAAAAACTTTTTTTGGACGACTCAGACATTTTGAAGGGATTAATTCAAAAATTCCGTTTATTAAAGCGATGGCGGAAAGAATGGCAATTAACGCGCCGATTCAAGGCACCAGCGCCGATATTATAAAATTAGCAATGATTAAAATTGATAATTATTTGAGCGTCAAAAAATTAGATGCCACAGTCAAAATGCTTTTGCAAGTTCACGATGAATTGATTTTTGAAATTAAAAAAGACGCAGACCAAAAAATTTATTCTGATATTAAAAAAATAATGGAAACCGTTATTCCACCCGAAAAAATCGGGGGTGTTATTTTTGAAATCAATCTTAAAAAAGGCGCGAATTGGGGGGAGTTGAAAGAGTTAAAATAAATAAAAAAACCGGTTGCAAATTTTAGAAATCTGCAACCGGTTCAAACTTAAAGGACAAACTAAATAATAGCAAAAGCCATTGTGTTTTTTGTTTCGGTCATTTTTTTAAAGACGATATTATGTATATTGGAGAGAACCTCTATAATCTCCGCTATATTATTTTTATCGCCATAGACAGTCCACCTAGTGGACTTGTCTGGCATTAATAACCTCCCCCCGTCTCTACCATAAGCAATTGTAAAAAAATTATCAAAGAACTCTACAATTACATTATCTCCTTTTTGGAGAGTGGTTTTCTCTCCGGTGTCTTCCAAAATTAAACTCATTTTACCCTCCCTTCCTTTTTAGGTAGTGAATTATTTATTTATTCTGTTCTATAGATCAACATAAAATAACTGCCACTTCCCCCACTAATGGTAGCGGCGACAATTTTTTTATCTCGCTCAGGATAATCTTTTTTCCATTGCAGATATCCCTCTTTCAAAATATAGATATCATATTTTTTCATAATCATTATCCCTTGCCCACTGTCCTCATACAATTTTCCTTGTTCGGTTACTGATTTTTCTTG
>JBDRMF010000028.1:0-4109 GCA_043812415.1 Patescibacteria group bacterium | reverse complement strand
TGCTCATTCCTAAAATATTCGCATCCGTATTATATCCGAAAGAAATAATTTGCGCGCCTTTGGGCGCTTTGATGGAATTGATATCCTCGTCATCACAATTTTTTATGAGAAGACCGCCCGCTGTTAAATATTTCACCAATTTTTTCTTTTTATATTTAATTAAAACAAATCTGGCCTATAATCAAAAAATCCAAAATTTTATTTTTTTTATTATTTTTTTAATTTTAATTTATTTTTTTCGCTTTTTTTTTTTTTTGCGGTTTTGGTCGGGCGTGGCTCCGCCTCGCCCGACATACCTGCCCGCCGGCAAACCTAATACTCAACCAACTTATATTTTATTTTCCATTCTGTCAGGACTTATTTCATAATAATTAACCAAAAACTTGAAAATATCGGCAAAGGGATATGTCAAAGTGCCCGACGAATATCCGGCGTTCTTGGGATCTACTATATACAAAAATACCAAAAATTCAGGTTTAGTGGCGGGGAAATAACCAAAAAAACTGTGCAAACACTTGTCGTCATAATACCCCCGCCCGTTTTCTTTCGCTATTTGAGCGGTGCCGGTCTTGGCGGCGATGGTATAATTATCCGATTTTATCGCCCCATTCAATAATGCTTCGTCAACTGTCACCGTTAACATCCGACTTATTTCTTTGCTGGTTTCTTCTTTGAAAATTCGTGTTTTATTCTCGTAAAAAATATTGTCTGATGACATTATGCCATATTTTATTTCTTTTACCAAGTGAGGCGTAATTAACACACCGCCGTTAGCGAGAGAAGAAAGCGCTTTAACCATCCCGATGGGAGTTACCGCAATACCATGACCATAAGATATCGTCGCATATTCAATGTCCCGCGCACTTTTTAAATTTGAAATAAGACCAAAAGTTTCGTTTGGCAAATCAATGCCCGTTTCTTCGCCGAAACCCAAATTAAGCAAATATTCCGCGAATTTTTCATTACCGATTTTCTGTTCCGTAAAAACCGCTCCAACATTCAATGATTGATTTAAAATTTCCTGAACTTTTATTAGCCCCCTCGCCTTGCCGTCAAAATTTGAAATTGTTTTTCCGTTTAAAATCAAAGACCCCTTGTCATTATAAATAGTGTCGGCGGTAATTACGCCCATGTCCAAACCAATCGCCACCGTGAGCGCTTTCATAATGGACCCCATTTCATAAACATTTTCCACGATGGGATTTCCAAAACTGATATTTTTAGCGTTTTGAAAATCATTCAAATTGAAATCGGGGTGCAGACCCAAAGCGTAAATTTCCCCGTTATTGGGATTTATAATCACTCCCCCCGCCAAATCAGTTTTCCACTTTTCAGACAATTCTTCCAATTTGGTTTCCAAATAAGTTTGAACGGACGGGTCAATAGTCAAAATAATATCGCCTTCTTTTTCAACCTCGTCATTGCTAATGACATTATTCAAATCTAAAAAAATTTCAGCGAAAAAATTAACAAAAAGATTTTTGCTCTTGCGTTGCAAAAGATAATCATAATAATTTTCCACGCCATAAATACCTTCAAAAGAATTTTCGTTGTAGCCAACAAAACCCAACAAATGAGAGGCCAATTCATTTCCGGGATAAAAACGCCATTTGTCCATTTCTATATTGACTCCCGACAAATCCAAATCTTCAATTTTTTTCGCCGTTTCCGAATCAATTTTGCCCAGTACTTCTTCGTAAGAATCATTTTCTTTGCCAGCTCTGTATAAAAAAGTATCCTTATCTATTTTTATTATTTTTGATAATTGTTGATAAACATTTTCAGCGTCCTTTTCTTTTATCAAATCGGGGTTGATGGTTACTTTAAAACCGGACCGATTCATTCCAGCCGAAATTCTTTTGCCGTTTTTGTCTTCAAAAAAAATATTGCCTCTATTAAAAATATATTGCGGTTTTACATATTGGTTGGTCGCTTTCTGTTCATACTCTTCCCCTTTGATAATTTGCACCATATATAATTGAGTAATCAAAATTAAAAAAAATAAAATAAAACCAAACCGCAAAAATTTTATTCTTGATAGAAAATTAAATTTTTGCATATAATATTTTTTAGCGGACCAAAGAAAGTTTGTCATTGATAATGCTTTTGTCCACAAATCTGACATTTAAAGCGTCAACATATCCGAGTTTTTGAGCCATATTAAAATTAATTTCATTTTTCAACGCCATATATTCAAATTCCAAATCGCCAAGACTGGAATCGTTCTCAACAATTTCTTGCTCCATCGTTTTGTAGACGGCAATATTCACGGTTATCCGCATCACAAAATAAAAATAAACGACGAATAACAAAACAACGGAAAAAGTCAAAAACATAAAAATCTTTTTTTTGTTCACCCCGTCAGAAATCACGGCAATTTTTGATTTCCTGTTTCTGACAAAATTCATATTATTTATTGTTTTAGTCGCTGTTGTCTGCATAATTAATTGTTAGTTTTGGAGAAAATCGGCGGAGCCGATTTTCTCCGCTTAATACCCCGCTTAACATTTTTCAATTACCCTTAATTTTGCGCTTCGCGCACACGGATTTTCTCGCAATTCTTCAACACTCGGTGTTGCGGGTTTTTTTGTTATCAATATTCCCCGCCCTTCGTCTTTTTTCCGCCTGAAAAAATTTTTCACAATCTTATCTTCTCGGCTGTGAAAAGAAACCACCGCCATTCTGCCTCCCTTGTTTAAATATTCAAAACCTTTTTCCAGCCCATTTTTCAAAGTTTCAATTTCATCATTGACTGTAATTCTTAACGCTTGAAAAGTTTTGGTCGCGCAATGAATTTTTTTAAATTGATACCATTTGGGCACCGCCCTTTTTATAATCTCCACCAATTCAAAAGTCGTTTCAATCTTTTTTTCTTTGCGCACCTCGCATATTTCTCGGGCTATTTGTCTGCTGAATTTTTCATCGCCATAACCAAAAATAATATCCGCCAAATTTTCCTCGTCCCAATTATTCACAATTTCTTCCGCGGTCAAATCAGTGTCCGTCAGATTATCTTTCAGCGTCATCACCAACCGCTCATCTTTTTGAAACGAAAACCCGCGACCCGAATTTTCCAATTGGTCGGAACTGAAACCCAAATCAAAAACAATTTTATCCGCTTTCTCAATTTTTAATTTATCCAAAACCTTATCCATATTTCTGAAATTTTTATTGAGTAAATATGTTTGGCAAATATAATTTCGCGAAGAAATTTCCGACTTCGCTTTTTCCAAAGCGGAATTGTCTTGGTCCAACCCAATCACTATGCCTTCTTTGCCAACTCTGTGGCAAATTGCTTTCAAATAACCGCCTCCACCCACCGTTCCGTCCAACACAACATCGTCGGATTGAATATCCAATAAGTTTATTACTTCATTTAAAAGAACCGGTTTGTGCATATCAAATTACATTAACTTCGTCTAATCTTTCCGCCAAAATATCCGCTTGCTTTTCAATTTTTTCTTTATACGCTTTCCATATTTTTTCATCCCAAATTTCAATATGATTATTTACTCCCGCCAAAACCACCTTTATTTTTAATTTTGCGTAATCTTTTAAAAAATCCGGAATTAAAATTCTGCCGATGGAATCCACCGCAACATCCACAGCTCCAGTGGTTATAAAGCGTTCATAATCTCTGTGATTAGCTCGCGTTTTTGTCAAATTGGACAATTCCTCGGATACTTTTTTCCATTCATCAACGGTGTAAATTGAAATACAATTATCCAACCATCTGGACATAATCATTTTTTTTCCCATCACCGCCCGAAATTTAACGGGTAAAGAAACCCTTTTTTTTGTGTCTATTGTATGTGTGTATTCTCCTATTAACATATTTTTTTATTTCCCACAATTTCCCACTTGAGTGATATTATATACCACCACTTCCCACCAAGCAAACCGTTTATCCACAGGCAAACAAAAAGGCGGAATTTGAACGGCTCAACAGGTGAACTGTACCCCAAAAGACGGACACGAAAGTGTCCGTCTTTTTGTATTCTGGTCGATTAAATACAATCGGATATAATAAAGACATCAATTAACAATTAAGAAAATAAACATGGTTAAAAAAATATATACAGATGAACAAAGAAAAACTTTGTTAAAAA
>JBDRMF010000027.1:0-9246 GCA_043812415.1 Patescibacteria group bacterium | reverse complement strand
TTTTTAACAAAGTTTTTCTTTGTTCATCTGTATATATTTTTTTAACCATGTTTATTTTCTTAATTGTTAATTGATGTCTTTATTATATCCGATTGTATTTAATCGACCAGAATACAAAAAGACGGACACTTTCGTGTCCGTTTTTTGGGGTACAGTTCAACACGCGTAGCCGTTGAAAATACGTGCAAAATGGCAAACTTAAAAACAATTTGTCCCGTGTGGATAAAATATTCGGTTGGATGTGATATTATATAAGGCATGGAAAAGAAACAATTTGGACAATTTTTTACAACGAACTCGGATTATATCTTGCAAGGGTTGGAAAAATTCATCAAAAATAAAGATGTTATTGATCCCTTTGCTGGCAATGGAGATTTAATCAAATGGGCAAAAAAAAATAAATGTAAAAAAATTATTGGATTTGATTGCGATAAAAAACTTGTTAATAATAAATGTGTTTTTTATAATGATTCAATACAAACTCCAAAAAAATATAAATTTGTCATAACCAATCCACCATATTTGCACAAAAATAAGGCCGACAAAAAAACGAAGGAAACATTTTTTTCTGGAAGACATTCTATGTTTGAAGATTTATACCAAGTGTCAATTTTTTCCCTTTTTAATTCGGAAGAGGGAATTTTGATTGTTCCGCTTAATTTTTTATCAGCGGAAAATTCAAAAAAAATTAGGAATTTAAATCTATGCAATTAATAAATTTAATCATTGAAGCATTAAAAACATCTAGACATCCTTTAACACAGGATGATATTTTAGGGTTAATTAAAAATAATCCCAAACATTTAAATTGTGAGGAATTTATTCGTGTAAAAGTTCCACGCTCGGCTGTGGCACGCCAATTAACAAAATACTCCAGTGGTTCAATACCTATTTTACGAAAAGTTGAGGCCAGAAAGTTTCAATTAATTACTGAAAAAATTCCTATAGAAACACTACTTAGAGAAATTGATTTGCATCCCGTTTTGGTTAAATTTGCCTTTGAAAGATTTAATGTCCACTGCAAGACAATTAGCGCGGTAAAAATAAAAAAACGGGGGAACAAAATAAATAAGTGGTCTAATCCTGATATTGTGGGTATTGCCCCAGTGTTATTAAATTTAAATGATCTTTTTCAGTCAGAAGTTGAAAAACAAGGAATTATTTCTAATAAAGTTATACAATTTTATAGTTTTGAATTAAAATTAAAAATAGACAAATCTAACCTAACGGAGTGTTATTTTCAGGCGGTTTCAAATTCTAGTTGGGCTAATTTTGGGTATTTAGTTGTTGGCGACTTAGACAAAGATAAATCTTTTATTTCCAATCTAATTAGACTCAATAGTGGTTATGGCATAGGCATTATTCATTTAAATTCACACAATCCCGCAGACAGCGAAATTATTGTTTCTGCAAGAGAAAAAGAGGCAGTGGATATAAATTTTATGAATTTTTTATCTAATATTAATGACGATTTTTATAATTTTATCAAAAACTCCAAAAAACTGATAAGAAACAAAAAAATAAGAAGAAATGAATTTGATAAAATTTTGAATTAAATAACATGAAAAAATATAAAGTTAGTTTAGCGATAAAAGTTTACAGTAATTTTGAAATTGAAGTTAACGCCAAGACAGAAAAAGAGGCGTTGGAAAAAGCGTTGGAAAAATATTCCGCCGGAGAGTATGATGAAAATAATATGATGGAGCCGGACTGGGCTAATTCCGAATTGGATATAAAAGTTGATGATATGGACTGTTTTGATAGCGGAATTTCTATTGAGGAAGTAATCTAAGTTGCGAGAGATTATTTTTTAATTTAACAAAATAAAAACTAAAATAAAAATATGGAATTTAAATTATTTGACAAAGAGAGGGGCATAAAACTTTTTAAGACAATTGCTATTGCAATTATTGTGGTGGGTTGTTCTATAACTATTAAAGACGAGTTGGTGTGGCAGTTGGGAGGGGAATATTATGATGATTCTTATTCTGACGAGGAATATTATGGTGATTGTAATGTAGCTATTATTGATATAAAAGGGTTTATAGATATTGAAGAATATGAAGAGGGGAATGTTGGGTCAAGCGATATTGTGTGGGCAATAGAAAATGCCGACCAATCCAAAAATATTAAAGCAATTATTTTAGATATTGATTCTGGTGGAGGTTATCCCATTGCAGGAGAGGAAATAAGTAATGCCCTAAGTCGTGCTGATAAACCAACAATAGCTTTAATTCGAGGGGTTGGGGCATCTGCTGCTTACTGGGCTGCTGTTGGAACCGACAGAATTTTTGCTTCGGCTAATTCTGATGTTGGATCCATAGGGGCGACGATGTCCTATATAGATTATGCCAAACAAAATCAACTTGATGGTCTAACTTATAATTCACTTAGTTCTGGAAAATTCAAAGACACAGGAGATCCAGATAAAGGTTTGAATTATGAAGAAAAACAATATTTTATGAGAGATATAAATATATTAGCAGATAATTTTATAAAAGCAGTGGCTGAAAAAAGGGGATTATCTATTGGAGAAGTTGAGACCTTGGCTGATGGTTCAACTGTATTGGGAGAAAAAGCGTTAGAGGTTGGTTTAATTGATGAAATTGGGGATTTGTACGCCGTCCGACAATATTTAAGTGATTTGATTGGCGAAGAGGCGGTGATTTGTTGGGAATAAAGATAGCGATTACTTTTTATTTTGGCTATCGGATAGCCGAAGCATATTGATGAGATTGGTTCCGTTTTTTGCTCTCCGTCTTTCACTTCCCATTTTCACTTTTGCACACTGTGCGGGCTTTGCAATTTTAAATTAACTGATATAATTATTTTAGTTTAGTGGGAAAATTGGCGGAGCCAATTTTCCCACTAAAAACCATCACCTAATGTCCTAAACAATTAATTTATGGCTTTTACCGAACCACAAAATAATATTGAGCAATTTGATTTGGATAATGGAATGTTTGTTGCCGATATGGGCGCGGGGAGCGGAGCGTATGCCGTGGCTGTCGCTAAAAAAATCGGGAGCGACGGAAAAGTTTACGCCATTGAAGTCCAAAAGGAATTACTTGATAAAATTCGTCATTCCGCCGAAGTGGAACATTTGTTTAATGTAGAAGTAATTTGGGGCGATATTGAAAAAGTGGGCGGAACAAAATTAGGGGTAGCGTCAATGGATGCGGTCATCGTTTCCAATGTTTTATTTCAGGCGGAAGAAAAAGATAATTTGATAAAAGAGGCTTATCGCATTCTTAAAGCCAATCGGAGAGTTCTGTTTGTGGACTGGATTAGTTCCTCTGGCGGTTTGGGTCCGTTGGATGAGCAAATTGTCTCGCCGGACACGGCTAAAGAAATTTTTACGAGAAACGGCTTTGAGTTTGAGAAAGATATTTATGCCGGCGACCATCATTATGGAATGATTTTTAGAAAAAAATAAAAAATAGTCAAAAGTCTGAAAAATTGACGAAGTCAATTTTTCTCTAAAAGAAGGAACTAATAACTAATAACTAATAATTAAAAACTAAAACATCGTGTCACAATTTCAAATTATACTCACAACTGTTTTCGGATTTTTTATCATCATCGGCGTGATTATGTTTGCCGGTTTTAAAGGGCAAGATGCGCCTGGTTCGGTTGAGGCGGTTGTTATCTGGGGAACTTTAGATGAACAGGTGATGAAAGCGACTATCGGCGATTTGCAGAAAAGGGACAATAAATTTGAAAAAGTGAAATATGAACAAATATCCGAAAATGATTTTGACAAGGTTTTGGCTGAAAGAATGGCTGAGGGAACGGGACCGGATGTGTTTCTTTTGCCACAATCAAAAATCTTAAAGCATCAAAATAAAATTTTACTTATCCCGTATGAAGCTTTTTCCGTAAGGAATTTTAAAGACTATTTTATAGAAGAAGGGGAACTTTATTTAGATGACGGTGGAATTTTGGCGTTGCCTTTTATTATTGACCCGCTGGTTATGTATTGGAACAGAAATATTTTTACCAGAATTGGAATACCGAATCCGCCCGCATATTGGGATAATTTTTTTGCTTTTGCGATTAAAGCGATAGAGAAAGATAAAAATAAAAATATTTTGACGAGTGCTGTCGCTCTTGGCGAATATGAAAATATATCAAACGCAAAAGAAATTTTAGCAACCTTGATAATGCAAACCGGTAATCCCATTGTGGTAAAAAATAAACAAATTATGGATGTTGTGTTACGCGACGCTTCTGATAAACAAACCACAGCCACCGAATCGGCTTTGCGGTTTTATACGGAATTTTCCAATCCGGTCAAAGAAACTTATTCTTGGAATAAATCAATGTCAGATTCAAAGAATGCTTTTTTAGCGGGTGATTTGGCGATATATTTTGGTTTTGCGAGCGAATTAAAAGAATTACAAAATAAAAATCCCAATTTGAATTTTGATGTGTCTGTTATGCCACAGGTGAGCGGAGCAAAAAATAATATTAATTTTGGAAAAATGCAAGGGTTGGCAATAAATAAAGGGTCAAAGAATTTAACGGGAGCTTTTAGCGTGATTTCAGCTCTAATAACAACTGAAACTTTGACATATTTGAGCCAGATGACAAATTTACCGCCGGTTTCCAAAATTATTTTAGCAAGGGAACCGACAGACCCGTATCAAAATATTTTCTTCAGAGCGGCGTTGTCTTCCAAGGCCTTTTTGGATTTGGATGAAGATACCACCGACTTGATTTTTCAAGATATGGTAGAGTCTGTCGTGTCGGGAAGAAGAATATTAAGCGATGCCGTGTCGCGGGCGGACGCGGAAATGGCGGAATTATTGAAGTAAGCAAACGGATGGGGTAACAAAAATCAAAATTTTAAAAAAATGAAAAAAATTTTAAATAAAATATTATATATTTTTATTTTTATATCAGTGTTTTTGCCGTCTTTCGTTTCCGCTGACTTGGTGCCTTGCAAACAAACATTAAACAGTAAAGGAACATGGGACAATACTTGCGATTTTGCCGCGTTAGTTCAATTAGCCAGCAATATAATTGATTTTATTCTCAAAATGGCGGGGTCAATTTCTGCGATTATGTTTGCTTACGCCGGATTTTTATATTTGTCGGCGCAAGGCGATTCGGGGAAAATTACCACGGCGCATAAAATTTTTAAAAATGTCGCTCTTGGAATATTTTTTGTGGTTGGCGCATGGTTGATAGTTAAAGCGATTTTGGTCGGCTTGGGCGCTGAAAGTTATGGTTTATTGGGTAGTTAATTTTTAGAAAGTTCGTATCTTTTTGATATATAGAGAAAATAAATTAGGGTTAGATTAACAGATAATAGTTAAATTATTATGAATACGAAAAAAATTTTTGAAAAAATACAATACTTGGTTATTTTTGGATTTTTGTTTTTGCCAGTTTTTTCTGATGCAGAGACGGGGGAGAGTGTTACTCTGGACAACCCAATAAAAGGTGTTAAAACCATTGACCAATTAATAGCGAAAATTTTGGAGACAGTGATTACCATAGCCACTCCAATCGCTATTTTGGCGATTATTTATTCCGGTTTTTTGTTTGTGAAAGCACAAGGGAATCCTAAAAGTTTGGAGGAAGCGAGGGAGATTTTAAAATGGACGCTAATTGGAATAGCGGTGTTATTGGGCGCAAAATTATTGGCAACCGTCATAAGCGGAACGATTACAAGTTTAGGTGTCGGAGTGTAGAACATTAAAACACGAGAACATTAAAACATTAACACTGATGGGCGATTGGCTTCGCCAATCGCCCATCAGTGTTCGTCTTTGCAAGCAGAGCGTAGCAATTCAAATTTTCACTAAGTCAAATTTCATAAAATAAAAAAGCGGAAAATGTCTATGACATTTTCCGCTTTTGTTTGGGTTCTAGTTTTAATTTAAGATTTGAAGAAAAATATTGCCTTATCTTTTGAGGCGTTTGAAAAAAATATTTTTCCTCCCCCGACAGTTCTGTGTTTATTGTCGGATTGATCTAAAAAAGGTTTTTCATTATTAACCTTAATCCAAATCTCTCCTTGGACAATCTCCCATCCTGTCCCATTTTTTAGTTTTTTTGGTCCAAAGGTCTCCCCCGGACCCAAAACAACCATTCGCCAGTCTGATCCGAGCCGTTCTTGTATTTGAGCCAAATCTACTTTTTCTTCTAATAAAGAAACCCTCGGTTGTTGTTTTTTATACATCCCAATTCCTACTGTGATCATCATAAAAATAACAATCAAAACAACAATATAGAAAGAAATAACTTTTATCTTACTTCCTGTTTCTGCCATTTTTATCCCCTCCCTATTTCTGCTCCGGCAACAGCTCCTTTTGTAAAGTCGCCAGCATTGCCATCAACAGTGATAACCTTTCTTTTTGCTCGTTCAGCTTGAATAATTTTGGATCGTTCCTCAGGATCCATTTTAAGAAATGCTTTTTTGCCTTCTACAATATCTCCACCTCCAAGTAAGGAAAGGAAAAGATTTTGTTGAGTAGTTTCAGACTCAACTTGAGCGGTCTCTACTTTTTTATCAATATTGGCTTTGACCATTTCTGCTGGTATGCGAATATCGTTGATAATACATTTCGCGATTCCGCCACCATAGCCCCATTGCGCGGACGCGACGGGGACTGCTTCTACCAATTCTTTTTTTATTCTCGTGGTCCCATCCTCTTCTATGATTTCGTTGCCATTTTCATCCAAAAAAGGAGTTTTGTTCCCTTTTTTATCCAAAACGGGGATTCTCAATCCCTTTTCTAAGTGACGAGAAAATTCAACTTTTTGCCCGGGCATTAACTCAGAATCTACTAAATTTGTGTAAATTCTGATATTGCGTTCAACGAGTGTTTTAAGCGCTTTATCAGGGTCTTCCACTGATGCCCAAATGTATGGATCTGACACTTTGGCTTGCACCAAGGCATCAACCTCAATGTCAACATTGTCTTTTGACAATGCTTTTTTGATTGCGATATCTAAGTCTTTTAATTTGACAAAGACAGCGATAAAACCCATGAAAGGTTCTGGTAATTGCCAGAAATATCCGCTGGGAATTATATACCAAGTCAGTGGTCGTCCCAAAAAAGTAGGCACGCCATTCCAAAAAGGTTTTAATTTTTGGATACCGTAGTATCCAAAATAGACACAAAATCCCACGAATACCACCCAATAAACAGCGGTATCAAATCCAGTTGCCATATATTGGGCGAGCCAGTTTTTTACTAAATTTGCTACCCAACTCCCAACAAACCAATTAAAACAGAAGCCGACACAAAGAGAAGATATTTGTTTTGCAATATCGGGCAACACCCATTTTTTCTTCGGTGTTTCCTCATCCTTTTTTTCTTGTCTTTTTTCCATCACTGTTTTTTTCATTTCATCTCCTTTCAATCAAAAAATGATTTTTAAAATGCAAAATTTTATTTATATTAAATTTTCAAAGAATTTTCTCCAAACCCAAAAGGAAAAAACTCAAACTATTCCAACTATAATTATACACTAAAGACATCGTAGTTGTCAATCATTGTTGGTAATGTATCATAGATATATGATGGTTTTTGCCTCAGTCTATTAGGGTATATGTGTATTAAAATGTCAAAAAATATAAAAAGTTGGCTATGCAATAGTCGACCTATGGCTTAAAATATAGCCTAATTTTGATTTAGTCTGGATCGCATCGTTGCAGGCTCCTCGCAAAGACGATTGGCAATTAATTCAAGTCAATTTTTTACTACACAAAAAAAGCGGTCGTTCATTTTGTGCAGGGTTTGTTTTTGTGTTTTTGGGCGATTGACGGACGTCGGATGTCCGAAAATTTTGGACGTCCGACGCCCGTCAATATTTGATGTCTGACAAGTCCGTCAAATTGTTTATCAATAAATTTATTTTTTTTGCGGGCTTGTGTATTATCGGGAAAATAGTAAAATATTTTTATGTCAGAGAAAAAAAGAATTTATTTGGATAATGCGGCAGCAACGCCTGTTCGCGAGGAAGTCAAAAAAGCGATGGAACGATTTTGGAATATTGATTTTGGAAATGCCGGAGCCATTCATCAAGAGGGGCAAATCGCCAAACAAGCAATTATTCAATCAAGAGAAACCATAGCGAAAATTTTAAAAGCGCGTTCCGAGGAAATCATTTTTACTTCCAGCGGAACGGAGTCTAATAATTTGGCTGTTTTTGGCGCGCTGGACAAATTGGAGGAACAAGGGATGAAGATTAAAGATATGCATTTAATTACAACAGCGATTGAACATCCGTCTGTTTTGTATCGTTTCCAAAATTATCAGAAAAAGGGAGCGAGACTTGATTTTGCGAAGATAGAAAAAAACGGAATTATAAATTTAAAACATTTCAAAAAACTTTTACAACCTAACACCGTTTTGGTTTCAATAATGTTTGTCAATAATGAAATTGGGACAATTCAACCTATTGCGGAAATAGTCAAAATAATTCGCGATTTCAAAAAAAAGCGAGGCGATAAAAATTCTATTTTGCCGATTTTTCATTCAGATGCGGCACAAGCTTTGTTGTATATTCCGATAAACACGGAAAATTTGGGAGCGGACTTGTTAAGTTTTGACGCCCAAAAAATATACGGGCCTAAAGGCATAGGATTATTATATATTCGCAAGGAAATTAAAATCAATCCTTTAATTATCGGAGGTAGTCAGGAAAAGGGGATGAGACCGGGGACGGAAAATATTCCTTTAATAGTCGGTTTCGCGAAAGCGTTGGAATTGGCGATTGCAGAGCAAAAAAAAGAAGTCGCGAGATTAACAAAATTGCGGGATTATTTTATCACACAAGTATTGGAAAAAATTCCTGCGTCAGAATTGAACGGCGACGCCGTTTGTCGTTTGCCCAATAATGTGAATATTTCTCTGCGAGGCATCAATAATGAATTTGTCGTTTTACAATTGGATGCCAAGGGAATTGCGTGTTCCACAAAAAGTGCTTGTCTGACCAAAAAACATTCTTATGTTATAGAAGCGTTGGGAGACAAAGACCGAGAAAAAACAAATAACTCGTTGCGTTTCGCTCTCGGTCGGCAGACAAGTAAAAAAGATATTGATTATGTGATTCAGTGTTTGGTGAAAATTTGTAATAAATAGAAATTACTTTGAATTACGAAATACAAAAAACATTAAAATCGTCTGCGTCTGACATAACAAAAACACTCAACCGAGTTGATTTTTAATTTAAATATTGTAAAAGCAAAAAGTTTTCTAAATTTGTATCGTTTTTAGAAAAATTTAA
>JBDRMF010000026.1:0-8722 GCA_043812415.1 Patescibacteria group bacterium | reverse complement strand
TATTGTGTTACCAATGGCAGTATTATTTTTTATTTTTTCTTCTCACATAATTCAAATTTTTAATAACTATCCTGATGTTATCAGAATAGGGGGCAGCTTCTTGAGATTTATCGCGGTTACCCTTCCATTTTTAGCGATTGCACTTATCCTTGGCAGGGGCATAACCGGAGCTGGCGATACAATCGCTCCGGCAGTAATGACCGGCATTGCTCAGATAGGATTACGTATTCCGGTTGCGTATGTGTTGGCACTTGTTGTTGGCTTAGGTACAAATGGTATATGGCTCGGTATAAATGCTTCAGATGTTTGCCAGGGATTAGCGATGCTATGGTATTTCAAACGCGGCTATTGGCAAAAAAGATATTATAAATACCGTAGTATTTTAGAAGAAGAACAGTTATTTACAGTTTAAAGTATATATCTTACATCAGACATTAACGCAGATTGTCCTGCCGCGGTTTCGAAATAATGAAATATAGGAAGAACCATAAATTATAAACTTCGTTTATTGTGCATTAAGTATAAAAATATTTTTGGTTCTTTCGTAATTTATGTGAAGCATTTTACATAACTTATTGTTATTGCTTATGAAACATAAAAATAAAGATACACCCTGAAAATAGGATAAAAAATGTTATTTGAAGCGAATTGCTTTTTTTAAAAGCAGCAGGTTCTATTTTGGTTGCCCTTGACATTAAATGTCAAGGGATGGCGAGGACTGTTTGAACTCGTCGGCGTAAGCCGATGAGTGAGTTCCGCAGCCACCAAAATAGAACCTGACCTTTGCGTGAAAAAATCGCTTTGAGCGGAAAATAATATTTTTTATCCCGCATCGCTCGCTCAGATATTTCACAAAATTTACGAAAGAACCGAATAAGCTTAAGCAAGATTTTTCCGTGGGAAAACGTGGAATTACTTTCGTTCTTCGTTTTCCTTCTTCGTAATTCTTTGCTTTAAATACTCGTTGTAATAATCTTTGCATCTCCTCACGAATACTCTTTTGAGATTACACTCCGCGCGATGTCTTCCGTAATCCTAATTCTGTTCGCAGTACATCCTTAATGTCTCTTGGGGACATACCTTTTACATAAAGACGTGGAATCAGTTTCTCTAACGCCTCCGTGCGGTTACGGATAATCGGGATTATCTTCGAGATAAACTTTTCCTCGGTATCTCGTATCTGCGGAATCTTAACTCCGATTGCACCCTCGCCGGTATTTATCGCTAACGGTTCATATCCCGGCAAAATTTTTGCCCGTTTGCTTGCCCTTAGTTCCACGATCTCGCTCTGCTCCATACTAATCCCTATCCCTACTTTTACGTTTGATTTTACAGATATTTTAAGAGATTACCTGGGGATAACTGTGTTGGATCATATTATTTTTAATAATAAAGGTTATTTAAGCTTTTTGGAAAAAGGAATTTCAATACAAAAAGAATAAATATTTGATATAAGGTTCTTTTCCTTGTGGGGGAAAGCTGGGGAGCAGTATGCGAAATTTTAACTATTTGCCATTTGCTAGTAGCTATTTGCCAACCTGGTGGTGTTTGCTGGACGAAATCCGAACTTTCTTTGAGCAAAATCCAGAGGATTTTGCGGATTGAATCCCGCCCAGCGTTTCCGCCCGCCTCCGCTTCGCTTCGGCGAGCAAAACAGAAAAATTTTCTCTACATTTTTTTAATCGCCTGCCTCCAAAATTTTTTTCAATTAAGGAAACGAAAATTTTTCTGTTTTGCCTTCCTCTTGCGAGAGGAAGCGCGGAAACGCTCCCACCCCATTGTCCGCCTTCGGCGGACTGACAAGCGGGCAAAAATTCATTTTCCCCACACCCCTTTTTCTTTTTGCCCGCTTGCTTTCGGGCTTCGCCCGATTTTTTTTCGGCGGCGGGGATATTATAATTTATAGTCGCCCTTGTCCCACTCCACCCATACGCGGACGACACAAAGGAACTCCCTGTTAAAATATGTTGTATAAAAATAGATTCCATGCTAGTATAATGATGAGGGTTTACATAAACGCTCATACTTATACTATCATACTATGGATAATAAACAAAGTAAAGAAATTGGGGATAAAATAAAAATTCTGCGAACAAAGCAGGGGTTGACGCAAGACGCGCTCGCTCGTAAATGCGATATTCCCTATACAACGCTAACAAAAATTGAATCAAATGTGATAACCAAGCCGTCAATCCAAACAGTAACGAAAATCGCCAAAGGATTAGGCATTAGCATTGATGATTTAATAAAATAATTATGGATAAAAAATATCTAAACAAAATAATCAAAGGCGATTGCATAGAAGAATTAAAAAAATTGCCTGAAAATTCATTTGATCTTATTTTTGCCGATCCTCCTTATAATTTACAATTACAAGGCGAACTTTATCGCCCAAATCAAACAAAAGTTTCTGCCGTTAATGATAAATGGGATAAATTTTCTTCTTTTGAGGAATACGATAAATTTACTTGTGATTGGCTGAAAGAGTGCAAGAGGGTTTTAAAAAAAGACGGCTCAATCTGGGTTATTGGAAGTTATCACAATATTTTCCGAGTCGGGAAAATCATGCAAGATATTGGATTATGGGTTTTAAATGATATTATTTGGATCAAGACAAATCCAATGCCTAATTTTAAAGGCACGCGTTTTAATAACGCGCAAGAAACATTGATTTGGGCTTCTAAAAATCAAAAATCAAAATTTACTTTTCATTACAAATCAATGAAAGCATTTAACGATGACAAACAAATGAGAAGTGATTGGTATATTCCTATTTGCAATGGCGGTGAAAGAATAAAAGTAAATGGCGAAAAAGCCCACTCTACCCAAAAGCCGGAAGCACTGCTTTTTAGAATTATTTTATCAACTTCAAATATTGGCGATATAGTTTTAGATCCGTTTATAGGTAGCGGAACAACTGGAGCTGTGGCTAAAAAACTGAAAAGAAATTTTATCGGGATAGAAAAAGAAGATTTTTATATTAAAATAGCAAATGAAAGAATTAAAAAAGCTAAACCGCTTGATGAGGAATTATTGACTTATCCCATTGAAGAAAAAAAGCCAAAAGTTCCTTTTGGCAATTTGATTGAAAACAGGCTAATAAATATTGGCGATTGTTTGTATTCCAAAAATGAAAAATATAAAGCCAAAATTTTAGCAGACGCGACTTTATCATGGAGCGGTAAAGTCGGCTCAATTCATAAAATAAGTGCTGAAATTTTGGGCAAGGTCTCAAATAATGGCTGGACATATTGGCACGCAAAAGATAAAAAAGGCAATCTAATTCTTATTGATGAAATAAGAAACGAGTATATTAAAAAATATTTAACATAATTTTATGCAATACGAAAAATTTAAAAACATTTTCAACGAAACTATTTTTGAAGAATCAAAAGCGGTTTTGATTGAAAAAATAGCAAAGTATCCGAATAGATATATTGGCCTATTCAGGCCGACAAAACCAAAAGCAAAAATTTTACAAAATTTATTGCAATCTCACGAAATCCGTTTTGGTGACGCTTTTGAGGAAGCAATTGAGGAATATTTTAAGGAGTTTGGCTATCAAATTTTAGAAAAAAAGTTTGTTAATGGCGATAATGACGAATTGAATCTTGATCAATGTTTCAAGCTCAAAGATAAAGTTTATTTTATTGAGCAGAAAATTAGAGACGATCATGATTCTACCAAGAAGCGAGGGCAAATAGAAAATTTTGAGAAAAAACTAAACGAAATGAATGGCAAGTATGGCGAAAAAAATCTTGTCGGAATTTTTTATTTTATTGATCCGGATTTACAGAAAAATAAAAACTATTATAAGACAGAGCTTGAAAAAATGTCTCGGGATTATGGTGTTGAGATTTACTTGTTTTACGGTGTTGAATTGTTTGATTTTTTAAAGCAAAAAAATATTTGGGACGAAATATTAAAATATTTAGAGCAGTGGAAAAAAGAAATTCCCGACTTTCCAGAAACAAATTTTGATATTGACGCCGAAAGTTCATTTGAAGAAATAAAAGACTTGTCGCCAAGTCTTTACAGAAAAATTTTTCAAGATGATATTATTTTTAACGAAATAATTTTGACGATTTTTCCGGAAAAGAAAACTTTAAAATTATTACTTGATTATTTCAAAGAAAAATCGTCAGAAAAAATCATCTATAAAACAATTTCCAATTTACTTGAAGAAAAATTGGAAAATTAATTTTTATGCTTCCCCAAAACGAAATTATACATGGCGATTGTATAGAAGTTTTGAAAAATTTTCCCGACAATTCTTTTGATTTAATTTTTGCCGACCCGCCGTATAATTTACAATTGCCTAAAAATAGAAAACTTTTGCGAGAAAATGGAACGGAAGTAATCCCCGTAAATGATGAATGGGATAAATTTGAAAGTTATGAAGAGTACGACAATTTTACAGAAAATTGGCTTAAAGAATGTCAAAGAGTTTTGAAGCCGACGGGGACAGTTTGGGTAATGGGAATGTATCATAATATTTTCCGTGTTGGCAAAATTATGCAGGATTTGGGATTATGGTTTTTAAATGATGTGATTTGGGTAAAAATTGACGCTATGCCTAATTTTAACGGAAGAAGATTTACAAATAATCACGAAACGCTGATTTGGGCGGTAAAAGATAAAAATTGCAAAAACTACACCTTCAATAATGAATTTTTAAAACAGATGAACAACGGCGAACAGATGAAAGATACGGATTGGATTTTCAAAATTTGTCGTGGCCCCGAAAGGTTAAAAGACGAAAATGGAATAAAAGCACACCCCACGCAAAAACCGCTTAAACTAATTCAGCAAGTTTTACTTTCCGCAAGCAAAAAGGGCGATTTAATTTTAGATCCGTTTTTAGGAAGCGGAACAACCGCAGTCGTTGCAAGAGCCCTCGGCAGAAATTGGATAGGAATTGAGAAAGAGAAAAAATATGTTGAGTTAGCAAAAAATAGGATTGCAAAAAAGCAGCTATGAAAATAAATAAATTAACAATCAGCAATTTTCGGGGTATAAAAAACCAGTCTCTCAATTCAAAAGAGCTTTCTATTTTTATTGGTGACAATACCACGGGCAAAACTTCAATAATTGAGGCTATAAACTACGCTTTTTCCTCTTATTTTTTGGCGGGAAGAATAAAACACACAGATTTTTATAAGGGTTCTGACGATCCAATTGTTATTCAAATTGAGTTTGACACAAATTTTACTGCTTCGTTACCAGACGGATACACCGCACAAAAAGTTGAGTGCAACGGAGTTTATTTAGAGATTAAGAAAAGAGATAAGGCAGCGGCAGGCAAAGCCTTTTCCGATATTGTCGTATTAACACATTATGTTATTCCAAATAGACCAAAAGACAACGATAAAGGTTGGGAAATACAAAGAAAAAGCGGAACAAAATTTCAATTTGATGAGAGGATGCTTTCTTTGCCTCGGGTAGATTTAGAAGAATTTCCAAAAAGCTTTTATTTTGGAAAAAACAGAGAAAGGCAGTTGCAACGAGGATTTAATTCTTCAATTTCTTCCGTTTTTGACGATTTTAACTGGCGTTTTTCAAAGGGGGTTAGGGACGAAGAGGTTGCGGAGGGCGAGGAAAATTTTTTTGCGAAGAAAAATACATTTGAAAAAGAAATCATAAACAAGATTGATGAAGCTTCAATCAAAAAAAGTTTTGAAGCGTTAAACGATAAACTAAAAAATTTTGAAGTTGGGAGTATTGATCTTTCATTTATTGACAGCAATGCACCATTTAACAACGCTTTTCTTTCGCAAAAACTGGAAAAACTTGATTTGCCGGTGACAACACTTGGTTCAGGTGTTGAAATGATAGTTTCTTTATTATTTTTAGAAACTTTAGCTTCCCTTTCAAAAGAGAATATTGTCATTTTAATTGACGAGCCAGAGCTTCATTTACACCCGCGTTTACAAGAAAAATTAGTCCAATACATAGTTGAATTTTCAAAAACAAATCAAGTTTTTATTTCCACCCACTCGCCGTACTTTTTCAAGAATTGTTTAAAAAATTCTCAAATTGAATTATTGATTACAAAAAACACCGCTGATGGAATTGTGGTTGAAAATACCGGTTCGCAGTTTGGGCTTTTCCCATGGAGTCCGTCGTGGGGCGAAATAAATTACTCCGCATACGGTTTGCCAACGGTTGAATTTCATAACGAGCTTTACGGACATATACAAGAAACGCAACAAAAATATACAATTGAGCAAGCTGAAACATATTTTGTAAGCAAGGGCATTACAAAGTCAAAAAAATGGGCTAAAATTGTAAATGGACAAGCTCAACAATCGGAAGATGTTACATTGATGACTTTTGTAAGAAATTCAATTCATCACCCAGAGAATACAATCAACGGCGAATATACTCCGCAGGAGCTCAATTCATCAATTGGTGAATTGATAAAGTTGATTAAAAATCCGTAAATAAATTCCCGCCGAAAAAAAATCGGGCGAAGCCCGAAAGCAAGCGGGCAAAAAGAAAAAGGGGTGTGGGGAAAATGAATTTTTGCCCGCTTGCCCGTCCGCCGAAGGCGGACAATGGGGTGGGAAGCGTTTCCGCAATTCTGCGTTAGCAGAATATCAAAACAGAAAAATTTTCGTTTCCTTAATTGAAAAAAATTTTGGGGGCAGGCGATTAAAAAAATGTAGAGAAAATTTTTCTGTTTTGCTCGCCGAAGCGAAGCGGAGGCGGGCGGAAACGCTGGACGGGATTCAGTCCGCAAAATCCTCTGGATTTTGCTCAAAGAAAGTTCGGATTTCGTCCAACAAACACCACCATAACGAATTTGAGGAATGTTCCGCCTCGCCCTCGCCTGCGGCTCGGGCTTCGGCGGGCAGTTTTGCGAGCAAATCAAAGGGTTTTTTGAAATCAATTTCCAGCCGTCCCGCCGCAAGGCGGCGGTTCACAAATGAAATTTGTATTGCCCGAAGGGCAATGAGCCGATTTTTTTTCTTTCGCCTTTGGCGAAAGGCAAAGCGAGATTTTATTAAATTGTCGGTGTGGCGTTTCCTTTTTCAATTACAATTAAACAAATAATTTTATGATTAAATATTTCATCTATTGCCGAAAATCAAGCGAGGACGAAGAAAGACAAGTTTTGAGCATAGAAGCTCAGCTTGCCGAATTACGAGAGTTTGCCAAACAAAACGGGCTTTTTATCGTCCGCGAATATACCGAGAGCAAAACCGCCAAAGAGCCGGGCAGAGAAAAATTTAATCAAATGCTTTCGGAAATTGAAAAAGGAAACGCCGAGGGAATTTTAGCGTGGAATCCAGACAGATTGGCGAGAAACAGCGTTGACGGAGGGCGAGTTATTTATTTGGTGGACACTTTGAAAATTAGATCGCTAAAATTCCCCACATTTTGGTTTGAAGCGACACCTCAAGGAAAATTCATGTTAAGTGTCGCTTTTGGACAAGCAAAATACTACACCGACAATTTAAGAGAAAATATTTTGCGAGGAATTAGGCAAAAAATCAGGCGAGGCGAACTTTCGGCAAAAGCCCCTCTCGGATATTTCAACGAACCTCGTTTGAGAACTATTGAACCTGACAGGAAAACTTTTAACAAAGTAAAAGAAATTTTGCGGGCTTTTGCCACCGGCGAATACACTTTAACAAAAATTCAAGGCAAAATGTTTTCTCTTGGCTTGGTTGGCAAAACGGGCAAACCTTTGCACCTTTCCAGCGTTGAACATATTTTGAAAAATCCTTTTTACTACGGGCATTTTCAATATCGTGGCGAAGTGCATCAAGGATCGCATAAGCCAATGATTGCAAAGAAACTTTTTGACCAAATCCAGCAAGCGTTAAAAGACAACGGCAAGCCCCGCAAAAAGCGGAAAGAGAAAAAGGAATTTTTGTTTTTAAATTTTGCGAGGTGCGGCGAATGCGGATATTGCGTAACGGCTGACAGAAAAATCAAAAAGAGCGGCAGAGAATATGTTTATTATTTTTGCACCAGAAAAAGCAAAATTCAAAAATGTTCTCAACACCGCTTTTTGCGGGAAGAAAATTTTGCCGAGCAAGTAAAAGAGAATTGTCAAAAAGTTTCTTTGCCAGATGTTTGGCGGGAAAGATATTTGGATAAATTGAAAGAATGGGAAAACGAGAACCGCCAAACATCAGACCTTTTCGCTCAAAATCTCAAAAAAGAAATTTCCACCATTAAAGCCAAATTGGAAAGATTAACGGACGCTTACCTTTCCGAAGCGTTGGAACTGGCGGAATTTCAGCAAACAAAAAACGCCCTAATGGCGGAAAAGAAAACAAAAGAGGAAAAATTGTCGGATTTTGAGCGAAAAGGAAATCATTGGCTCGAACTCACCCGAAACTGGATTTTGGAAGCCAACCAAGCTAAAAATCTCGCTTTGCAAGAAAATTTTTCGGAGATGAAAAATTTTCTCAAAAAAATCGGCTCGAACCGCCGCCTTGCGGCGGGAAAATTGGAAATTGATTTCAAAAAACCTTGGCAATTCCCTCCAAAACCGCCCCCCCTACCCCCGCGCCGCGGGCGCGGCCGAGGCGGCTACCGCTTCAAATTCAATTTGGTGGACGATGTAGGACTCGAACCTACGACCCTCTCGGTGTAAACGAGATGCTCTAGCCAACTGAGCTAATCGTCCAACTCGCATAACGCATAGTGTGGAACGCATAACGCCGCATAACGTAATTAATTTTGTTACGCGTTACGCGTTGCGCGT
>JBDRMF010000025.1:0-18223 GCA_043812415.1 Patescibacteria group bacterium | reverse complement strand
TGTCCTTTTCCAGTAATTTTGAATTGCAAAATTAGCTTTGTAATTCAAAAAATAATAAATTATTTTAAAAAAGGAGGTAGAAAAGTGAGTGAAAAATATCATTATAGTGGAGTAATAATAGAGAATAATAATCTTAAACTTGTTTGCAAAGGAACCGAATTCAAAAAAAATGAAGAGGATCATATTTATATTGAGACAGACACACCTTTGCAAAAAGGAGACGTTGTTCATCTTAAAGATAAGGAGGATTTGTATGCGACCCACACCTATAGCTATTATATGTCAAAGGAAAGGCCTATTTCTTTTGAAATAATGGGGGTACATCACTTTGCGACATGGGAAATTATGGGCGGTGGTACAGCTAAATATTTGAAAGCCACCCAAATTAAGACAACAATTTTGTTAAAGTTGTTGCACAAAATTTAAATAGACGCTCAATAAGGCTGTTTTGCTTTCGCAAAACAGCCTTTTCTTTTAAGATTTAAAAAAAAATACCACTTTATTTTTCCTTTTTCTTAATCGTTATTCCTAATTCTTTCAATTGTTCATCCGCCACTTCGGACGGAGAATCCATCATCAAATCTCTCCCCTCTCCCGTCTTTGGAAAAGCGATAACTTCTCTGATGCTCGGTTCATTTTCCAAAATCGCCAGCAGTCTATCCAAACCACAAGCGATACCTCCGTGCGGAGGAACGCCATAAGCGAAAGCCGTGAGCATATGGTTAAAATATTCTTTTTCTTTATCCGAAAAACCTATCAAATCAAAAATTTTTGTTTGAATTTTCGGACTATGAATTCTGATACTGCCACCAGCGATTTCAAACCCGTTTAAAGCAACATCGTGTTGGTAAGATTTAACCTCAGCGGGATTGCTGTCTAATTTATCCATATCTTCCTCTTTAGGCATAGTGAACATATGATGACTGGGCGCGTAATGACCGTCTTTTTTTTCTTCTTCAAATAATGGAAAATTCAGAACCCAAACAAAAGCCAACTCGTTGGAATTATTTTTATCTTTTCGCAAATCCGGTTTGTCTGTCCCATATTTTTTCATAGCATCTTCATATTCCAACCTCGGCCAAGGTTTTTGAGCGATTACTTTATCGGGATAAAAAGTTTCAACCAATTTTGTGTATAAATTTTCTAAAATATTCAAAACATCTTCTTGTTTAATAAAACTCATTTCAATATCCAATTGAGTAAACTCCGCTTGTCTGTCGCCTCTCGTGTCTTCATCTCTCATACAACGAGCAATTTGAAAATATTTTTCCATTCCAGCAACCATCAACAATTGCTTGTATTGTTGAGGCGATTGAGGCAAAGCGTAAAATTTCCCCTGTTCCAATCTGGATGGAACGATAAAATCTCGCGCGCCCTCCGGACTGGATTTTGTTAAAACGGGAGTTTCAATTTCAACAAAATTTTGTTCCGTCAAATAATTTCTTATAAATTGATTGACCTGATGTCTATTTCGCATATTTTTCTGCATTCTTTGTCTTCTCAAATCCAAATAACGATATTTCATTCTGTGTTCCTCACCAATCTCATGACCATCAGTCATAATATCAAAAGGCGGAGTCTCCGCTTCGCTGATAATTTTTATCTCCAAAATTTCCACTTCAATATCGCCATTGTCTTCGTCCGCATTTATCATTTTATCCGGGCGTTTATTTATTTTTCCCTTTATTTCAAGCACCCATTCTGGACGAATTTTTTCCGCCACCATGCGCGCTTCCGCGTGATTCGGCAAAGCCACCATCTGAACCATACCGGTCATATCTCGCAAATCCACAAAAATCAATTTGCCGTGGTCGCGACGAACATTCACCCAGCCGGCAATTTTAACCTCCTCTCCTATTTTGTTTTTTAAATCTTTTGTATATGTTCTTTGCATAATTTTATTTAAAATTTATTATATGTATCGTCATCTCTTTTATCAACAACTAGGATTATAACCTTGTTTTCATTTCTTTGATAAACAATTCTTATTGTCCCTTTTCTAACCCTAAAAATATCCTCAAAACCTTTTAATTTTTTATTATCTAAATTATCAAACTTTCTTTCAAGAACTTTTTTAATTAAAAACTCAATAGAATCTCTGTTTTTTCTATTAAGTTTTGATAAAAACTTATCTATTTTATGCATTTTTTTTCAAACGAGATAAAGCTACCAAAACCTCTTCTGCAGAGACACCTCCTTTTTTGATTTTAGTAAAATCAACAACGGTTTCCCATTGGCTTTCATCATCCACGGGAGCAATTTTAAAAACTGGTTTGGAACGTTTTACCACTGTAAAAACCCTTCCTTTTCTTACCAAAGAAATATAATTATCAAGATTATTTCTCAATTCTTTAACACCAATTATTTTTCTTTGCCCATCAGACTTAAACTGATTAGGAACTTTACTTAATGTTTTCATTATATTTAAAGTTTATCTTAAGATAAACTTTCTGTCAAATTAATCCCAATTTTTTGACGAACTTCCGCCATTTTTTGCTCGGCGCGTTGCCGAGCGAGTGCCCCGCCTTTTTTCAACATTTCCAAAACTTTTTCCGGATTTTCAGCCAACGCTTTTCTGCGTTCTCTCAATGGCGCGATAAAATCTTTAATATTTTTCAGTAAAATTTCTTTGGATTCTTTATAGCCCAACCCTCCCGCCAAGTATTTTTTTCGTATTTCCTCCAATTCCCCCGCCAAACTGAATAATTTATGCAACGCGAAAATATTGCAGTCCTCTGGATTTTTCGGTTCCGCTATATCTTTTGAATCAGTGGTGATGCTCATCACTTGTTTTTTAATTTCATCATCCTCCGCAAAAAGTTCAATGGTATTACCATAAGATTTACTCATCTTTCTGCCGTCAATTCCGGGCACTGTTTCAACATCCTCTAAAATTCGCGCTTCCGGCAATTTAAAAGTTTCGCCAAAAATTCGATTAAATTTTTCCGCGATATTGCGCGCATATTCTATATGTTGTTTTTGGTCTTTGCCGACCGGCACAACATCGCTGTCTTGAATTAAAATATCTGCCGCCATCAAAACAGGATAATCAAAAAGCCCGACATTTATTTCTTTATTTTTTACTTCAGCGTCTTTGAAAGCATGAGCACGCGCCAAATATGGCATCGCGGTAATGCAATTAAAAATCCACGTCAATTCCGTAACCTGCGGAACATCCGATTGCTTGAACAAAACCACTTTTTCCGGTTCAAGCCCGATCGCCAAATAATCCAACGCGATATCCAAAATGTTTTGTCGCATTTCCACAGCCACTTGCATCGTGGTTAAAGCGTGATAATCAGCGATAAAAATATGGCTTGCGTATTTATCTTGCAAATCAACAAATTGTTTCATCGCCCCAAAATAATTGCCCAGATGCGGTCGCCCCGTCGGCTTCACTCCTGAAATTAATCTTTTTCTTAACATAATTTTTTAATTTTTATTAAACCAAAATCTGTCATTATTTGAAATTACTTATAAAATTGTTTATACACATTTAAACAGGTCGTCGCGCCCGCTGGTTTTTTCGCCGTGTTGGATTCTTTATAAATATCAAACAAAACTTCTGGTGAGAGAAACCAAAATTGTCCCAATGATTTAAATACCGCTTTTATATCTTTCATAATTATTATATGTAATTTTAACGGGAATACGCTTGTATCGCAATATCATATCACAAAAACTAAATACCTTCTTTCCTTAATTCTTCCACGATTGTTTTGGCTTTGCGAGAAAGTTTAGTTGGTAATTTTATATTTAATTTAATTAGCAAATCACCTCGGCGTTGTTCGTTCACCGGCACTCCTTTGTTTTTTATTCTCAACATTTCTCCGTGAGTAACGCCTTTAGGAATTTTAACTTTTATTTTTCCATCTAATGTTTCCACGGTATATTCCGCACCCAGTAAAGCGTCGGACAATTTCACTCCCAAATTTATTATCAAATTTATTCCTTCTTTTTTGAAATCAGGATGAGGTGTTATGTGAATTTTAACATACAAATCACCGGTTACCCCTCTTGAAATAGCCTCGCCCGCGCCAACCAAACGAATCATCTCGCCATTATTGATGCCGACGGGAATTTGAATAACAATAGTTTCTTGTTTGCGAACAACACCTGTTCCTCTGCAAACTTTACATTTTTCTTTAGGTGTCTTACCTTTCCCGTAACATTTATCGCACATTCTTACGCTTGAAAACGCCCCTAAAAATGAGCGTTTGGTTTCGTAAATTTTTCCATTGCCGTTGCAAGCTGAACAAGTTTCCATTTCCGTTCCTTTTTTTGCTCCCGAACCATTACATTCATCGCAAGCGGAATTTTTAGTAATTAACACTTTTCTTTCTACGCCGAAAATGGAATCGGCAAAAGATATTTCAATATCAATGGAAATATCATTTCCTCTTCTAACTTGTCTTTCACCTCCGCCAAAAATATTTCCAAAAATATCTCCCAAATCAAAATCAAATCCTTGAGCTTGTTGACCAAAACCAGAAAAACCTCCCCATCCAGCGTTGGCGTCTCCTCTGCCAGTTCCGGCTCCGCTTCCGCCAAAAACTTTTCCGTAGGCGTCATATTCAGACCTTTTTTTATCATCCGAAAGCACGGAATACGCTTCGCTAACTTCTTTAAATTTTGCGTCGTCCCCGCCTTTTTTATCGGGATGGTGCCTATGAGCAAGTTTGTGAAAGGCCTTTTTTATTTCAACTTTTGTGGCGTTTTTTTCAACCCCTAAAATTGTATAATAGTCTTTATTCATATTGAATTAAAAATTAAAATAATTAATTTAATAATACTCTCACATGGAAGTTTTTGCAAATTAAGTTTTGATAATTGTTCTTAACAAAATTGGTCTAGGCATAGCTCATACAATAAGAAACAATATCGGGTCTTTCCACCTTTGCTATTTTAGAAAAAGGCATATCTTAAAATACAATTCCAGCGCTTCTTTGAAACTTGCTATCGCGGTTTTCCTCGTCTCGCCAAAACTTGAAACACTGGTATTCAAATTCCAAGCCATAAAATAATGACCTTCTTTCCACACCGCATTTTTTAAATTTATTTTTTTCATTGTATTTTGATACAATCAAATTGATTGGAAGCAGTCAAATTCTTTTTGTTTAAAAATTTTTCTATGAATTTATCAAACATACCTTATATAATTATATCTTTATTCTTTTTTGTCTTCCCCTCCTTCGTCTTTTTTGTCTGCATCATCGACCGGTTTATATTCAGCATCACGGACATTATCATCAGTTTTTCCTGTATCTTGAGATTTGTCGCTTGCTTGTTTCGCCGTAGCCGACGCTTGTTTGGCCTGTTCTTCTTGCATTTTCTTCATCACTTCTTCACCAATTTTTTGCATAGCGGTTGAAAGTTCCTCAGTCCCCTTTTTGACCGCGTCCAAATCCTCGCTGTCTTTGATTTTTCGCAAAGCTTCTATTTTTACGTTCACATCAGTTTTAATCTCCTCGGAAATTTTGGTTTCATTTTCTTTGAGAGCTTTTTCGGCGGCATAAATAAGTTGTTCGGCTGAATTTTTTATTTCTATCCCTTCTTTTTTCTTTTTATCATCTTCGGCGTGCAATTCAGCGTCCTTTTTCATTTTTTCAATTTCATCTTCCGACAAACCTGAGCTGGCTTCTATTTTAATTGATTGCTCTTTTCCGCTGGCTTTGTCTTTGGCTTTTACATTCAAAATACCGTTAGCATCAATATCAAAACTTACTTCAATTTGTGGAAGACCTCTGGGCGCTGGCATTACGCCTTCTAAAATAAACCGTCCTAAACTTTTATTATTTATCGCCATAGACCTTTCCCCTTGTATAACATGCACCTCCACCGACGGTTGGTTGTCGGCGGCGGTGGAAAATATTTGAGATTTTGATGTCGGCACGGTCGTGTTTCTGTCTATCAATTTGGTGGCAACACCCCCCATCGTTTCAATTCCCAAGGAAAGAGGGATCACATCCAAAAGCAAAATATCTTTAACTTCGCCTTGCAAAATGCCTGCCTGAATAGCGGCGCCGGTCGCAACCACCTCATCGGGATTGATTGATTGATTAAGTTCTTTTCCGAATAATTCTTTTACGGCTTTTTGAATGGCGGGCATTCTTGTTTGTCCTCCCACCATAATAATCTCATCAATATCTCCAATGGCGAAAGAAGACGCTTTCACGGCTTTTTTGGTTATTTCAATCGCTCTCTCAATATACTCACCGGCCAATTCTTCCAATTTAGCGCGAGTTATTTTTTTCAAAAGATGTTTGGGACCTTCAGAGTCAGAAGTAATAAAAGGAATATTTATTTCCGAATCCATAGCGGTGGAAAGTTCCATCTTGGCCTTTTCAGCCGATTCGTCCAATCTTTGCAACGCCAGGGGGTCCTTGCTGATATCTATTCCGCTTTCTTTTTTAAATTCGTCTATAATCCATCTGATAATTTTTTGGTCAATGTCTTTCCCGCCCATATGGCTATCGCCGTCTGTTGATTTTACCTCCACTGTATCGTCACTCACCTCCAAAACCGACACATCAAAAGTTCCACCCCCGTAATCAAACACAACAATTTGCTGGTCATTCTTTTTGTTAAAGCCGTATGACAACGCTGCCGCCGTCGGTTCGTTAATAATCCTTTTGACATTCAGTCCGGCAATTTGACCGGCGTCTTTTGTCGCTTTTCTTTGCGAGTCGTTAAAATAAGCGGGCACCGTAATAACCGCTTCGGTTATTTTTTCTCCGATTTTCGCTTCCGCATCCGCTTTCAGTTTTTGAATAATCATCGCCGAAATTTCTTCCGGACGATAATTTTTATCTCCCATTTTCACTTCCACTCCGCCAGTCGCCGATTTATTTATTTCATAAGAGACGGTTTTTTTGTCTTTCTGAACTTCCGCATCTTCAAATTTATGACCAACAAATCTTTTTATGCAGGAAATTGTATTTTGAGGATTAGTAACCGCTTGTCTTTTTGCCAATTGCCCCACCAATCTTTCGCCCGTTCTTGAAATGGTAACAATAGACGGAGTCGTTCTCGCTCCTTCGGCATTTTCAATAATTTTAGCTTCGCCGGCTTCTATAATCGCCATAGCGGAATTTGTTGTTCCCAAATCTATTCCCAATATTTTACTCATATTTTTTCAAAAAATTAACTAATAATTTGAAGTTGCGACAACTTCAAAAATCCCCTATTTTTGAAACTCTCCAACTTTAACTTTGGCTTCTCTTATAATTTTTCCATTCAGAGAATACCCCTTTTGGATAACTTCCATTATTATACCATTATTTTGTTCGTCGTCAATTTTTATATTTTCCATCGCGATGTGCAAAGCGGGATCAAATTTTTCATTGAGCGGTTCTGTTTGCTCCACCCCATTTTCTTTGAGAATTGCGAGCAATTGAGAATAAATATGTTTTACGCCTGTCACCCATTCTTTGAAATTTTCTACATCATCGGTTTTTCCACTCGCAAAAGACATTTCCAAACTGTCCAAAACCGGAATAATTTGCGTGATTAAATCAGCGTTGGCAAATTTGAGCATTTTAACCCTTTCCTCGTTAAATTCTTTTTTTGCGTTTATCAAATCCGCTCGCGCTCTTTGCCACCCCGCCAAATATTCTTGTTTTTCAGCCGTGATTGTCTTCAATTTTTCTCTTAATTTGTTGGCGGTTTTGTCTCCCAAAGAATTTATCTCTTCATTCTCAGATTCAATAATGACATCATCAACCGCATCATCAAAATTAGTTTCTTCCTCCATATTTTCAGTTTTTTTGATTTCTTTAGACATAATGATTAAAAAATCCTCAATTTTCAATTTTTAATGACGGATTTTGGCGAAGCCAAAATCCGTCACTAAAAATTACAAATTCCAAACAAATCCAAAATTCCAATATTCAAAATCTCAAACTTTTTGATTTTGAATTTTGAGATTATAATTTGTTTATTATTTATAATTTATCTTATTATCGTTTATTCCACTGCGGAGCTTTGCGCGCTTTTTTAAGACCGAATTTCTTTCGTTCTTTCATTCGCGAATCTCTTTTTAAAAATCCCGCTTTTTTTAAAGTTTTTTTGAATTCCTCATCCACCAATAACAGCGTCCTCGCAATACCGTGTCTAATCGCCTCCGCTTGAGAATTAATACCTCCGCCTTTAACCAAAACAGACACTGAAAATTTAGTCCCCACTTTTGATGTCTTGAAAGCGTCTTGAATAATCGCTTGCAAATCGCTCACAGGAAAATATTCTGATAGTTTTAAACCATTTATCACAAAAGAAGTTTTGCTCGCTTCTGTCATTCTCACACGCGCAATAGCGGTTTTTCTTCTGCCAACCGCTTCCAAATATCTATTCTTTTTTGTAATTGTTTTTGTTGTCATATTTTAAAATCAGTCTTTAATTATTCGGTAATTATTAAATTCTTCAACATAATCGGTCTTAATTTATTTACAGGAAGCATACCTCGCACGGCTTTTTTTAACACTTCCGCATAACCTTTTTTTTGAATCACTTTTTCCATATTTTCAACTCGGCGACCGCCCGGGTATCCGGAATAATGTTGATATTCTTTCTCCCCCATCTTCTTTTTTGAAATATCAAGTTTGGAAACATTGGAAACACTTACCTTGACATCTGTCGCGACATTTTTTGCAAAATCCGCCTTGTTTTTTCCCATCAACAAAATGGCTATTTTTGAAGCCAATCGTCCCAATTTTTCTCCTTTTGCGTCTATTTTATATTCCATATTTTTTAGTTTAGCGGGTTAGCGGGTTAGCTTATAGGAGATTAACTTTTAGGGGAAAAATTCGCTTCGCGAATTTTTCCCTATAAGCTACAAACTAATTCCCTATAAGCTAAACCATTACACAAATTCAATTTGCGCCATCGGACTTCCATCACCCTCTCTGAAAGTCAATTTGGTAATTCTGGTATAACCCCCCATCCGTTCTTTATACCCCACCGCTAATTCCTCAATCAATTTTTTAACCACCTTGACATTCCCGTCTCCCAATTTCGCCAAAAGCAATCTTCTTGAAAAAATTGAATCTTTTTTGCCTCTGGTAATAAGTTTTTCAACAAACGGTCGCAATTCTTTCGCCTTGGCTTCCGTTGTTTTTATTTTGCCTTTATCAATAAGCGACACCGCCAAAGAACGCAAAAGAGCTTCTCTTTGTTTTTTAACTCTGCCAAATTTTCTGTTTGTATTGTGGTGTCTCATAATGATTTATTTTTATACCGTCAAAAGGCAATTAACTTAAAATTAACTTTGCTTCAAGATAACCCCGAAATCGCTTAACGCCCTTTTAATTTCTTGAATTCCTTTTGCGCCCAAACCTTCAATATCCAATAACTCCTCTTCTGTTTTCTTGACCAATCCCCCCACCGTCCTTATACTTGCTCCAGACAAAGCGTTGCTCGTTCGCAAAGACAAGCCCAACGAATCAATCCTGGTTTTCAAAAAATCCGTATCCACTTTTATTTTTTCATCACCGTCACCGCTAACTTTGTGTTTTTTCGCGACGCCTTTTTCCGCCTCTGAAATACCGGCTTTTTCCTCTTCAAAACCAACTATTGCCGATAATTGTTTTATCATTATTGTGATGGAATTTTCTAAAGCTTCTCTGGGCGGTATAGTTCCATCTGTTTCTATAAAAATTTGCAAACGATTGAAATCAGTTCGGTCGCCAACACGCATATTTTCCACTTCATAACTCACTCGTCTGATTGGCGTAAAAGAAGCGTCCAAAATCATCATCCCGATATTTGTTCGTTCTTCCGATTGGTCTTCTTTGCTTCTGTAACCCAATCCTTTTTTAACGGTTATCTTCGCGTTCAGAAAACTTTTTGCGCTTGTTAATGAAGCGATGTCTTGTTCTAAATTTAAAATTTCCACTTGTCCATTTTTGTCTATATCCGCCACTGTTACATCTTTTATGCCTTTAATATTTAAAGTTAAAACTTGCGGTTCGTCTGTCAATAATTTTACTCTGAGTTTTTTAATATTTAACAATATTCTTATAACATCCTCTTTTATTCCTTCAATGGTAGAAAATTCATGGCTCACACCTTCAATTTCAACGGAAGTAACCGCTGTCCCCGGCAAAGACGATAAAATTATTCGCCTTAACGAATTACCCAAAGTATGACCATACCCCGGATATAATCCGTCTATTTGATAAAGCCCTTTGAATTTTTCTTCCTTAACTATTTTTGGCTTTGATGGCAAAAGGATATTATATTCAGACATAGTGATTTTTTTAGGTTATTGAGTAATTTTTATTTTTGGTAAAAAACTTGCCATCTCAAGCAAAATTTTATTTTGATTGATTTAGTCGCAATTTTTTTACTTTTTACTTTTCACCTTTTACTTGTTAAATTATTAAAAATAATAACGCTAATCATACATTATTTTTATGATTTTTGCAAATTAAAGACCCGTGAATTATATCTTTAACGACCGTAAAATTCCATTATTGATTTGAAATCAAAAATTTCTTGGTCCCCTAATATGGGATTTCCTATTACTTTTCCCTCTTTCTTTTTCAAGTCAAAACTCAGCCAATCAACCGATATATTATTCGCCATCTTCTCTTTCAAATCAGAAAACATTGTTTTGTCCAAACTGCCTTTGCGGATGGTGATTTTATCCCCGATTTTCACCTCAGCCGACGGAATGGACAGTTTTTTACCATTCAACAAAATATGCCCATGCGATACCAATTGTCTTGCCATAGCTCTGGTTGGAGCCAAGCCCAATTTATAAACAACATTATCCAATCTTCTCTCTAATCTGGAAAACAAAACATCCATCGGATTAGCATCTTTTTTTGTCAAAGATTCCTTCACATAACGATATAATTGTTTTTCTCTGATGCCGTAAGCGAATCGTAATTTTTGTTTTTCAATCAATTGCAAACCGTATTCGGAAAGCATCTTTCTTCTTTTTAATCGCTTATTTCCGCTCTTTTTTGCCTCGGATAAAGCGTATTTGGGAGTTTGAGTTTTTTCAAAAAGACTTGCCCCCAACCTTCTGCATAATTTATATTTTGTTTTTATAATCATTGTTTTAACTTATAGTTTTTAGTAATTAGCTTTTAGGAGAAAAATTGGCTCCGCCAATTTTTCTCCTTTTGTTTTAATGTTCTCGTGTTTTAAACTCTTCTCGGTTTTTTCGGCCTTGGTCCATTATGCGGAATAGGCGTCATATCTCTTATGGATTCTATATGAATTCCGCGAGAAACAAAACCTTTGATTGACGATTCTCTTCCAGCACCCACTCCTTTCACAATCACATTCGCATTTTTTACGCCCATTGTTTTCGCCATATCGCCAATCAATTCGCCGATTTTTGCCGCCGCAAAAGGAGTTCCTTTTTTGGCGCCTCTGAATCCAAGTGCTCCACTGGACGAAGAACAAACCAAATTTCCGCTCGTGTCAGTCAAAGATACTCTGGTGTTATTATAAGAAGAACAAATATGCAAAATGCCTGTTTCTAATTTTCTTTTGGAACCGCGCGCCAAAAAGCGAGACTTCAAAGCACTCTGCTTTCCAGCTCCTGATTTTCCTGTTTTTTTGATAATTCGTTTTTTTCCCATAATTGTTGTTTAGCGAGTTAGTTTATAGCTTATAGTTTATAGCTATTGGGGGAAAAATCGCAAAGCGATTTTTCCCCCCTACCTTGTCTTTTATTTATTACTTCTTATCCTCCTTTTTTCTGCCCGAACCCATTGTTTTCTTTTTGCCCCGCATTGTTCTGGCGTTCGTCCTGGTTCCTTGTCCTCGACTGGGCAATCTTTTATTATGTCTTGACCCCCTATATGATTTTATATCAATCAGTCTTTTAATATTACCACTCACTTCTCTTTTTAAATTTCCCTCCAATTTATAACTTTCCACGATTTTTCTTATAGCATTTTCATCGTCAATAATCAAATCTTTTGGTTTTTTCCCATACTCAACACTAGCCTTGTCTAAAATTTTATGTGCGCGCGCCCGACCCACACCAAACAAAACGGTGAGCCCTATTTCCAATCTTTTTTTATCCGGTATTGTAATTCCTGAAATTTTCATAATATATAATTAGTCTAAAGTCTGTAAAGTAGAAAGTCCTTTTTGGAAAAATCACTTTGCGATTTTTCACTTTATGAACTTTATGGGCTTTCAACTTTTGACTCAATTTACCTTTGTCTTTGTTTATGTCTCGGGTTTTCGCAAATAACACGCACTCTTCCATTTCTGCGAATAGTTTTGCATTTTACACATATTCTTTTAACTGATGATTTTACTTTCATTGTTATTTTAATCTTTGCACTATTCTCCCGCGACCCCCGTAAGGGTCCACTTTGATTTTCACCACATCGCCCACTAATACTTTAATCCGGTGTATCCTCATTTTTCCGGATAAATATACTAATTTTTTCTCTTTTTCTTTATGTTCGCCATTCAAACCCACTTCCACATAAAAAAGAGTGTTGGGCAAAGCTTCAACCACCGTCCCTTCAATAAATTGTTCTTCTTTTTTTTCCATTATCAACGTGAATTCATTCTAACAAAATAATAGTTATTTTTCAAGTATTTTCACTATTTCAATTTTACCAGTGCTACGCGGGAAAGAACTTTTCCAAAATGGTTTAATTACCACCGTAGCCAATTCTATACTTTTATATTTAGACAAAATACTATCTGTGTCGCTTTTGAGTCGCCCCACAAAGTCATTTTTTAATTTTTCAGCGTCAAACAACCATTCAAAATCAGTCTTGCCTTTCAAGGAAAAAACAAAACGACCCTCCACCCAAGGTTTGGCTTGTGTCTTATTTTTTATCTCAAAAGCCAATTCATTTAAATTGGAAATTATAATGTCGCCCCCTTCATATTCACTCACTGTTTGTTCGGCAATATATTTACTCAAATTTTTCTTATCAAAAACAATGGCATACACGCTCACTTTTTCTTTAACTCCGACCCCGTCTTCCAAATCACCCGTCCCCATAAATTTTGACTCCGTAAAAATTCCGTCATCATATAAAATAAAATTATCGGGAATTTGTAATTTAATTGTTTCAGTTAATTTTTGCGTAAGCTCTTGCGTCAATTCCGCTCTAGTTTTTTCCACATCTTCCTCGGACGCGATTTTTTTCACTCCCTTGAAACCGCCTGCCATTGCGGTTTTGGAACGAGCATAAAATTTATCATATTGAGCGGAACCTTTAAATCCCGGAATGGTAAAATCAAACAATCCAATATTATATTTTTCCCCCGGTTGGTCGGCATAAACCACCACTTCAATGCTTCCGGGAATTAATTTTCCGGTACTGTCCTTTGTTTGTCCAGGAACAATTATTGATTCTTGCACGCGATACACCAAACCCTCGGGAGTTTCAAAACGCGTATTTTTTATAAGCCGTTGCGTCGCCGTTCCGAAATCATTAAAAACCAAAATACTCCCGCTCGCTTTTTCATTGACCTCTTCCTCGCTCGCCACTGCGGTAGTTCGTTCGCCTGTCTCATCCAGCATAATTATATCAAAAGGCACACCGCCTGTTTCTTTTTCAGAAACGGCAATAAAACTGGCGTCTGTTCTCTGTTCCACATAATGCGGATGTACCGTCACAACCACGCTTGAAACCATCAACAAAAATAAAAAGAAGCCAAGCAAAATCAACACCACCATCAACATTAGAAACTTTTTCCAATTTGTTTTTTTCTTGCCCGATAATCTCGTATTTTTATGCGCGAGTCTTGGCTTTTTGTTTTTATCATCAGGAATGGGAATATCTTGGATTGACCTTTGCGGAGGAGTTACGTCCTGTAATGTTTTTTTGTTTATCATAATAATATTTTTGACTAACTATAACTATAATAATAATTAATAAATTTATTTCTTCATTTTAGCACAAACAAACAAGAAAATAAAATAAAAAAAGTTTTATTCCAACACCGCTTTTATTCGGCGCACACCCGCGCTGCTACTTTCTTCTTTTTTGATTTTGAATTGACCCAAAAGCCCCGTGTTTACGATATGCGGACCCCCGCAAATTTCATACGAAAAAATTTCGGCATTATCCGTGTCCGCAATTTTATAAACTTTCACTCGTTCGCCATATTTGGAATTAAAGACGCCAAGCGCGCCTTTTTCTTTCGCTTTTGTCAAAGACATTTCTTCGCATAGCACTGGCAAATTTTTACCAATGGCTTCGTTGACCAAATTTTCAACTTTTTGTTTTTGTTCATCCGTCATTTTTTCTGAATAAGAAAAATCAAATCGCAAGCGTTCCGCCGTGATATTGCTTCCTTTTTGTTCAACACTGTCCCCCAAGACTTTTCGCAACCCCGCCAAAAGCAAATGTGCCGCGGTATGTAATTTGGTCGTTGCTTCCGAAGCGTCCACCAGCCCGCCCTTGAATTTTCCCGCCGAAGCGGTCCGCGAAAGTTCTTGATGCTTTTTCATTTCTTCTTCAAATTCTTTTTTCTTTTCTTCACAAAAAGAATTAAACATTCCTTCTTCATCAACCAAAAAACCTCTATTTTTTATTTCCTCAATTACCATCTCAAAAGGGAAACCGTAAGTTTGAAATAAATCAAAAAAATCTTTACCGCTAATTTCAAGCTGAGTTGTTTTATCAGACGAAGTAAAATTTGAAATTAAACGGTCAAACATTTTCAACCCTTTTTCCAAAGTTTTTGAAAATTGCAATTCCTCTTTTTTCAATTGTTCCAAAATAAAATTTTCATTGCGTTTTAATTCCGGATAAATTTCTTCATAATCGCTGATTACTATTTTGGCGATTTCAGCGGTCCAAAATTCCTTTTCAATTCCCAATTGTTTTCCATACCGAATTGCCCGCCTCAATAAACGGCGAACGATATAACCCTGATCAGTATTGGAAGGAGCAACCCCTTTATCATCACCAAGAATAAATGTCGCTCCTCTGATATGGTCCATAATTATTCTAAACAATCTCGTCTCAGTTTCATTTTCTCCATACTTTTTGCCTGTCATTTCTTCCAACTTTTTTCTCATACCTAAAAACAAATCTCCCATAAAAACATCAGGATTATCTAAAACCGCTGCTGCCATTCTTTCCAAACCACCTCCGAAATCTACATTTTTATTTTTAAGTGTTTCAAATCCTGAATCTATCTTTTTATATGCCATAAAAACATTGTTGCCAATCTCTAAAAACCTCCCGCAATCACAAGCAGGATGACAAGGACTATCTTTATATGGTGAGTTTTCATGAATTTTTAAATCTGCACCGAAATCCCAAAACATTTCCGAATCAGGTCCTCCTGGTTCCCCCACAGGCATTTGATTCGGAGTTCCTGATCTAGACCACCAATTTTCTTTATCATCATAATAAAAAATTCTTCCTCTTTGCATTCCATTTTTTTCAGCCATATCAACAACTTTGGCTTCTATCCCTATATTATCAAATCTTTCTTGCCATAATTTAACAACTTCTTCATCCTTTGGAATACCTATCTTTTCATCTCCCCTGAAAGCAGAGACGTATATTCTGTTTGGATCAAGTTTTAATTCTTTAGTTAAAAATTCAAACATCCATTCAATCTGCTCTTTTTTGAAATAATCACCCAATGACCAATTTCCAAGCATCTCAAAAAAAGTGGTATGACGATTATCTCCGACATTTTCAATATCAATTGCCCTAAAACATTTTTGAGAATTCACCACTCTTGTCCCCTCTGGGTGTTTTTTTCCCAATAAATAAGGGACTATTGCTTGCATTCCTGATCCTGTAAATAAAGTCGTCGGATCGTTTTCAGGGATAAGTGAAGCACTGGGTATAATTGAATGCCCTTTCCCCTTAAAAAATTCCAAATATTTTTGTCGTATTTCTTTTGCTAACATAAAAAGTATTATAACAAATTTCAAAGCACCCCGCATCTGATAGTCTTGTCCAATACAAAATGTCCCCTCAAATGAATTACCATTCTAATGCAAATGACCCCTGAAAAGAGGCCATTAGCATAAATGAATGAAGTGTTTAAAATAATGGTGTTATGAATATCATTACGAACACTACAAACATTAGTAGTATAGGGGACATGGAGAACTTTTTGCAAGCCAATAATAAAATAGAAATTTCTATTGAATCAAAAAAAGATAAATATAATTATATAAATAAAACTTTAATAAAATTTAAATATCAAATAGAAACAAAAAAGAAAGAAAACAAATCCACGACTTTCGACTTTACGGACTTTATAGACTTTATGGGCTTTACGGACTTTATAGACTTTATAGACTTTATAGACTTTATGGACTTTATGGACTTTATAGACTTTATAGACTTTATGGACTTTATGGACTTTATGGACTTTATGGACTTTTGACTCTTTTAATCTGTATTATTCAATTTTTAAAGAACTCCCTCTACTTGGACGCGACGCGTCCAAGTAGATTTTACTACTATGAAATTTCAATGTCCGCGAAAGTTGGCGTTTTTTTCGCAACGCTTCCGCATTTGATTAAAATCTCAATAATAGGGTGAAGCTTGCTGAACTTTGCAAGCTTCACCGGTTGAACTGTGGGGAATTTGCTTACGCAAATTCCCCGAATAATACAGATCTAATAAAGATGTTTTGCAACCACCTCAACCACTTGATTGAGAGAAAGTCGCGAACTTACTCCTTGAGGAGAACCAAAAATATCTCCTCTACCACCCCAGCCAGGTTCTAATGTCTGGAACTCAGCAAGGGCTGTTGGCAAATCGCACGGTGTGTGCGAATTATATCGGCACACCGTGAATTTGTTATATGTCCCCTGTGATAGATCAAAATCCACAGGCATTTTAGGGTTTTGAGCTACGACAACTGTCGCATACTCATAACCCAAATTGGTCGCAAAACGATGCGACGAAACCACTGTTGCAATCCGCCCGCCAGCGACGAGACCGACTTCGCTCACCACTTTGGCCTCGTCATACTCGCGATTGCGAGCGTCAACCAGCTCTGCAACCTCAGCCATCTGCTCACTATTTCCAGCGAGCAGCCCCTGCACCCAAGCGACTCGCTCTGCGAGCGAACGCTTGAAATCTGCGGAAACTCGGGCAATGGCGACAACTCTATCATCACGTTGCTCGGCTTGTGGACCAAGCCGGTCAAACTCTCCGATCATTTTAACAAGATCGCGGTCAATTACTTGTCCCAAAAGACAAGAGGATATAACCGCCATAGCAGTCACGGAGTCCGCATCAGGACGAACCGTAATCATGGCTTTTGGCGCGACTGGAGGACCTTCGCCACCGTCACAATCAGGACACGAATAAGTGTCCCAACCACCACCGCAACAAGGGCGACCAAAAAAACTCGCCCCATACTTAACGGCTTGCTCACAAGCCGACGGCGTTTCTGCCGTATCTTGTGAGCCATGATGATCCAAATTTCCCATTGAACATTTTTCAGCCCATTGGGAAATGGTGACCTCAATCCCGAGAACATCATTGTTCTCAGAAAAAAACTTTTCATTTGCCTCGCGACCAACAGGTCGCGGATCAATTTGAAAAAAATTCATTTGCACCCCTCCTTTTTTATTTTTCGCGCGAGGTGACAGACCTCGCCGTACGCATTAGCATACGCGTAATAGAGAATATCATAGGCAGAGCCACACCCTGCCTCCTGACTCTCAATCCCTTCCCTTATTCTGGAAAGTTCCTTCTCCAAATCCACCGCTTCGGTGGATTTGGCTTTGTCTCCTCCCCTAACGATACGGATTATATCCGTATCGTCTAAAGAATTGAGGGCATCAAGAACACCCTCAATTCCTCCGTTGCCAACTCCAGGAACCCAAAGATTTGGATCCCCTGTAGCCTCACGCAGGAGGCTTTCAAATTTTCTGTCTCTCTTCTCTGTCTTTTCCATTTCTCCCCCTCCTCCCCTTCGCAAAATACGAAAGGAAATAAATATTGTTTTTCAAAATTTCATCGCCACTCAAACCCCCAAATTTTAGAAACTTGAGTGGCAATGAAATTTAAAACAATAAAGTAAAAGAAAAACGAAAAAAAACAAATCCACAACTTTTGACTTTATGGACTTTATAGACTTTACGGACTTTACGGACTTTACGGACTTTTGACTCTTTTAATCTGTATTATTCAATTTTTAAAGAACTTCTCTGTTTCGTCTTGCCGTTTTTGTAAAACGGAAGACTCATCAGTCGGTCTAAGACCGAGACAGATGGGCAAAAACAATGTAAATAAAAACATTT
>JBDRMF010000024.1:0-18704 GCA_043812415.1 Patescibacteria group bacterium | reverse complement strand
GTGTATAGGTGTTCCGATCCACGGTAAGAATTTTGAAATTCATGAATATTGCAATAATGTAAAAGGGAGTTTCAAAAAAACACTCAACAATATAGCGCAATATGTTCAAGATGGTTTTGATGTGCGTTGTATTCCTGTTTTAACATCGCTTAATTATGATCATATGTTTGAAATTATTCGTAAAGCAGCGAATTTGGGGATGGAGAGTGTTTTTGTGGACAGATTTGAGGATGGCGGGATAGGCAGTAAAAATTCTGCGAAATTAAAACCCACTCTTGAACAATTTCGGACAGCTCTTGATCAGATGATTTCTGCCAAAAATGAATTTGGAATTAAAGTTGGTTTTGGCACAGCTATTCCATATTGTATTGATGAAAGATTGATTTCTGAAAACATGATTTCTGATTGTGGGGCGGGACTTACTTTTGCCGCTATCAGACCAAACGGAGATGTCCGTGCTTGCAATCAATCAGACATAATTTATGGCAATATTCTGCAAAATTCTTTTAAGGAGATTTGGTCAAATTCCAAATTTGATAAATTCAGAGATCTCTCTTGGGTGTCTGGAATTTGTTTAAAATGCAATTTACTGACAGATTGTGTTTGTGGTTGCAAAGTTGATGCCAATTGTTCAAACGGTTATTGTGTTGATTATGCCGTTCGCGATTTGTTAAAATGTCCAACTCAAATTAAACAACTAAAAAATAACAATCATTTTGTCGTTCCAAATTATTTTCGTAAATTTGCGATATCAAAGTATTTTAAGATTAACGAAGAATACTCAACAAAATTTTTTGTTACTCGTTATCAAACGGTAGTTGTTGATCCAAACGCTTTGGAAATCGCTCATTTTATTTTTGACAATAATATTTGTTCTGAAAAACAATTGATTGAGTATTGGCACAATGAATTTTATGAAAAAGATTTACGAAAGTTTATTTCACAAATGGCTCAAATTGGAGCTATTAATATCTTTTAAATATAAAAAAGGTGGATTATGATTCAAACTTTATTTGAATTTTATAAAAAACTTGATGATTTTCTTTCTGATATTTTTGTTTGTAAAAATTGTAAATGGATTAGATGTCGTGGATATATCTGGCTTTTGCCAGAAGAAAGCGAGGTGTTGGTAAATGCAAACGTGCCGATAGTTGAAATTAATGGCGAAATTAATTTCGTCCATTCTTTTCCTGAAGTGAATAATCAAATTGATTTTGGAGCAATCAAGCCAAAATGTTTAATGTTGCAAGACAATAATTTGTGTTGCGTTTATCAAATTCGTCCGTTAGTTTGCAGATTATATCCATTTGGTTTGATTCTTAACAAAGGAAAAATAAAATGGATTATTCACAAGGATTGTGAAATAACCGTTCAAATTGGTGAAAATTTTGACCAGTCAGAATTGTGCCAAAAATTTCTTTTCATCACAAGAGAACTTGATAATAAGTTAAAGAAAGAAATCTTTTCAGCTTATCATTTAGTAAATAACATTTCTATTTTACCAGACGGTGTTCCGAATAATTATCATATACTAAAAGAAAGGAGGTAAATTAAAATGTCAAAATGTAAAACCGTTCTTGATGCAGAAAAAATCATTTCTATCAAGATTAAAAAGAAAGTAGATAAACAAAACAAAAAATCTGAAAATAAAAAGGAAAAGAAATAGCAAGCTTTAGCCTTCTTTTTGTTTGGATTACTGTTCTTTAAGAAGCCAATAGGCGAGATTTTTAAAATAAAAATCTCGCCTATTTTTTTCTAAATCTGAATAACTCAACTTATTGAGTTATTCACTGATTTATTCCGTAGGGGCTTGGATTCAAACCTGAACTGGGAACAATCGGCAAAACAAAACCCTTGTCCAGTTTTTAATTTATTCGTTTTTTTTCAATTAAGATCTGTTTCACTTATTGCTTTTTAGATAATTTGTTATATAATACTAACCAGATGAAATTGACAAAAAAATAAACTTGAATAAATAAAAGGAGGAGTATGAAAAAGCAAAATCCCCGACTTCACTCGGGCTCCGCAGGGCTTTTGAAAAGGATTTTGTTCCGTATTTTTTCATTTTTTTAAATTTTTTAACAAAAAAGGAGGAGGGATGAATTTAGAAAAAAACAGAATTTGTTGGTTGATTGGAGGTTTTTGTTCTTTTTGTTTAGTGCCCTCTTCTTGGGCCGAAAAACTTGAATTCTGCACCGATTGTTCCAGGGTTTTGACAAAAAAAAGGGTGGTAAAAGTCACTTTGAATAATTTTCTAAAACTTTTGGAATAACAAAAAAACAGATACCGGCAACATCAAAAGCCGATATCTGTTTTTTATTTTTTCTCCAATTATAGACAGATAAAGATTTAATTTTGGAAGGTAATAAGGCCTATAAATGAACGGCTCAACTCGTTGAGTCGTTCGGATTTTATTGGCAGAAATTAGCCCCACAAAAGTTCCATTAAGCCTGATTTTGTAATCAGGTTTTTGACCGATAATAATTTATTCTCCCTTCATTTTCTCCCTAATCTTTTTCAAAATTTCATCAGAAAGTTTTTGGTCTTCTTTCAAAATTTGACGGGTGGCGTCGTAACCGCGACCTAATTTTATTTCCCCGTAACTATAAGATGAACCAGCTTTGGAAATTATTTCGTATTTTTCTCCCAAAGCGATAATTTCGCCTTCTTTGGAAATTCCTTCATTATAAATCAAATCAAATTCCGTCATTTTGAAGGGGGCAGCCACTTTGTTTTTAACCACCTTGACACGCACTCGTCCGCCGACAACATCAGTTCCTTTTTTAATTTGAGCGATGCGTCTGATATCCAATCGCACGGAAGTATAAAATTTCAAAGCTTTTCCGCCTGGCGTGGTTTCCGGACTGCCGAACATCACCCCGATTTTCATTCTGATTTGGTTGATAAAAATAACAACCGTTTTACTTTTGCCGACGACGGCTGTTAATTTTCGCAAAGCTTGGGACATCAAGCGCGCCTGTCTGCCTATATGATGAGCGCCCATATCGCCTTCAATTTCCTCTTTGGGAGTTAAAGCCGCGACTGAGTCAATGACCACCACATCAATTTTTCCGGACCGAATAAGACTTTCTGTGATTTCCAAAGCTTGTTCGCCAGTATCTGGTTGGGAGACTAATAATTCGTTGATATTTACCCCCAATTTTTTGGCGTATTCCGGGTCAAGCGCATGCTCCGCATCCACAAAGGCGCAAATTCCGCCTTTTTTTTGAGCTTGTGCGACAACATGCAGGGCCAAAGTTGTTTTACCGGAAGATTCTGGACCGAATATTTCCACAATTCTTCCTCGTGGCAAACCGCCGATGCCCAAAGCTTCGTCCAACCCGATTGAACCCGTCGGCACAACTTCCACATCAACTTTGGGAGCCTCGCCTAAACGGATAATCGCATCTTCTCCGAACTTGGTTCTGATTTGCAACAATGTTTTTTCCACATCGGTTTCGTGGTCTTCTTTTTTTGATGTTGCTGCCTTCGTCTCTTTTTTGATTGACATATTTTTATTTTATTAATTTATTAAATTATTGTTGATAAATGCCGAGTGAACCACTTCTATTTTTTTTACGATTTCTCTATCATATTTATCGCTCGCCGTGACCTTTATTATATTATATCCGGGGGATAAAAGTAATTTTTCATTCAAATTTCCTAATTCATCCACAAAAACTTGCCTGTCATTCAAACTGATATACGAAATGTTTTTCGCGCGTCCTTTTACAAAAACAATCTTGGACTGATAAGAATAGCCATTAAGCGGTTCGGACAATTCAAGAATCGGACCTTGCGCGTAAGCCCGTGTTTGATGATAGGAATAACCGATTGTTATTAAAGTAATGATAACAAAAAAAGATATTTTGATGCTGTTTTGGATAAATTTATTCATATATATAAATGATTTTCAATTTCTGTTTTTTAAGGACGGATTTTGGCGGAGCCAAAATCCGTCCTTAAAAAAATTTTCACCTATTCTTTATCTTGTTCTTCTTCTAAATATCCTTCCCCATATTCTGAATTATTTTCTTCTTCTGTTTCGCCCTCGTTTTTATCGTCAGCTGTATTTTTCACAAGCACCGTTCGTATTTTTGAACCATCAGCCGGTCCGATAATTCCATTGTCTTCCATTTCGTCCATTATGCGCGCCGCCCGCGCGTAACCGATTCTTAATTTTCTTTGCAAATAAGAAGTGGAAGCTTTGCCTGTTTGTATTACGGTATTTTTAGCGTCTTCATAAAGCAAATCGGAATTATTATCGTTGGACGAAACCAAAGAATCAAAAAGAGGATTTTTATCTTGTTCAGCCAAATTGATATTTATTTCATCGGGGATTTCATCTCTGTGAGCGTTTCTTAAAAATTTGGTCACATCTTTTAATTCCGTTTCTGAAATAAAAGCGGATTGAATTCTGACCGGTTTTGACATTTCTCCCGACAAATAAAGCATATCGCCACCACCAAGCAATTTTTCAGCGCCACCTGTATCAAGAATGGTTCGGGAATCCACTTGTGAAGCGACTTGCAACGCGACCCGCGAGGGAATATTCGCTTTGATCAAACCGGTGATGACATTGACAGACGGTCTTTGCGTGGACAGAATCAAATGTATTCCAACCGCTCGGCTCATTTGCGCCAAACGAACGACCACCGCTTCCAATTCTCGGGGATAAGCTTGCATAATATCGGCCAATTCATCTATTATAATTACAATATATGGCATCGCATCTGGTAATTCATTGTCAATATCCGCTTTATTTTTTGATGCTTTTTCATAAGCCGGCGCCACGATATTTTTATGATAAGACTGGATATCTCGCACCGCCGAAGTTTCCAAAATATCGTATCGTCTGTCCATTTCTTTGATTGCCCACTTGAGCGCCAAGATCGCTTTTTTGGCTTCCGTAATGACGGGCGTGAGCAAATGAGGAATATTTTTATATTGAGTAAGTTCCACTCTTTTCGGGTCTATCATTATGAATTTCAAATTATCTGGCGTGGCTTTATATAATAAGGAAGTGATAAGCGAATGAATAGTTACAGATTTTCCGGCGCCGGTCGCTCCGGCAATCAAAATATGCGGAGCTTTCGCTAAATTCAAAAAATGAATTTTTCCGGAAATATCTTTGCCCAAAGCCGCAGTTAAAAGATGTTCGCTTTGTTTAAAAAATTTTGATGAAAGCAACGACGCCAAACCAACCAAAGTTTTGGTTTTATTGGGAATTTCAATGCCTACCAATGACTTGCCGGGGATGGGAGCTTCAATTCTAAGCGGGTGAGCGGCAAGAGCCAACGACAAATCATTTTGCAATCCGACAATACGCGCCAATTTAATACCCTCGGCTGGTTTTAAAGAATATCTGGTAACCGATGGACCGATTGAAATTTCATCCATTTCAACATTGATGCCAAAATTTCTCAAAGTTCTTTTAATAATATTTGAATTCGCTTTGATGTCTCCAACATCGGGTTTGCCCTTGTCTTTTCGCAAAAGCGAAAGAGGAGGCAATAAAGTTTTTTTGCCGAAATATTCCAAAGCTTTTTTTGATAGAAAACTGCTGGATGTCACGATGTCCTTTTCAAAATCTTTGAGGGCTGAATCAATCGGTGTTTGCTTTTTAGTTCTTTTGGTTTTTTCCGTTTCGTTTTCGTCCTCCTCGTTTTCAATTAAATCCGTTTTTGCGGAAAGGGGAAAGCCCTCAAAATTGTCTTCCTCGTTTTTATTTTTTGATAAATATTTCCAAAATAATAATTTTTCAAATTGCAGTTGTGTATCAAAAAGAATTAAAAGCGAAATTAACAATAGGGCACTCAAGAGAATTAAACTGATGGAAAGATCAAATAATTTGAGAAGCGGGTCTGAAATAATTTTGCCAATAATTCCGCCATTGTCTGTAAAAAGCAAATTTATAATTCCCAAGCCAGACAAAAAAATAATTAACGAACTGATTGTTTTTATAACGGCGAAATCAGGTTTCATTTCTCTGATATTGGAATACCCCAACAACGCGAAAATCACGGGCAAAAGAAAATAACCAATCCCGAACAGAAAATGCAAAATTGAATAAATTTTTTCGCCCGCTACTCCTCCTAAACCGAAGGAAGCCAATATAAGGAAAATCGCAAACACAAAAAAAATAATGGTCGCTATCCCTTGCAGAGTTTCTTGTTTTAATTTTTTTAAACCGTTTTTTTCTTTTTCTTTTTTCTTCATTTTTTCTTTTTTCTTAAAATATAATCTCTTAATAATAGCACAAAAACGCAAGAATATAAAAAAAAGAACGGGGGATTTTGGCTTCGCCAAAATCCCCCAATCTTTTCAAATTTCAAAACACTATTCTCGTCTTGCCGTCGCCAACAAGTTGACTCGCTTATTTGCGGACATCGGCAGTAATTTGACGGACGCTTCGCGTCCGTCAAAACAATGTCCGTTATTTTAATAATTACTTCAATTTAATAAACGAACGATTAAATGAAAATGTCCTTTACACTATAAAAGACATATCTTCGCCAGTTGATTATTTTTATAAAAGACATATAATGGACACATAAAGAAATTTTTTAATGTTAAAAGACAAAAATGAATTCTGCCAAAATTACAGAAAAACAATATCAAAATGATTTATATCTAACTTTTTTTGTGAAAAAAGTGGAAAGAATAGTTTCCGTCTTGTATTTGTTAACCAGTTATTTCCCGGAAAGTGAAATTTTAAAATGGAAGTTAAGAGAACAGGGTGTCGCATTGATGTCCGATAGCGTGTCTTTGAACAAAAATCAGGTGTCCTATAAGGACAAAATATTTTCCAATATTCAAAATACTATTTTAGAAATAATTTCTTTTTTGGAAGTGGCGTCCGTGGCTAATTTAGTGTCGGAAATGAATATAGAAATTTTTAAAAGGGAATTTAATTTACTCTTGTCTTTAATAAGTAATAATCAGCAAAAATTAAAGGAACAAATCCTGCCGTATTTGGACGGAAATTGTTTTAAAATAAAAGACAAAAATTTAAGATTAAAAGAGATAAAAAATGTTTTAGAATCCGTAAAGGACATTGTTCCCGATAAAGGACATTCTAAAGGACAAGGTTTATTTTCTGCTCCGAATGCAAAAAGACCGTTAATTTCCAATACTGAAAAGAAAGGTTCTCGTCGGGATAATATTATGAAATTATTATCTAAAGGACAAAAAATGACTATAAAGGACATTTCAAAAGTGATTGGCGACTGTGGTTCAAAGACCATTCAAAGAGAATTGCAAGCGATGATGAAAGAAAAAATAATCAACAAAGAAGGCGAGCGAAGATGGAGCAAATATTTTTTGTCAGCGAGCTTGTAATTTGGTCTTTGCGAGCGACGGTGTGGCAGTCCGGAAAAAAGGCGACCGCTTCGCGGTCGCCTTTTTGAACGGACGAGATTTTTACAGCCCAGCTACTGAACCGACGAAGTCCGACCTCTGATAAACCGCTCACTGAATTTTTGGTTTTCTGACTTCAACTTTACCACGATTGAGGTCGGACTTCTTTTTGATTTATACCTTGCATTTTAACCCCCGATATTATACTATAATATGATTATATTTCGTGTCCCTCTGTGGAGTTATCCACAATATTTCTTGGCAAGAAAAGGCGAACGATATATAATTTAGAAACTACTTTCCGATTGAAATAAATGGGGGAGTTATTTAGTTAAGTTATCAAGACTGTTCATTGAAAATTGAATATTCTGAATTTGGACAAAAAACAAAACGAAAAACAAATGAATACATTGGGCTGAGTTTAGTCGAGACTTTTAGAACGATGTAAAGCAAAATAAATTACAAACGAAATTATTATTTGATTATTAGTCGTATAAAATTATTTTAGTTTTATACATTATGGTTTCTTAAAAAAACATTATTATTTTTTATCAATTAATTTATTTTAGGAAATCTTAAAAAAAAAATTTATGAGTATATTTAAACTTAAAAATTCTGCGGTGGCGAAAGTCGCTTCAGTATTTGTAGGTGGCGCTATGGCTCTGACATTTGTATTCGGCGGTGTAGCTGTTCCAACAGCCAACGCTCAAACAGTGGAAGAACTTACAGCACAAATCAGTAATCTACTTGCAATGATTACAACATTACAAGCTCAATTATCAGCAATGTCGGGAGCAACTTCTCCTGCAACAACAGTGTCCTACAGTTTCACAAAAAACCTTACCAAAGGCGACAGCGGAGCGGATGTTTTGAATCTTCAAAAAGTTCTTAATATGAGCACGGACACACAAGTTGCAGTAACAGGAGTTGGTTCAGCTGGAAGTGAATCAGAATACTTTGGTTCATTGACAAAATCAGCAGTCATTAAATTCCAGAACAAATACGCTTCTGAAATTTTAACACCACTTGGTTTAACAGGGGGCACCGGCTATGTCGGCGCATCTACCCGAGCTAAATTGAACACAATGACAACTCCGGTTACTCCAGTAACACCAGTTACACCGGTAACGCCAGTGGTAACACCAACGGGCACAGGTTTGACAGTAACACCGGGAACGCAACCAACAGCCACCTTGGCGCCAGGGGCGGCGGCGAGAGTGCCTTTCACGACGGTTGTTTTGACAGCCAGCGCGGACGGAGACATCACGGTTAATTCTCTAAAAGTGGAGAAATACGGTTTGGTTCAAGACGCAGCGTTTGCTGGAATTGTTTTGTTGGATTCAGATGGAACTCAAATCGGAATTGCCAAGACATTCAACTCTTTGCACCAAGCGACAATCGGTGAAGATTTCGTGGTTAAAGCGGGAACTTCAAAGACAGTGACGGTTGCCGGCAATATGACCACTAAGGCATTGATGGCTTCATATTCAGGTGAAGTTGGGGGCTTGTCAGTCATCGCGGTTAATACCTCGGCGACAGTCAATGGTTCTCTGCCAATTATTGGAACTTCACACACAATGAACAGTTCTCTGACGCTTGGCTCGGTTACAACCGCGACAGGAGTGAGTGACCCTAACTCAGCTGCGACAAAAGAAGTGGGTGTAACGGGTTATACTTTCGCTGCTATTAAAATAACAGCTGGTTCAGCGGAAAAGGTTAGAATTAAATCTTTGCGTTGGAACCAATCCGGTTCAGCTTCGGCTTCGGATTTTGAAAATCTTAAGACTTATGTAGATGGAACAGCTTACGATGTAGTGGTTTCCGCTGACGGAAAATATTACACATCTACATTTGGAAGCGGTCTTGTAGTTGACAAGGGTCTTTCCAAAGAGATTTCAATTAAAGGTGATATTGTGGGCGGTTCAGGCCGAACAATTATCTTTGATATCTACAAAGCGACAGACCTATATGTAACGGGTGAAACTTATGGATATGGAATTACACCACCTGCAGGTTCAGGAACAATTGCAGCTACAACCTCGGTTTTCTCTGCAACCACACCATGGTTTGACAACTGTACGGTTACAGTTTCTGACGGAACAATTACAGTTTCCAAAGCAACTTCAGTTGCCGCGCAAAACATTGCGGAAGTAGTTGCTAACCAAGTTTTGGGTGGCTTTGATGTAGAGGTTAAAGGTGAAGCGATTTCTGTAGCAAGTATTGTATTTACAGGAACCATTGCCGGATCTACTGGGGGAGAATGGCAAGACATTGACAATGTTTCCTTGGTAGACGCGAACGGTTCGGTGGTTGCCGGTCCAGTTGACGCGACCGAAACTACAGCCGATGCTACTGAAACGGATGTGACAATTACCTTTACAGACACAGTTACTTTCCCAATTGGAAAAGGAACTTATACCTTGAAAGGTCAATTAGGAAGCGATTTCGTGAATGACCAGACAATTGTTTTCGCTACCGATCCTGACGATAACTGGACAACAGTTACAGGACAAACAACTGGCAATGCGATTACCCCTGCTCCAACAACAGCGGTTACTTCAAACACAATGACAGTTAAAGCGGGTAGTTGCGCGATTCATGTGATGGATACTCCAGTAGCGCAAAATGTTGTTGCGGGAGCGCAAGGATTTACTTTCGCTAATTACCAATTTGACGCAACAGCGTCAGGCGAAGATGTGAAATTCACTTCTTTGATTTTGAGTTTAACAGCGTCTGCAAATCCTCAGTATTTGACAAGTTGTCAAATTTGGGATGGCGCGACAGCTTTGAACACAGGTTCAAACGCGAAGGACATCGCTACAACAGCGGTGACTTCTGAGACAGACAAAACATTTACGCTTGATAGCGCTGGAGTGACTATTCCAAAAGGGACAGTTAAAACTTTGGCTTTGAAATGTAATTTGTCCGCTTCAGCAAATGCTCAAACCTACCTTTGGGATATGACCAATGATACAGACCAAACAGGTACAGGTTTGGAATCAGGAACAACAATTACAGTAGCAGCGACAACAGGGACAGGACAAACAATGACAGCTGCGACAGCTGGAACATTGACTGTTGCCAAAGACGCTTCCAGTCCTTCTTACTTGATTGCGGCAGCGGGAGCTTCAAATGTTGTTTTGGGTAAATTGAAATTCACAACAACTAACGAAGAAATTTCGTTGACGAAATTAGGTCTTGGTTTGACAGCCGCTTCCAGTTCGCCATCTGATTTAGTTCAAGTAACTTTGTGGGATGGAACAACTCAAGTTGGGTCAGCGGTCTTCACAAACACGGATTACGCAACTTCAACAATAGGTAATGGTATGTGTGGTACTGTTTCTTGTGGCTCTTTCGTTATTCCAAAGGATAGCAGTAAAGTGATGACAATTAAGGGCGATTTGGCTCAAATTGGCACCGCTAAAGTTGGGACGCAAGGAGCATTATTGAAAGTCAATTATGTGGGAGCAAGCAACTTTATCACCAGTACCCAAGGTGTTGGGGCGCAATCTGGAACGACCATTGACTCCACTTCAACCTCCAACACGGATGTTGCTGGAGTGAGAGTCTTCCGTTCTTACCCAACCTTTGCTAAATTAGCTCTCTCAGGCTCAAGTTTGACTTCCGGAACTACTGACCTTTACAAGTTCAGTATAACGGCTGACAACACTGACAGCACGAGCGATGGAATTGGTATTTACAAGTTCACGCTTAACTTGGCAACATCGTCAGACAATGCCACGACTGGCTCAACGACAGTCACAAATGTGAAAGTCTACGCCTACTCGGATTCTGGTTTTGTTAACACGATTGACAGTTCAGCGGACGGAACAGCTTACACTAGCGGTCAAATTGTGACTACGGTGGCTCAACCATTAGGCACAACTGCCGGAGTTGCGAATGAGTTAGTTTTGACTAGCCCACTTCAAATTCCAGCTGGCTCAACTTATTACTTCAAAGTAGTAGGAACAGTCACAATTGTGTCTGGAACAGGCACAGACGCCAATAACTGGGTTAAATCGTATATTACGGGTGACACAGCTTACAAGGCAACTATAGCAAGCGCGAGATTGCTTGATATAGCGACAACAGCTGACGGCGATACAAATGATGATTTCATTTGGTCTCCATATGCTACGACGACTTCTGGAATCGCAACCCATTACGATTGGACAAACGGGTATAAAGTACCAGGTTTGCCAGCCGATGGTATGGATTCAGTAACTATTAATCAATAATAAACCGCTTGTTCTTTGCTTCTGATTTTCTGATTGCAAACAATGGCGAACCATTGTTTGCGAATCAATAAAATTTAGTCGCAAAAACAAACAGATTATTAACGGTAAAAGTTGCAAAAAACCCCTCAAATCAGAAATGATTTTGAGGGGGTTTTTTGTTGCCAATTTCTTAATAGTAGACACTCGGTGTCTACTATTTGTTATTTCGTTTATGCGGAGTACGAAGCAGTTCAGCTGATATCCCGTTGTTCCATCCGCAAAGACAAAAAAGATAGGTCTGGCCTATCCACAATTTTGGAAAGGATAGGTCTGACCTATCCACACAAAAGGGAAAGACTGGATTGCTTGTTGACCCCCCCGTAGGTGTGGCTTCGCTTCTAAAAAGTTATCCCCAGTTTACTTGGAGCCTGCCTGCCGGCAGGCAGGCTCCAAGCGCCAAGTTACGAGTGCCAAGTTATTATGTGGATTAATCGCACTTGGTAATCCGATTACCAAGTAAAAATTTGCTTTTTCTTTTTCTTTTTATTAAAATAAAGGTATTGTGAACAAGAAAAATATTACATCCTCGGTTTTTGCTGCTTTATTATTGACTGCTTTGTGGTTTTATATTTATCAAGATTTATCTGATAATCAAAATAATCAGGCGGAAAATGTGAATAATGAACTTGTGGCGACTTCAACTTCTCTTATAAATGGTGTTTCGCTTGGTTTGGAGGGTGATAATGAAGTTGTGATAAAAACAATAAACGAAGATTTGCCTCAAATTTCTCAAGAAGAACAACAAAAACCGGAAATAATTAAACCAGTGCCGGATTTAGATAGAGAAATAGTATTCGGGGACGATTTTTCAGAGGAAGCGCAACAAATAATGATTGATAAAATGGAAACAACCAGCCAAGAATTAAAAAATGACCCTACTGATTTTAGTAATTGGCTGTATTTAGGGCTTGATAGAAAGGCAATTGGCGATTATAAAGGAGCAAAATTGGCTTGGGAGTATGCAAAACTTCTTGATTCGTATAATTTTGTCGTGAGGGGCAATTTAGGCGATTTATATGCATATTACTTGAGGGACAACAAGAAAGCAGAGGAGAATTACTTAAAGGCTCTTGAGTTAGACCCCAGTCAAGTTTATCTTTACTACAAAACAGCAGAATTTTATAGAGATTTCCTTGAAGACATCCAAAAAGCGAGAGAAATAGTTCAAAAGGGCCTTGATTTAAGCCCTAACTCCGCTGAACTTCAATCTCTCATAGAATCTTTAAAATAAAAACAATAGATAGAAATAGTAGACACTCGGTGTCTACTACTATTTTTGAGTTATCCACATATCAATAGTAGACACCGAGTGTCTACTATTATATTATAAAGTAATATGAGAAAAGATCCTTTTATAATTGGACAATATTATCATATATATAACCGAGGAACCGATAAGAGGGTTATTTTTATGGATAAATTTGATTTATGGAGGTTTTTACAGAGTATGGAGGAGTTTAATACAATTGAGCCGATAGGGAGCCTTTTTATGCATAACAGAAAGAAAAATAGTAGACACTCGGTGTCTACTATTATTGAAGACAATAGATTAGTTGAAATAGTTGTATATAGTCTAAATCCAAATCATTTTCATTTTATTTTAAGTCCTTTGGTTGAAAATGGAATTGAAAAGTTTATGCATAAATTAAGTATGGGTCATGCCAAATATTTTAATGAAAAGTATAAAAGAAGTGGGGTTTTGTTTCAAGGTGGATATAAATCTATTTTAATAAAATCTGATGATTATTTGATGTATTTGAGTGCTTATATTAATTTAAATAATAAAATTCATTTTCTTAGTCACCCTGATTCTAATATAAATAAAGAAAAATTATTTTATAAAAGTAGTTGGGAGGAGTTTTTAGGAGAAACAAAAGAAAATATTTGTAATAAAAGTATTATTTTAGATAGATATGAAAATGTTGCTGATTATAAAGAATTTGCCGAGAGTGTAGCCGAGGGAATTATAGAAAGAAGAATTGATGAAAGTGTGAATTTAGATGAGGATTTGTTGATTGAAAAGTTAAAATAGTAGACACCGAGTGTCTACTATTTTTGAGTTATCCACAAGAGAGAGGGTGATAAATTGTTGGAAAAAGTAAATTAGGAGTCTAGTATGTTAGAATGTAGATATGCGAATAATTGAACAAGAAAACTTTAACAAAACAATCAAAGAAAATTTTGACTATGATTTTGACATCAATGAACGGGGACTATATGTTATTTCAATTTCAGCCAGTTGTCGTTCTGGAAAACAAATAAACGAAAGAGGCGGGGAAGATTTAAGGATAGAAATTGACGGACAAAGTTTTAGAGAAATTCTCCCAAAGAAAAATATTCAATTATATAATGTCCCAGCTTCTTGGAATGGAACAAAATTAAAAGGATTAAAAAAGACAATTATTTTCATTTTGTGGTTGGAAAAAGGAAAGCATAAAATTACTTTTGTACCTCATAAAGGAGCAAAAATAGAAGATATCAACATTGAGTTTGTTGAAAACACTTCTAAAATAGAGTTTAATTCTGACGAAAAAGCTGAAGACGGTGATAGAAGGCCTTGGTATACTTTTGTTTTAATCAATGTCCCTCTTAAACAAATCAAATCCAAAGCAACAACCAAATGGAGATTTTTAGACAGCGATGATGTTAAGTTAATCATTGACGGTAAAACTCAAAAACCAGAAGGTTTTTTCTCAAAATGGAAAAATTGGTTGTGGTCTGGCTCAATTTTTAAAAAACTCTTCCAAAATGAAACTCAAACTAAAATTATTGAACTAAATTTGTCACAAGGAATTCATTATATTGAATTTCATGCGGATAGAATGCCGATTTTGCATAAAGTAGAAATAGATTTTGGGAAAGAAATTAAAGTTAAGCGTGTCCCCACGGTTGATGACCCTGAATGGACAGGTAATTTTGATGATGATACAAAGCAGATGCTTTTGGCGCGTCTCCTTCTAGGAGAAGCTGAAGATCAATCAAAGGAAACGAAAATTTGGATTGCTGGGTCTGTGTTAAACAGGGTGAAAGCAAATGCTTGGGACAATACAATTTATGAAGTAATTCAAGCATACAAATAATATGATCCTTTTAAAACAACCGATCTGAATTTTTCTAAAGTTATAAACCCATTAAAAGATGCTGATGATGGAAGAAAAAAGGCTTGGTTTGAGTCATATGAAGTGGCAAAAAAGATTTTATCCGGTGAAATTAAAAATCCCACTGAAGCTACACATTTTCACGGAAGAGGAATAGAAAAGGAATGGTTTATAGACAGGATAGTGCCTAACGGAAAGTTTCTTAGAAAAATAGACGATACTTATTTTTATTGGAGTCCTAATTAACTCTGAATTAATATGTTTACAAACAAAAAAACAAATTTTAAATATTTTTTATTCCAGAATGTTATGTTATTCATTTTTATACTTGTTTTAGCAACAAGTTTTTTGATGATAAGTTCTGAAAGAAATAATGATAATGAAATGGATGCTATTCATAAAAATGATAATGAGAAAGAATATTACGAAGATTGTCATCCACCAGTTACAAGTAACGAAGATTTTGTTGGAGAAAAAACTCATTTTAAATTTTCACCAAATAAAGAGTATATAACTTTTGTACAAAATGTATTTGAGGAATATGAAAATGATTGGGATAGATATTGGGCTGTAAAATTGTTCAATCGAAAAAATAAAACAGAAAAATTTTTATTTGTAGATAACACGAGGATGTCTTCTTATGAATGGTTAAATGATAATACAATACGCATTTTCCATAATGCTGGAATTGGAATAAGAACTTATGTTGATGTTTCTATTTTTGTAGAAAAAACTATTTTTTCAAAAGATTTTAAAGATGATGTTTCGTTTTGGAAAATAGATATTGATTATGTTCAGGAATTAAAAGATTACGACGAGGCGAGAAGGATATACCACTTCGTTTCACCTGAAATTTTCGAGAATTAAGAGAGATAATTATAAATAATGAAAAAAATTTCTTCACAAATTATCTTTCTATTTGTCGCTATTATTGTTTTAATAGTTACTTTGGCTACTTTTCCTGCTATAAAGTCCGAAAAATATGATAATGATGACATAGAAAACAAAACAGATTATGGAGAAGTTGGTGAAGAAAAAAATCTGACTGCTGAGATAGAAAATTCTGTAGATCTGGTTTTCTTTCAAGATTTGGAAGATTATAAAAAAGGAAACAAAGGGGAATTTTCTGATAATTTTAAAAATACAATAGATAAATGCAAAGAGTTAAATTGTATGGATGGGGTGTTTTTTAGAAGATATTATGAGTATCTTGTAGAATTTATGAAAGATAATAACCAATTTATATATGCCGTATCAGCGTTAGGAATTTTACCTGAGAAATCTTTCAAAAGAGATATAGATGGTGACGGTGAAAATGAAATTGTTTTTGCCAAAGAAGATTTTTTAAATAGAGAAAATATTTTTGTGACAGTTGTTGATAAGATTGATGATAAATTTAAGATGGTGGAATTTAAGGTGAACGGAGGTCATCGGGGTTATGTGGATTTGGTTGATGTAACAGGAGATTTAAAACCAGAAATCCTTTTATTTTTTAGTTTTGGTAAAGGGGGATATCATCTTTTGGTTTATCAATACTCTAAAGAAGGAGATTTCTCAGAAATTTTTAAACATACAGATTTACTTTATTCTAATTTTGTAATTTCTGATTTTGATAATGATGATAAGATGGAAATAATAGTAGAAGGAGACTTTAAAGGAAGCGAAAGGGTTGTCCAAAAGAAAGAGATTTTTGAATACTCTAAAAAAATAAATGGTTTTGTAAAAAATGATTATTAACAAAAACCTCAATTCCAGTATCTGTGTTGGGTGTCTTGGATATTAGTGATTATGGACTCACAAAGGTTAAATTCTTGCGAGAAATATGGGCGGTTATTTAATTGAATAATATAAAAAAACACTTAGAGGCAAGGCCTCCAAGTAAAAGTTATCCACAATTTACTTAGCGCTTGGAGCGCTAAGTAAGAAGAATTTGTTGAAAGAAGGATTGACGAAAATATATATTTAGGGGAGAAATTATTAATGGAAAAACTTTAATAAATTGAGAATCAGAGAATTTAATAGATTTGAGTTATCCACAATATCAACTTGGTAATCGGATTACCAAGTGATGTGATTACCAAGTGTTTTGAGTTATCCACATATTTTGTCAAAAAAAGTTTATTGCATATATACATATTTTATATATAATTATAGCAGTTGCTTGCGGATGAATGGTTTTGTGCAGACATTGTGCAGACAATAAGGTGAATTTCTTTGAAAATAAGCGTTTTTTGTGTGCGTAAATAATGTATGTCTTTAATCATCCAATTCCTCGGGGGTCATCAAAGGGGTCAAATTAAAGGGGTCAGGAGCCTTTTTCCTGCTGACAAAAAAAGGCTCCTGACCCCTTTTCCGAGGTGTTTTATTTATGAAATGGTTTTGCGATGACCTAAAACCCGTTTGGTCGGAACGGGGCGGCTTGTGCAAACGGAAGTCTCGGTAAGAGATTTTTGATCATTCAAGGAATAACAGAGAGTTTTTTAATAATTTAATAAATTAATGAAAATATCCTTAAAGCACAAAATATTTTTTATAGGTGTTTTTTTTGTTTCTTGTGTTGGTATTTTGTCTTGTTAACAATGAGCGCGATATTGTTGAGGTAATATCGGACAGCGTTGATAATGTAAAATACAATATTAGCAAAATAGAGTCGGAGTATATGTTGGCGGATACGGAAAAATCTCAGTAAAAATTAAACAAAATAAGTTATCCACAAATTGTCGGGAGTTTTTGTTGTTAAATACGGCAAAGATATATATGATAATAGGAGATATTAAAAGAGGTTTTTGCGATAAACAAAGTTTATCGTTTGGGGTTTGGAGTTTATAAAATAATAAGAATGATAAATAAAATATCTTTAAAATTTGTTTTTGGTTTTATGGCAATAGTGTGCGTCGGACTGGTGATTTTGGTGGCTGTGAGCAGTGTGAATGTGAATAAAATTGATAAAAGTTCTGAAATGAATATGGCGAAGGAACAATTTTCAAGTTAAAAATTGGGGGGCGGATTTTGGCTTCGCCAAAATCCGCCCTCAAAAAGAAGAGGACAAAAAGCTTCGCTTTTTGCCCTCCACCAGCCAATTCCGCCCCGACATAATTTAGCAGGTGAAAACAGGCGAAAACGGTTCAAAATAAATTATTATATTTAACAAATAGTTTTTAAAGTTTAATCAAAATAAATATGCGAATAATTAAGGATTATAAACAGTATTTTATCGGTGGTTTGGCCGTGTTAGCGGTTGTGGCGGTGTTTTTTTTGACACAAAGAAAGGAGGAAATAATAATTAATTTTGACGAAAAAGGGGAAATAATTTTTCCAGAAAGAAGTTCGCGCGACGATGATATGGAATGGGCTAAGACAATCGTAAATTATCAAGAAAAAGCGGCGGAAATGTTCAAAAATGACGCGGTGGGCGGAAAAACTCCGCAAGAGACTTTGGATTTATTTGTGGAAGCGTTGAAAGTCGGGGACACGGAATTAGCCAGTCGGTATTTTGTGGTGAGCAGACAGGAGCAGATGGCGGAGGAATTATTAAGAATACAAATTGACGGATATTTGGGCGATATGGTTGAGGATTTATTGACAATACAAAAAAGTGGTTATTTGTCGGATGGTAGTTTTAGATATGTAATTTTGGGGGATGACAATGTTGTTGCTTTAATTTTTGATTTAATATTGAATGAAAATAAGGGTGTATGGAAAATAAAAAGTTTATAAAATATTTTGTTATTTTAACAGGAATTATACTTTTGCCAGTTTTTTATGTTTCCGCCTATAACGCCGAATACACTCATCCAGCTTTGACGCAGGAAACAATTAAATTATTTGAAGTTCATAATCCAGACAATATATTCACAGACAGCGAAAAAGAAATTATTGAGCGGGGCAGTACCAAGGAAGATGACCCAGTGTACCGATGCGCTTTTCATTTTTACGACCCAATTTATGAGAGGGGTTTTAAGGGCAATCT
>JBDRMF010000023.1:0-2453 GCA_043812415.1 Patescibacteria group bacterium | reverse complement strand
GGGTCCGAAAAAAATTTGTTCCTTTCTTACAGAAACTGTCCACTCATTGGGTCTTTTGTTTCGCTCCGTCCGCCGAAGGCGGACAAGCTCACAAAAGCCCTCAATGAGTCTTGCGAAGCTCCAAGTATTCGCTTCTCACTCGCCCCCGCTCAACACCCTTTATCCATCGCCTCGTTCGCCAACTCATCCGCTCTTTTATTTTCCTCCCGCGGAATATGAATAAATTTTATATTGGGAAAATATTTCACAATCAAATTATTAACTTTAATATATTGTTCAAAAAGAGTCGGCTCCTTGACCCGATATTCTCTATTTAATTGTCGTTGCACCAATTGGCTATCCATTTTTACCTCCACTTTCATTTCAGAAATTTTCTTGCCAAAAAATTTATGTGCAGTTTCCAAGCCCAAAAGCACTGCTTCATATTCCGCCCAATTATTTGTTCTTGTTCCTAAAAATTTTGAAACAGCTTTCAATTCATTGCCGTCCTCATCAAAAATCACCGCACCAATTCCGGCCAGTCCCGGATTTCCTCTCGCTCCCCCATCTGTAAAAATTATTATTTTTTCTTTTTGCATATCCGCATTATACCAAAAACCAAAGAGAGTTAAAACTAAAAACTTTCTGACCGTGAAACCGTTATAAAACCATCACACCGTCAACTATTCATTATGTTATTATCAATAATAACATAATGAATGGTTAAACTGATCAAAAAAATAAGACGGAGGTAAAACGCTTTCAAAACTTAAATCGCAATTATTAAAATCACAACTGCCACCACAACCAAAGTAAGCCAATTAAAATATTTAAAAGCGTAGCGTGCCATTTGTTTGCCAAATACTTTAACAATATATCCCACCGCAAAAAATCTCATTCCCCTGCCGAGCAAAGACGCTAAAAGAAAAATCCAAATATCTATTTTGAAAAATCCCGCCGAGATAGTGAAAACTTTGAAAGGTATGGGCGTAAAAGCGGAAATAAAAATTGTCCAAAAAGCGTTATCCTCAAACATTTTGGAAACCATCAACATTTGTTCCTGAAAATTATAAGCATCAATTATCAACCTCCCCGCCAAATCAAAAAAGAAAAAACCAAATACATACCCCAGCAACCCGCCCAGCACGGACGCGATGGTGGTCAAGGTGGAATAATAAACCCATCGTACTCCGTTATTTATCAAAATAGCCAACAAAAAAATATCGGGAGGAATCACAAAAAATGACGCTTCCGCAAAAGAAAAAATCGCCAACCACATTTTTGCATACGGTCCGTGGGAATGATTAAACGCCCAGTTCCGTAATCCTTGTTTAATTTTAGACAAAAAATTTAAAATCATTTTTTTACTTTATATTACGAGACAAATAAGTTTTTAAAATCAAGGCGGCGGCGGACGCGTCATTTTTTTGCGGTTTAATTTTGGATTTTATTCTGTCTTTTTTTCTAATATTTCTTAAAGTTTTTCCTTGAATACGGCCCGCTTCGGCACTTGTCAAAAATTCCGGCTCCAAATAAATTTTCAATTCCAATAATTTTTCCAATTTATTTTTAAACGCCAAAATATCTTTCATAATAGGATTCGGCTTGCCAGCAAAATTCAAAGACTCGCCCAATACCACCGCATCCACCTTATCATCATTACAAATTTTTACCACATTTTCAAGCAAATTTTTATCGTTTGGCAAAACAATTTTCGCGAACGCCAAATTACCACCGTCATCCGAAACAGCAATCCCAACATTTTTTTCTCCATAATCAATTCCTAAATATTTCATATAATTATTAAAATAAATTTGAATGATTTTTAATATTAACCAGAAGCAAAATTAATTCATCTTTTTTAATTTGATAGACTAACAATAAATCAGATTTTATATGACATTCTCTATAAACAGACATTTTACCAGCCAAGGAATGGTCCTGATATTTTATATCAAGTTTTTTACATAAAGCTATATCATCAATAAGGTTATTTAATTCGGAAAAATCAAAATTTTTATATCGTCCTGATCTAATTATTTTTTTAAGAGATTTTGTATATTTTTTAGAATGATAAATTTTATACATAGATAAATTATTTTAAATCAGAAAGAATGTCATCATGCATTTCTTTAGCGGAAGAATATCTTTTACCATATTTCAAAGCCCATTCCGCTTCTTTAATAAGTTCGTCTTCATATTCGGGAGTAAACCCATTTTCAGTCAAACCCTTAATCGGTAAAGATTTAGTTTTTCTGGCTTGGTTATAAAATAACTTAGTTGCGGAAGATAAGGTCAATCCCATTTTAGCAAAAACTTTTTTCGTTTCTTCTTTTTCTTTTTTCCCTATTCTAATTTGCAAAGTTGTTGTATTCATAATTTTTCTACCCGCATTAAGTAGGTTTAAACTAAAATGATAATATCCCTATATTATCATTTGTAATGACATTGTCAACACAGATAATCAATCCATT
>JBDRMF010000022.1:0-8800 GCA_043812415.1 Patescibacteria group bacterium | reverse complement strand
ATCTACAGCCCACACGCCACCTGCTAACCATCCTTGGCGACAATATGAAAAAACAGAGTATCTTAAAAAACTAACAAAAGTGTCCAGGTAGGACATTTCTAAAAAATGCCAAATAGGACATTTCTATAAAACCTTTACAGGACTAATACAATAGCTTGACATAAATCAAAATATCATTTATTATATTAAATACATTAGGTTAATTTTTATTTGCATTTTTATGTAAATTTTTTAAAGAGATTGACATAAGTAATAAGCACAATTAAAAATAGAGAAGAAAAAAACAGTGATATTAATAAAGTTTAATGTCCCTGTTTTTTTCTTAAGTTATTTTTAAGAAAATGGACTTTAATAATAGAATATAATTTATATTATTTAATATAAATAAGTGAGGTTTATATTGGTGCTAACAGGCGCCAATTCTAAAGTAAAAGAAGAATTTTTCTTCAAATAATTTTTGAGACCTATCTGTTCCGCTGATTCAGTGGACGGATGGGCAGGGTTTCTCCCTGTGATTTTCTAATCAGCTCTAACAGGATAGTAAACCTGTCTAAAAACTTTTTGAGAGTTTGATCCTGGCTCAGGATGAACGCTGGCGGCGTGTTTAAGGCATGCAAGTCGACCGTCCCGATTTATCGGGGCGGGGCAAACGGGAGAGTAACACATTGGTAACCTACCCTAAGGACGAGAATAACCCCGAGAAATTGGGAATAATACTCGATAAAAGTGGGGGGACGAAAGTCATTCCCACTTAAACTCCAGTTTACTGGGGGCCTTGGGAGGGGCCTATGGCCTATCAGCTTGTTGGTAAGGTAAAAGCTTACCAAGGCTACGACGGGTAGCGGGTGTGAGAGCATGACCCGTCTCACTGGGACTGAGACACTGCCCAGACTCCTACGGGAGGCTGCAGTCAAGAATCTTCCACAATGGCCGAAAGGCTGATGGAGCGACGCCGCGTGCATGAAGAAGCCCTTCGGGGTGTAAAGTGCTTTTCTATGGGAAAAAGTCTGTGCTTTTTAGATGTTAATTGAATAATTTTTATTTGGTTAAAATTAAGCAAATTATATGTTATTAGTCATAAGTTATTGGTGAGAGGATAATAAAAATAGTGATTTATAACTTATAACCTATAACTCGTGATAAGATATAGGATAAATGAATCTTTTTAATGTAATTAACATTTAAAAAGCGCAGATTGATGGTACCATAGGAATAAGGGGCTGCTAACCTCGTGCCAGCAGCAGCGGTAATACGAGGGCCCCAAGCGTTATCCGGAATCATTGGGCGTAAAGAGTGTGTAGGCGGTTTAGTTAGTCCTATGTTAAAGCCTTGGGCCCAACCCAAGATATGCATAGGAAACGGTTAAACTAGAGAGTGCAAGGGGTGAATGGAACTCATAGTGTAGGGGTGAAATCCGTTGATATTATGGGGAACACCAAAAGCGAAGGCAATTCACTGGTGCATTTCTGACGCTGAGACACGAAACCCAGGGTAGCGAAAGGGATTAGATACCCCTGTAGTCCTGGGCCTAAACGATGTTCACTAACTTTTCGGAGTATCGACCCTCTGAGAGGTACAGCTAACGCGTTAAGTGAACCGCCTGGGGAGTACGAGCGCAAGCTTAAAACTCAAAGGAATAGACGGGGACTCGCACAAGCGGTGGATCACGTGGCTTAATTCGACAATCCACGAAGAACCTTACCAAGACTAGATACTTAGTTGAAAGCTTTAGGAAACTAAAGCCCTCTCACAAGGACAGCTAAGCAGGTGTTGCATGGCCGTCGTCAGTTCGTGACTTGAGTTGTTCTCTTAAGTGAGGAAACGAACGCAACCCTTATCATTTGTTATACGTGTCATATGAGACTGCCCAGCACTTTGTTCGGAAGCGAACAAAGTGCAAGTCGAAAGTGAAAAGTCGAAAGTCGAAAGTAGAAAAATTTGCTCTGCAAATTTTTACTTTATGGACTTTATAGGCTTTACAGACTTTTGACTTGCACTTTGAGCTTGTGCTCAAAGTGCTGGGAGGAAGGTGGGGATGACGCCAGGTCAGCATGACCCTTGATGTCTTGGGCTGCTCACATGATACAATGGGTGTGACAACGGGTTGCGACGAAGTAATTCTGAGCCAATCCTTCAAACACATCCTCAGTTCGGATTGAGGGCTGCAATTCGCCCTCATGAAGTTGGAATCGCTAGTAATCGCAGGTCAGCTATACTGCGGTGAATACGTTCTCGAGTCTTGTACTCACCGCCCGTCAAGTCAAGGGAGCCGGGGGTACCCGACGGCCCAGCACTTTGAGCACAAGCTCAAAGTGCAAGTTAAAAGTTTATAAAGTCAATTGAGTCTGTAAAGTTTATAAAGTCTATAAAGTTAAAAAATTTGCTCCGCAAATTTTTTACTTTCGACTTTTTACTTTTGACTCCTGCTGATAAGCAGGTCTGACTTTTGACTTGCACTTTGTTCGCTTGCGAACAAAGTGCTGGGACTAAGGTAAAATCGGTAACAAGGACTAAGTCGTAACAAGGTACGGCTACCGGAAGGTGGCCGTGGATTATTTCAAATTGAATTCGCCAAGCTCTTGCTTGCAAGACGCTTGGTTTAAACGGTTGATTTTCGTTCTATAACGAAAAGGTGTTGGTCTCGGAACCTAAAGTTGAGACCGCGGGCTTAATCATTTATCAATGATCGTCCACGAGAAAATGGAACAAAAGAAAGGGATTAACTACCAAGTTAGGTTTTTAAGTGAACTTAACTTATAGAAAAAACAGCAAGCAAAAACTTGCTGTTTTTTTGTATTACAAAATTTAGATTTTTTATTCTCCTTTTAATTTTTCACCCTAACAGGTGACCATCCGTTAGCGGTGGTAATCAATTTTTAATTTTTCGCTTATCGGGCAGGCCCAGAATTACAACAAAAACCCTCAACAAGTTTACGAAAAGACATCCGACCTCGGTATTCAAAAAATAGATTTTTATAATTAAAATAAACTTAATCTTAAATCAGAGGTCGGATGTCGTATTTTTCTCCCTACGGGTCTGAAAAAAAATTTGTTCCTCTTCGCCCTCGAATGAGTTTTAACCAATTAATCCATTATGTAATTATGCATAATTACATAATGGATTAACTCAATATTTACACCCTAAATTCCCCATATTCCCATAAAATCCTCGAGCATTCTGATAGAATACCCCATATTTCCACAAAAACACCTCCAAAATATAAATATTTTGGACGAACGCTCACGCTCTCCAGCGGAGCGCTCCCTAATCCTCGGTGAATATTCGGCAAACTTGTTTTGATTTGCGGTTAATTCAATTCATTATTTCCCGTAGGGGTCTTACCTCTACAAGAATGCAAGGGTGGAAAAAGCGATGATTCAATTTGCCAATTTAGAGATACTCCCACTTGGGAATGCTATTCCCAAGTGATTTTGGCGATTGAGCATTTTCATTTTTTAAACTAAGAGGTCGGGCTTTTTTAAACTTCTTTAATCTTTCAAAAAATCAAAATCCCTGATTTCGCTTGGGTTCCGAAAGCATATTTGATGAATTTGTTGCGGTTTTTTTTAAGAAAGTCGGTTATGCGACCTGTCTGCTGGTAGGCAGGCAGTTTCGCCAAAATCTGCTTCAATCAAAACTACCCCAGTTAACCGGGGTAGTTTTCCGCTTGGACATCCAACGTCCAAGTGATGTTCAAACGCTTAATTTATAATTTTTTATGTTAAAATATCGCTATCTATGATTATGAAAATTTATTCTTGGAATATTAATGGGCTACGCGCTGTTCTCAAAAAGCCAGAATTTTTTGATTTTTTAAAAAATGAAAATCCGGACATTTTGTTATTGCAAGAAATAAAAATATCAAAAGAAGCGCGTAAAAAAACAGAAATTGATTTTGAAAAATTTGGTTATGCGACTTGTTGGAATTCGGCTTCTCGCCCCGGGTATAGTGGCACTCTCATCTTAATAAAAAACCACTTGGATGTTGGATGTCCAAGTGGATGTTTAAGCGAATGTTCAGGTTCAAACCCGAGTTTAAAAAGCGGATTGGGAATTGAAAAATTTGATGCAGAGGGCAGAGTTCAAACTTTGGAATTTCCTGATTTTTTTCTTATCAACGCTTATTTTCCTAATTCTAACCACGAGCTTTCTCGCCTTGATTACAAAATGGATTTCAACAATGAATTGCATAAATATATTAAAAAATTAGAAAAACAAAAACCGGTTATCATCGGCGGTGATTTTAATGTGGCTCATCAAGAAATTGATCTCGCCAGACCAAAAGACAATTTGGGCAACGCCGGTTTTACGAACGAGGAACGTGGTTGGATGACGAAATTTCTCGCTTCCGGCTTTGTAGATACTTATCGCGTTTTTTACCCGAATAAAATTAAATATTCGTGGTGGTCATATCGGTTTTTTTGCAGGGATAAAGGGATTGGATGGCGGATAGATTATTTTTGCGTTTCAAAAGGTTTAGTGGCAAAAATAAAATCAGCCCAAATTCATAGTGATATTTTTGGTTCAGACCATTGTCCAATTAGTATTGATTTAAAATTATAAAAAATTAAGCCACCAATTTTAAAAGATTTTATATCAAATCATTTCATTCTTTTTATTTTTTTCAATTCTTCCCCCAAATCTCAGGAGGTTCAACCTATGCGGTTTTTTATTGTTTTTTGGGACTATTACTGGTATTCTTTCTTATATAATTATGATAAAAAAATTCTTAAAAAAGAAAAAAGTGATTATTTTTTTGGTCGTTATTGTCTTGATTGGCAGTGCTTATTTTTTTCTGAAAAGCGAAGACGAATCCATTTATGATTTTGTGATTGCTGAAAGGGCGAACCTTGTTCAAGAAATCAGCGCTACAGGCAGAGTGAAAGCGGTTGATGATATTGATCTTGCTTTTGAAAAAAGTGGCAGAGTCAGCAAAATTTATGTTGATATTGGCGACAAAGTGGAAAAGGGCGATATCTTGGTGAGATTGGAAAGCGATGAATTGTCCGCTGAATTGTCTCAATCCGAAGCGGCGGTTGAAAGTGCTGAGGCGGAATTGCAACAATATGAAGCCGCTTTAGAAAGTGTTCAAGCTGAGCTGGATGAGTTAATAACTGGGACAAGGTCGGGAGAGATATTGATTTATGAATCCAAGGTTAAGAGCGCTGAAGTTTCATATAATTCGGCTGTGGAAAATATTATAGATAATTTAAAAGATTCCTACACAAAATCTGACGATTCTATAAGAAACAAAATTGATTCTGTATTTAACAACCCCATGAGTTCCAATCCACAAATCGTTTTTTCTGTGTCCAATCTTCAATTAGAAATTGATATTGAATGGCAGAGAACTCTTATTGAAACTATGCTTACCCTTTGGAAAAACTCTCTACTTGAAAATGAAAATTTGGATAATATAGCAGACAATATCGGCACCGCAGAAAATAATTTAAATAAAATAAAATCTTTTTTAGAAGATATGGCGTTGGCGGTGAATACTTTGAGTCCAAGTTCTGATTTATCCCAAACCACTATTGATGGATATAAAAGCAATGTTTATACTGCTCGCACGAATATAAATATCGCCATTACGAATTTAACCACAGCCAAAGAAAAATTGAATACTGCTCACGCTTCGTTATCAGTAGCTGAAAATGAGTTAGTCTTCAAAAAGCTTGGAAGTGTGCCTGAAAAAATAGAAGCCAAAGAGGCAGATATTAAACAAGCAGAAGCGAATATAATTGCGCAGAAAGCAGAAATTAAATTAAAAAAATCAGTGGTAGTAGCTTCAGAGGCTAGACTTTATAAAAATTCTTTAACCTCTCCAATCAATGGAATAATTACAAAACAAGATACAAAAGTAGGAGAAATCGTGCCAGCTAACGCCATTGTCATCTCTATCATTTCAGAAGGAGATTTTAAAATAGAAGCCGATATTGTAGAAGCTGATATCGCTTATCTTAAAATTGGCGACATAGCAAAACTTTCGTTGGATGCTTATGGCGATGAAATAATTTTTGAAGCCAGTGTGTCCAAAATAGACCCAGCCGCGACATTGATTGAAGGGGTGGCAAATTATAAAACCACTTTGCAATTCAAAGAAATTGACGGCCGAATAAAAGCGGGGATGACCGCGGATTTGGATATTATAACCGCTCAAAAAACCAGCGTTGTTTGTATTCCTCAAAGAGCGATAATTTACAAAATTGGCAATGAAAAAATTGTGCGTATTTTGAATAGCAACAATGAAATGGAAGAAAAAATTGTGGAAACTGGCATCAGGGGGGATGACGGGAAAATTGAAATTTTGCTGGGAGTGGAAGTTGGCGATAAAATAATCACATCTATTAAAAAAGAATGAATTTGATTGAAGTTAAAAATCTAAAGAGAACTTTCGGAGAGGTGGTGAAAACTTATGCTCTGAAAGATGTTTCTCTTGTTATCAAAGCGGGCGAATTTGTCGCTATTATGGGTCCGTCCGGTTCTGGCAAATCAACACTGATGCATATTTTAGGTCTTTTGGACAGGGCAAGCAAAGGAAAATATGAATTTGAAGGAAAAGATGTTAACGCTTTAGACGATAATGAATTGGCTTTTTTGCGTAATGAAAAAATTGGTTTTATTTTTCAATCGTTTAATTTATTGCAACGCACCACTGTTTTGGATAATGTGTCTTTACCTTTGATTTATTCAAAAAATAAAACCAATCGTGACGAGAGAGCAAAAAAAGTTTTGGAAAGTGTGGGCTTGTCTCATCGTTTAGACCACTTTACCAATCAAATTTCCGGAGGCGAAAAACAAAGAGTCGCCATTGCCAGAGCTTTAATAAATAATGCGTCTGTTATTTTTGCCGATGAACCCACAGGAAATCTTGATTCAAAAGCGGGAACGCAAGTGATGAAAATACTCAATAAATTGAATATGGAAGGGCATACTGTTATTTTGGTAACTCACGAAATGTATACCGCCGAGTGCGCTAAAAGAATTATTCAAATGAAAGACGGGGAAATAATCAGCGACAAAAAGGTAGAAAAAAGAAAAAGTATTTGCTCTGAAGATCTTATTAAATAAAGTTCGTTGAAATTAGACCATAATTGTTTTTACTGGCCATACGATGGATAGTAATTCAAACAGTTTTTTTCTGCGAACCCCTTTTATCTTTGCTCACTCCCGCCTCCGTCTTTGCGAACACTCTCTTTTTGCCTCCAGTTTTTTGCTCAAGGTCTAATTTTAAATTCAAAATTTTTTTATAATATGTTTCAAATAATTCTACAATCCATCATTATATCGTTGAACACGCTTTGGGCCAACAAGGCGAGAAGTTTATTAACGATGTTTGGAATTATTATCGGTGTCGGCTCAGTGATTGTGATTATGTCCATCGGCGCCGGCGTGCAAAATTTAATTTTGTCTCAAGTTGAAAGTTTGGGAACCGATTTGGTCGGTGTTATTCCGGGACATTCTGAAGAAGAGAGTTTTGCTATGATGAGCGGGTTTGCTGTTACGACGCTTAAATATGAAGATGTCCTCGCTTTGCGAGATAATAGAAATGTCCCGAATATTATAGCGGTGGCGGGGTATAATAAAGGTTTCGGTTCTGCCAAATGGCGGTCGGAATCCTACGACACTTCATTGACTGGCGTGACTGCTGGTTATTTGGAAGTGGAAGGAGGCAAAATTACCAAAGGTCGTTTCTTCACGGAGGAAGAAGAAAAAAATCTCTCTCGCTTGGCTGTTTTAGGCAATGATGTTAAAGATGAACTTTTCGGTCAGTCGGACGCTGTCGGACAACGAATAAAAATAGGCAATTACTCATTTGAAGTTATCGGCGTAATGGAAGAAAGAGGCGTCGTGGCTCTTGAAGATTACGACGACCAAATTTTTTTACCCATCAAAACTTCGCAAAGAATGATGGGAGTGAATCATATAGGGTTGATTCGCGCCAAAATTGATTCGGAAGAAAATTTTGAAAAAGTTATCGCGGACATTAAAATAGTTTTGCGCGACCGACATAATATAAAAGACCAGAGTGGCAAAGGCGACGACTTTACTGTGGTGAACTCCGCCCAAGCCTTAGATATGATTACGATGGTTACCGACGGATTAAAATATTTTCTCACGGCGATGGCGACCTTGTCGTTATTAGTTGGGGGAATTGGTATAATGAATATTATGTTTATATCTGTCACCGAACGCACCAAAGAAATTGGCATAAGAAAAGCTTTAGGGGCCAATAATTTTCATATTATGGGGCAATTTTTGACAGAGGCGATTTTCATCACTGTCTTGGGTGGTATAATCGGTATTGCGGGAGGCGTCTTGCTTTCTTTTTTAATTTTTTTGGGCGCACGCGTTCTTGGATATGATTGGTTTTTTATAATTTCCACCGCATCTGTTTTTTTCGCGGTCCTTGTTTCTGTCGGAACAGGTTTGTTTTTCGGATTTTATCCAGCCAGAAAAGCTGGCAAATTAAATCCGATTGAAGCCCTTCGTTATGAATAATTTTGAATTGCAAATCCGTCTTTGTGAGTGTCTTTTTTCGTCTTCGCGAGCCTGCGAAGCGATTCAGTCTTTTGTCAATTTCTCCACAAACAGCTTCTTTCCAAAAACTTCCAACAAACTTTCCCCAAACAGAACACAATATTTTTTTCTCCCTACGGGTCCGAAAAAAATTTGTTCCTTTCTTACAGAAACTGTCCACTCATTGGGTCTTTTGTTTCGCTCCGTCCGCCGAAGGCGGACAAGCTCACAAAAGCCCTCAATGAGTCTTGCGAAGCTCCAAGTATTCGCTTCTCACTC
>JBDRMF010000021.1:0-3554 GCA_043812415.1 Patescibacteria group bacterium | reverse complement strand
AAAAACAATAGGGCGACGGCTTCGCCGTCGCCCTATTGTTTTTCGCAAAACTTTGCCGAATATTCGCCGAGAATTGGGGAGTGCTCCGCTGGAGAGGGTGAGCGTTCGTCCGAAATAATTTATAATTTTTTTTGGGTGTTTTTGTGAGTTTGTTGAGGGTTTTTTAAATAATCATGGATTACTTCGCTATTGCTCGCAGAGGGTATAAAGGTAGGTAACTTGTTGGTATTTTTTGGTAAATTAGTTAATATTTTTGAAAAAAATATACCAATCAAAATAATTTTTTCGCTTTTGTTTTGTGGTATTAGGTTGAACCCTATCCTATTTTTATTATTTTGTATCTTTCAAAGTTAGTCCGTATTTTAAGCTGAACAAAACAATAAAACCTAACACAAAAAATATATAGCGGAAGTCTATAAAAAACAATGTTATGGAAGCCATTACCGGAGCGATTAAATAAGCCAAGGGTCTTGTTATTCCAAAAAAACTGATAATGTCGGCATCTTTTCCGTCTATGTGTTTGAAAAAATAACTTTCTGACATTATTTCCACCAGACTGGCTCCGACGCGAGTTATAAATAAAACGAACGCCCATAGCCAAAAATTAGCATTTGTTATAAACGACAAAATTATTGTGGCACAAGAAATAATAATAATTCCAATATTCAAAATTTCTTTTTCGCCCCATTTTTTGTCAGCTAATATTCCCGAGGGTAATTGAAAAATTACGAAGGGCAACAACATTATTGTAAAGATGATACCTATCGTTTTCCAATCAAACCCGATATATTTATGCAGATAAATAGGGGTGTATATAACCATCCAAGAGTAGAAAAACTGCAAAAATGTTTTCACCATAAATATTTTATAAATATTTTTTCTTGCTAAAATTTTTTTGAATGTTCCAAGGAAAGGCGTAACTTTGTAGACGGGGTCCTTGAAATCTCTAAAATTAAAAAATAATAAAGCCATAACAGGCAGTAAAATTCCAGCTGAAATTAAATATATTTTCCAATAATCTCCGTTGGTCAATAAAACGCCCATAATTAAAGGAGAAACCAGCCAAGCTATATTTGTAATGGTTAAATATAATCCGCGAATATTGCCCGTCTTTTTATCTTCGGAATTATTTTCCAAAAATATGTCCAAATTAAAATACAAAACTGCGGTTATCGCCAGAATAACAATGAAAGCAAATAATATCAATATTATTTTTTGAGAAAAAGCCAACACGCACAGAGAGAGTGCATTGATAATCGCCAAAAACACAGTGGTATTATAATTGCCTATTTTTTTAAGAATTCGCGGAGCAATCAATACACAGAGAATCGCGCCACAAGACCCGATTGTGTATAAAAGTCCTATTAAATTTTCAGAGAATAAATATTGTCCGATAAAACTGGAATTGACAAAAGCGGGAATTGCGATTTGTAGCGACATCAAAAAACCTAAAGTATATAAAATAAGTCTTGATTTGTTTTTTTTCATAGATGATATTCTATCAGAATTATACCCCCAACACCACCGGTATCACCATCGGTTTTTTGTTGGTAATTTGGAAAAGATAACGGCTCACATTATCTGTTATTTCTTTTTTTACCAAATTAAAATCAATCGGTTTCATTCCCTTGATTGTGTTTTCGGTCGTTTGTTTTGTGATATACCGCGCTTGTCTAAGTAATTCTTTGGATTCTCGCAAATAAACGAAACCGCGAGAAATAATGTCGGGTGATTTTCTCAGACGGCCCGAGCTTGTGTCAACAGTAACGACGATAACAAAAATACCATCTTGCGCTAAGTTTTGCCGGTCGCGAATTACGACTTCTTGCATATCTCCGATAGAAAATCCGTCCACCATCATTAATCCGGACGGAGCTTTTTCTTTCAAAATAATTATTTTTTTGCCATCAATTATTTCAACTAAAGACCCGTTGTCCGGAACAATAATATTTTCTGGAGCGATGCCGATGGACCGAGCTATTTCAGCGTGAACTTTAAGCATAGAGTGATGCCCGTACGACGGTATAAAAAATTTGGCTCCGACTTTTTGGTTTATCCATATCAATTCTTGCGCATTTCCGTGACCGGTTGAATGAACATCCGCCACCCTGTAATGAATTATTTTAAGATTGTGGCGATAAAGATTATCTTCCAATTTTCTGACCGACAATTCGTTCCCTGGGATTATGGAAGAAGAGAGAACCAGAGTGTCCCGGTCGTTTAAAGAAATGAATTTATGTTGTTTGGTGGACATTCTCATCAGAGCGGCAAATTCCTCGCCTTGTGAACCGGTCGCCAGAATAACAATCCTGTCTGGCGGATAACTACCTATGTCTTTTGCCTGAATCACAGTGTCAGCTTTGGGAATAAAAAGTTTGGATAATTTGGCAATTTCTATATTTGTCTTAATACCGCGTCCTTCTAACACGATTTTTTTACCATATTTTTCGGCTATTTCAAAAATTTTTATCATTCTTTCAAATTGAGAAGCGAAAGTTCCGATGATTAATCGCCCTTTTGTATTTTTCAAAATTTGTTCAATACTTTCGTAAACAATTCGTTCGGGCATTGAATACCCGGGTTTTTCCACATTGGTGGAATCCGCGATTAGCAATAAATTATTGTCTTTGCTCAACTCGCCCCAAGTTTTGTTTTCTCTTTCGGAAGGAATTCCATTTTCGTGTTCCAATTTTAAATCTCCCGTGATAACAATATTGCCATAAGGAGTTTCAATAGAAACTCCCAACGCTCCCGGAATGGAGTGAGTTACGGGGAAAAATTTTATTTTTAAATTGCCCAGTTTTATTGTTTCGCCCGCTTCCATAATTTTATATTGGATAGGTTGATGGGCGGGAAATTCTTCCATTTTTTTCTTAATTAACAAGGTTGTCAATTCACTGCCATAGAGCGGAGGATTGCCAATTCTTTCCATAATGTAAGGAATGCCTCCGATATGGTCCAAGTGGCCGTGGGTAATAATAATTCCGCGAATTTTATTTTTTCGTTCTTCCAAATATTTAGTATTGGGCAAAATATAATCAATTCCCGGGGATTCTTCGGTGGTAAATTGCACGCCCGCGTCAAAAACTAAAATATCTTCTTTGTATTCTATCACTACCATATTTTTCCCGACCTCTTCAACCCCGCCCAATGGAATGATGCGAATATTATCTGAAGGTTTGATGGTGGAGATTTTTTTAGACGCGTTAAAAACTCTGCCATTTGACGATGGTTGTCTGCGAGTTTGTGTTTTGTCTTTTGTTATCCAAGGTTTTGTGTGCGAAGTTCTGTGATTTTTTGTCATAGCCCCGCTATTTTTTTTCGTGTTAATTGAATTTTTCATCATAACTGTTTTTGCTAATTTGTAATTAATAATAATGGTTGGGTAAAACGCGGGGGTTAGGGGGACGGGTTTTTGGGACCCCCAAAAAACACCCCCCCCCCCAAAAAAAAACCCGTAAATTTTATAAAAAAAAAATAAAAAAAAATTATGTTTTTTTTATAAAAATAATTTAAAAAAAAAAAAATTATGAACGGATGGGCGTTTTTTTTTT
>JBDRMF010000020.1:0-5679 GCA_043812415.1 Patescibacteria group bacterium | reverse complement strand
AATCAAAAAGTTAGAAACAACAAATAGTCCAGTTAACTGGACTATATTGAAATAAATTTAAATTACTCCAATTGATTGGAGTAAATTGATTTTATCAGCCACTGATGGAACAACTACCCCAGTTAACTGGGGTAGTTGTTCCAAGACGGAGATTGGCTTCGCCAATCATCCGTCCCCCTTCCGTCTTCGCGAGAAGCGGAGCGAAGCCCAAACAAATTTTGAAAAAATTTGAACGGGCAAGCGGAGCGACGACGCGATCCAGACCACTATTGTTGCCTTCAACTTTTAAAAGCAACGGGGGGCAACCTGCCTGCCGACGACACAATTCAGACCAAAAGCAATTTTTAATTTTGTAATTTTGTAATTTTTAAATAAATCCAAATTTTTAATTTTGTAATTTTTAATGACGGATTTTGGCTTCGCCAAAATCCGTCTTTGCGAGCGTTTAGCGACGCGATCCAGACCGCTATTATTGTCTTTGCGAGAAACGCAATCTGCCTGCTGGTCGGCAAGCCCAGACTTAAATTCTCGCACTCGGGCCTGCATAAGTTCACATACATATTGGACTTTTCCGCCGAGAAAAAATGCAGCAATTTAATATCTCCCAAGGTGTCCGCAGTTGGAAAACATTGGAGAATTATGTGATAAAGTTTCGGCATATGATAAAAGCCGAAGAGCAAAGAAAGGCAAAAATCTAAACCTTTTGGCAAAAACACGGATTAGCGGCCACTTTGGACGCTTACGAAATTAAGCGTTCCACTCTGTTTCTCTGGCGACAGAAATTAAAACAAGAACGAGGAAAATTGGAAAGTTTGAACAATCGTTCCAGAAAACCGCAGACTGTCCGTCACCGGCGAATCAGTCCTGAGATAGAACAATACATTCTCCATTTGAGAACCACCCACCCCCGTTTGGGAAAAGAAAAAATTAGCGTTTTACTAAAAGATTTTTGCCTAAAAAACAAGATTGAAAACAAATACTCCGCTTCTACAGTTGGGCGGATTCTTCTTAATCTCAAAACCAGAAAACTTTTGCCCGCTTATGTTAAATTATCTCTCAACGGTAGAACCGGCAAATTACACCTCAGACAAGCTCAAAAACGCTTGAAATTAAGGATTAAACACTATCAACCGCGAGTAAACGATAATTTGGTTCAAGTGGACACCATTATTAAATTCATCCACGGCGTTAAAAGATATTTAATCACCGCCATCAATCCAGAAACGGATTTTGCATTCGCTTACGCCTACAAAGCTCACGCCTCATTAACCGCCGCTGATTTTTTTCAGAAATTGCAAATCGTCGCGCCTTTCCGCATTACTCATGTTCAAACAGATAACGGTTCCGAGTTTGAGAAATGTTTTAGACAATATATGCGCAAGCAAAAAATTGTTCACTTTCACAATTATCCTCGTTGCCCCAAGATGAACGCTTTTGTGGAGAGATTTAATCGCACCATTCAAGAAGAATTCTCCAATTTCAATCGAATTTTGTTGGCGACAGATTTAAACCGCTTCAACAGTCGCTTGATAGAGTGGTTAGTGTGGTATAATTGCGAGCGACCGCATCATTCCTTAAACCTGCGTTCGCCGATGCAATTTATTATTAGCAATTTAACCACGGAAAAGTCCAATATGTTGTGGACGAATACATTATCTTGTGTTTTTTTTAAAATAATGTTATTTTATTATCAGTAAGAAGAGGGGGGGGGAAACGGGTTCGCTTGAAAAGCGAACCTTTATTGTGTTATTAATTTTTTTCTTTAAAAAAAATCAATAACACAAAGTTGCGTGGAAAAAATTCGCTCTGCGAATTTTTTCCCTAAAAACCATAAGCCATAAGCTATAAGCTAAAAGCTAAATAAATTATAAACTAATACCAACAAAACAAATGTTTGATTTAAAAGTAATTCATTCCGTTTTAGACCAATTGGAAAACGAGAAAAAAATTCCGCGCGCCAAAGTTATAGAAGCGATTGAAATGGCCTTGGCCAGCGCCTATAAAAAAGAGTATGGAAAAAGAGGACAAATAATCCGAGCGACTTTTGATATTGACAGTGGACAAGCAGAATTTTTTCAAATTAAAATAGTGGTAGATGAATCCAAAGTCAAAATGGTGGAGGAATACCAAGAAGAGGATGGAAAGGGCAAGCCCACTCTTTCAGACGAACCGGACACCCAACCCGCAACCGAACAAGATGAAAGAATAAATTTTAATCCGGAACATCATATTTTGATAGCTGACGCCCAAAAAATTAAAAAAGATGCGCAATTGGACGAAGAAATTATTTTTCCTCTTGAAACAAAAAGTGATTTTGGCAGAATTGCCGCTCAAACGGCCAAACAAACCATCATTCAAAAAATAAGAGAAGCGGAAAAATCCTCCATTTCAAAAGAATTTGACAACAAGCAAAATGAAATTGTAAGTGGTATAGTTCAGCGGATAGAAAGAGAAAATATTTTTGTGGATTTGCAAAGAACGACGGGCATCTTGCCTTATTCGGAACAAATTCCGTCAGAAAAATTCAAACAAGGAGAACGAATTCGCGCTTATTTATATTCCGTGGAAGAAACACCGCGGGGCGTTTTTTTGCGATTGTCGCGCGCTCACCCGCAATTTCTTAAAAAACTTTTTGAAATGGAAGTGCCGGAAATCGCCAGTGGCGTGGTTGAAATAAAAATAATCGCGCGCGAGGCCGGCTCGCGGTCAAAAGTGGCTGTGTTTTCCCACGATGAAAATATTGACCCCATCGGTTCCTTGGTTGGGCAAAGAGGCGTGCGAGTTTCCACAGTGATGAGCGAATTGGGAGGCGAAAAAATTGACATCATTGAGTGGTCAGAAAACCAGAAACAATTTATCACCGAGGCATTGTCCCCCGCTAAAATTTTAGACATTGAATTAAACGAGGAGGAAAAAATCGCCACAGTCAAAGTGTCGGAAGACCAACAATCCTTGGCAATCGGGAAAGGCGGGCAAAATGTCAGATTGGCCGCTCGTTTGACTGGTTGGAAAATTGATATTCGCGGAGATGGAGGAGAAAAGAAAGAGGAAAACGGCGATGATAAAGACAAAACCGAGAACAAAAAAACTGGTGGTGACACTGATGGTGACACAGAGTAAACTGCAAACAAATTTCAAAGTCTAAAACTCAAATTATTATAATTATTATCAACTAATTAAATAAATAAAATTATGAACTTATGGCACGATGTCACCCCTGGCGACAAAAACGAAATGAACACTATTATTGAGATAAATAGAGGTTCCAAAAACAAATATGAAATTGATAAGGAAACGGGATTGATAGCTCTGGACCGCGTATATCACACGGCTCAAGATTGCCCATTTGATTATGGCTTTGTTCCTCAAACTTATTATGATGACAATGACGCTTTAGATGTGATAGTTTTAACCACCTACCCGCTTTACCCCGGAATTTTAGTGAGAGTTCGTCCCGTAGCCTTAATGAAAATGATTGATTCCGGCGACAATGATGATAAAATTATCGCCGTCCCCGTTGATGACCCCAGATGGGATGAAACGCAAGATTTACAAGATATCAACAAACATACATTAAAAGAAATGGAGCATTTTTTCGCCACTTACAAAAAAGTGCAAAACAAAGAAGTCAATGTCTTGGGTTTTGAAAATAAAGAATCGGCTCAAAACGCTTTTGAAAAAAGTATTATACTGTATAAGGAAAAATTTGACAAAAACAAATAATTAAGTTTTATACACAGTTTTATTATCTTTTTTTATCTTTATTATATATACTTATTTTGAATTATAATTAATTTGGGGCCGGTCACCGCAAATTATCAATAAATGGATAAAAAGTCAAAAGTTTATAAAGTCCATAAAGTCAGAAGTCAGAAAAATTTGCGAAGCAAATTTTTCCCTTTCGACTTTCAAATTTATAGACTTTCGACTATATATTATTATGGAAGAATACAATAAACAAGAAGATGCGGAAGAAACAAATTCCGAGGAAGGAGTTATTCCGGAAATGTCGGAAGTTGAGAAAAAACAAGGGGGTTCCGGTTCAATGATAGGTTCTATTATTGTTATAATCGTAATCATTATCGGCGGTTTATATTTTTGGAGTTCAAAAAATAACGCCGATGCTCCAGCTGACACAACAGATGCCGCAAACATAGTAGTTGAGGATACGGCGCCTGAAATTGCTGATGATGTAGTTGTGCCAGAAATAGAACAATAAAAATAAGTATTTATTTTTAACAAATAAAATGTTATGATAAAAACCGCTCTATATTATAGAGTGGTTTTTATATTATTGATTTAAAAATCGCCAGAGCAACCTAATTTATCAATTAAGCAAATTACTTTTTACTATGATTAAAAAAGAAGCAAACATAAAAAAACTGGAAAATTCAATGCTTGAAATTGAAGCTTCCATTACAGTGGGCGAACTCAATAAATACAGAGAAGGGGCTGTAAAAAAATTGGGGGCGGAAATAAAAACAGACGGTTTTAGACAAGGACATATTCCAGAAAATATTTTAATTGAAAAAATAGGCGAGATGGCGTTGTTGAACGAAATGGCAGAAATGGCTTTAGCTGATATTTATCCCGCCCTGATTATGCAAAACGAAATTAAAGCGCTTGGGCATCCGCAAATTACCATCACAAAATTAGCTCCGAATAATCCTGTGGAATTCAAAGCGGTGGTAGCCGTTTTGCCGGAAATCACACTCCCCGATTATAAAAAGCTCGCTCAAAAAATCAATAATGAGAAAAAAGAAAAAATAGAAATAACGGAAAAAGAGGTTGAAGACACCATTACTCAAATTCAGAAAATGAATACCGAGCAAAACACCCCTGTCAAAGATGCCGAGGGGAAAATTTCTGAACCGACATTGCCAGAAATAAATGACGAATTTGTAAAAAAATTAGGGGATTTTAAAGATGTCGCCGATTTCAAAATAAAACTGAAAGAAAATATCCGAACGGAAAAAGAACGGAAAGCGGAAGAAATTAAAAGAGTTAAAATTATGGATACCATTTTGGAAAACACAAAAATGGAATTGCCGGAAATCATCGCCAAAAATGAAGCGGGAAGAATGTTGGCTCAAACAAAAGCGGATATCGCTAAAATGGGGTTGCAATTTGATAAATATTTGGAGCATATCAAAAAAACCGAGGAAGAATTGCGAAAAGAAATGACTCCCGAAGCGGAAAAAAGAGCGAAAATTCAATTGATTTTAGATATGATTATTAAAACGGAAAATATAAAACCGGATGAAAATGAAGTCAAAAAAAATATTGAGCAAATTTTACAGCAACACAATAAGACTGCCAATTCCGCCAATAAACAAATAAAAGAAAATGATATTCGCCCTTATGTGGAAATGGTTTTATCCAATCAAGAAGTGTTTAAACTTCTTGAAAAAGAAGTTTAAATTTTCAATAATGACGGATTTTGGCTTCGCCAAAATCCGTCATTCATTCATTGAAAATTGTGAATTGAAAATTGAAAATTTTGAGGTAAAACCCCTACGAGAAAATATTCTCAGGAATTTAGGCTTAATGGAACTTTTGTGGGGCTAATCTGCTAAAATAAGGTAGAGATTACAAGCTAAATTAAAAAATAATTATGTCATTATTTAAAAAAAACAAAATGTCCATATTGTGGAAGTTTAAAAATTAAGAAAAACGGAG
>JBDRMF010000019.1:0-10378 GCA_043812415.1 Patescibacteria group bacterium | reverse complement strand
CTTGCGTTCAAATAATCTATTTTCTTTTTAATAACACTTCTTCGTTTGAAAAAACTTATTTTTGCGTTCATATATTTCGTTTTTGTTTCATTTTCAAAATAACTCGTTTTTTGGATGAATGCAAAATTTGGTGTGTTGTGGGCAAGCGCGGGTGATTGTGAAAATTTAAATAAATTGTTATCATTAAGAAAATTAAAATTAATTAATCTGCTTTCGGGCGGACAAGAATATTATGGATGATAAAGGAAATTTTTTAAAACCAAAATTATGTGTTTCAGGAGCGGCGGACAGTGGGCATTGCGGTCCGAACGCAGATGCTAAAACGGAAGAATTAGGTCGTGAGATTATTCGTCAAGGCGGAATTTTAGTGACAGGCGCCACAACCGGTTTGCCGTTATGGGCGGCCAAGGGGGCAAAAGAAGAGGGCGGTGTTTCAATCGGGTTTTCGCCGGCGGATACGGAAGCGGAACATATTAATTTTTATAAACTCCCGACGGATTATATGGATTTTATTATTTACACCGGTTTTGGATATCCTGGGAGAGATTTGATTTTGACTAAATCCGTGGACGCAGTTTTTTTGAGTTGCGGGCGAGTGGGAACAATCCACGAATTCACAGTGGCGTTTGAGGATAACAAGCCAATCGGTATTTTGGAAGGCGAGTGGGCGACGGATGAAATTATTAGGACTATTATTGAAAAAGCGCACAGGCCAAATGAAAAAATTGTTTTTGACGCTGACCCTAAAAAACTCGTGGCGAAGGTGTTGGAGCTGGTGGAAAAGGATAAAAAGGCAGTGTATAAAAATTATAAAAAAGTTAATATGCTCACAACGGGATGCGCGGTGGATTCGCGTGGTTCGGAACAATAAAAACTCTTTTGCGTTTAATGAAAAAATTTTGTATTCTATGAAGTATGCCTGAATTGCCGGAAGCGCAAACAATCGTAAATGATTTGGAGAAAAAGGTGGTGGGGAAAACCATTCAGGATTTTTGGAGTGATTGGCGAAAAAATATAAGACCGAGTTTTGCGAAATTTAAAACAGGGACGTGCGGAAAAAAAATTAAAGGTGTGCGCAGAATCGGGAAACATCTTGTGTTGGATTTGAGCGGAGGCAATTCCATCGTGATACATTTGAAAATGATTGGACATTTTTTGTTTAAGAAAAAAGGCGAATATAATAAAAATTTTGAAGAAAAAATAAATCAATATATTCATCACATTATTTTTTTTAAAAATGGCGATAATTTGGCGATGTCCGATATGAGAAAATTTGCTTGGATGTTTTTTGTTAAAACCGATAAGGTGGAAAAAATGACAGAAATTTTGCAACTAGGTCCGGACGCATTGGATGAGAATTTGAATTCCAAAATTTTTAATGAACTTTTGGAAAAAAGAAAAAACAGTCAAATTGGAGTGGCGGTTTTGGACCAAAAATGGATAGCGGGCATCGGCAATATTTATCGGAGTGAAATTTTATTTGACGCTAAAATTCATCCTGAAAAATTTATCAAGAATTTGCGACCGGACGAAAGAAAACGATTATTTAATTCTATGCGGAAAATTTTGAAAAAAGCTATAAAGATGAGAGGAACTTCAACGGTTGATTACAGAGATACGGACGGTAAAAAAGGCGGTTTTCAAAATGTTTTGAAAGTGTATGGAAAAGAAGGGGAGAAATGCGTTTATTGCGACAACAAAATTAAGAGGTTAAAATTAGGGCAAAGGTCGGCGTTTTTATGTGAGGGGTGTCAAATTAATAATTGATTAAATTATTTATGAAAATCAAACATAAGGAATTGCATCGTATTACTTCAACCGCGATTATTTATAAAAAAGAAGGAAATAAAATAAAATATTTGATTACCAAAAGGAGTTTGAATAAAAAAGCTTTTCCGGGGAAATGGACGGTACCTGGAGGAGGATTGGAAACCGATGATTATATCAACATACCGGCTGATAAAAATGGACAGTGGTATAACGCGGTTGAAAAATCGTTGAGAAGAGAAATAAAAGAAGAGGTGAATTTGGAAGTGGAAAAATTATATTATCTTTTGGATGTGGCGTTTATTCGCCCCGATGGAGTGCCAGTTATTATTTTGAGTTATTACGGTCTTTACGCTTCAGGTGAGGTTATATTAGATGAAGATGCCACCGAGTTTGCTTGGGTGCCCTTGGACGAAGCCAGAGGGTATGCTTTGATTGACGGAATTTTAAGAGAGATTAAAATGGTGGAAGAAATTTTAACGCGAGAAAAATAAGAGATAAAAAATAAGCATCTTATTTTTATATTTTTTATGTTTATAACAATACGAATAACGGTGCGCAAAATTCGCGAAGCGAATTTTGTGCACCGTTATTCAATGCGCGAACGCTACACATAAAATTTGACGCGCACCCGCCAAACGAAGAGTTTGTGACGCCTCTGTGAGAGTGGCGCCGGTGGTGGTTACATCGTCAAGCAAAATTATATTTCTGTTTTTAATGGCGGAAGGGTTGATAACTTTAAAGCATCCTTTTAAATTTTCCAGCCGTTCTTTTTTGTTCGGAACGCGAGATTGTTGAGCGGTATTTTTAATTTTTTTAAGAATATGTTTTCGGTATTCAAAAAAATTTTCACCATCAATTTGGGCGATTTTTTGAGCTATCAATTCTGCTTGGTTATACCCCCTCTTTTTTATTTTTCTTTTTGTCATCGGTATGGCGATTAAAATCGGATTATTAAAATTAGCCGATAATTTTAAATCCGCCAATTCTTCAATTAGCGTATCGTAAATAATTTCGGCAAACAGGGTGGCGACCCTATAATTATTTTTAAATTTCAAAGCCCAAACTGCTTCTTTTACAAATTTATTTCTATAATTGACAATAGCTATCGTGTTTTTGGCAGGTGGAATTTCCGCCGGCTCGGTGAGAGATAAAAATTTTTCCGCCGTCATTTTATTCAATCTTTGCTCACTGTATTTTAAAGGTATAATTATGTTTAAAACAATTCCACAGATTTTTTTAAAGTGTTTGCTAATTTTCATATTATATATGATATAATACTTTAACAATGTTGGAAAATTTTTTAGAAAATTTCAAAATATCAAATTTTTTCAAAAAGAAGAATACCAGTTTTTTGGGAGTGGACATCGGCGGTTCCGCTATCAAAGTTGTGCAACTTAAAAAAGAAAAAGGCGTGGCTGTGTTGGAGACTTATGGCGAATTATCTTTAGGTCCGACCGCTGGAGTGGAAGCGGGGAGAGCCACAAATTTAACAGACAAGCAAATAAGCGTCGCTTTAATGAATTTAATTCAAGAGTCAAGGGTGAATATTTCAAATTGCGGGGCGTCTATTCCGGTGAGTTCCAGTTTGGTGTTTGATATGGAAATTCCCAAAATACCTTCGGAGCAATTAAAAAAAATTGTGCCCATTGAAGTGCGACGATATATTCCAGTGCCAATTTCAGAAGTTATGCTTGACTGGCGAATTATTCCGGAAGATGAATTTGTTGAAGAAACGGATGATGTCGCCGACACTCGTTTGGCGACCGAGGAAAAAAATAATCCCAATATTTTATACGAACCAAAAAAAGAAGAACAGAAAAAAAGGGGTAAATTAAAAATTTTTGTGGTGGCGATACACAAAAACGCGGTGGAAAAATATCAAAGTATCATTAAAAATGCTCAATTAAATCTTAATTTTTTGGAGATTGAAATTTTCAGCACGATTCGTTCCGTTGTGGACCACAATATCGGCACCGTGGCGATTTTGGATATAGGCGCCGGGGTGACGAAAATGTATATCGTGGAATATGGTATTGTGAAAGATTCGCACATTATCAGCAAAGGCTCCCAAGATATTTCTTTGGCAATTGCGCGCGCGACCGGTATTTCCATCAAAGAAGCGGAAGAAAAGAAAAGAAAAATCGGTTTAGTCGGAGAAGATGTGAACGATAAAGTTATTTCTGATATTGTTTCCGTTAATCTGAAATATATTCTTGTGGAAGCGAATAAAGTTTTGCGACAATATCAATCTGACAATAATAAAAATATCAGTGAATTGATTTTTACCGGTGGCGGAGCAGTGGTTAATGGTTTGCCGCCCTTTGCGTCATCTGTTTTGGAGATAAATTCATCCGTGGCGAATCCTTTTAACAAGATTAAAACTCCCGCTTTTTTGGATGATGTGTTGAAAGAAATCGGTCCTGAATTCGCGGTGGCGGTGGGTTTGGCGTTAAGAGGTTTGGAATAATTTTTTTGTTTTTTTATAATATCCCCATATTGCGTTGTGCACCGAATTGTTTTTTGTTGTATAATAATGACAATGGAAACTTCTTTTATACCAAAGAAAAATTATAATAAGCCATCCGCTAAAAGCAGTTTTACAGGATTATTTATGATTGTGGCGATGGCGATTTTTCTTGTGGCGGTCGCGTCGGCGGTCGCGGTATTTTTTTATAATGAATATTTAATCAGCGAAATTGGAAATAAATCCGTTATTTTGGGAAAAGAAAAAGATGGTTTTGATGTTAGTCTTATTCAAAAAATATCCAAATTTGACAGTCGTGTAAAATACGCAAAAAAAATATTGGATAATCATATTTCTTTGGTTCCGTTATTTAATTTTTTAGAAAATAACACATTAAAAACAATTTCGTTTAGTAATTTTGTTTTTGATATTAACAAAGATGATATTACTTGTCGTTTAGACGGTGTGGCGGGGAGTTATGCGTCAGTGGCTTTGCAGTCTGATATTTTTGGAAAAAATAAAAATATAATAGAACCGATTTTTTCAAATTTGGGAGTGAATTATGAGGGAGACATCACTTTTTCCGTATCCGCGAAAATTGACCCGCGGCTGGTGTCATTTAAAGAAAACATTAAATAAAAAATATGACAAAAATCGCAATACCATTATTTTTAATACTATTGTCCGGAGGATTGTTTTTTTCTTATACCGACCCGACTTATCAGTCAATGAATAAATTAAAAGAAGAGAACGCCCAGTATGATGAAGCTTTAAATAAATCAAAAGAATTGAGAGTGGTTAGGGATACTCTGTTGTCCAAGTATAATACTTTCGCAGCTGAAGACATTGATCGTTTGAATAAACTTCTGCCCGATAATGTGGACAATGTCAGATTGATTATGGAGATTGATTCTATCGCTTTAAAATACGGAGCGATTATCAGAAAAGTGGATGTCGGTTCGCAAGTTTTTGATGACAAGAGTGTTTTGGGACCTCCCACCGCCGGTTATGGAACAATTGATTTAAATTTTGTGATTGAAGCTTCGTACGATGATTTTATTAAATTTTTAAGCGATTTATCAAACAGTTTAAGAATCGCGGATGTGACAAATCTTTCTTTTCAATCATCTGCGCTTGGTTCATATAAGTACAAGCTGGATATTAAAACTTATTGGTTGAAGTAAAATTTACTGAATAATTTTATGTTTAAAAAAAATAAACAACAATTTAAAAATATTTTATTAACGCTCATAACCGTTTTGTTTTTATTTTTTTCATATCAATATATGGTAAAAGCGGATTCTGATTCGCAATTATCCTCTGTTGTGAATGATAGTAATATAAGTCAAGTGGGAGCGGAAACATTGGAGACACTTCTTAATTTACGTTCTATGTCGTTGAATGCCGATATTTTTGAGGATATTTCTTTTAAGAAATTAGTTGATTTCAGCGTGAAATTACAAGAGCAACCCGTTGGAAGAATAAATCCTTTTGCGCCTATTGATATAAACGAAACATTTATATCTGACAAAGATAATATAGATGAAGATAATATATCCGCGCCCGAGTCTGGCGAAGATGTTCCGGAATTAACAAAATAATTTATTATGAAATAAAATTTGTGAGTTTTTTAGATATTTTAGTAAAAAATAATATTATTCAACCGGATCAATTGGCTGTAATTCAGAAGAATTTGCAAGTGTCTGAAGACCAAGATGCGGATAAACTCTTATTAAACAGCGGAGTGAAACAAGAAGAAATCACCAAAGCCAAAGAGGAATTTTTCAGTTTGCCGTCAAAAGTTTTGACAGTTGATAAGTTTTCCAACAAGGCATTGAAATATTTGCCACAAAAATCAGCTGAGTATTATAAATTTGTTCCTATAGATGTGGTTGACGGTTTTTTGGAATTTGGAATGGTTGACCCTTCTAATATTGAAGCCAGAGACGCAATTCAATTTATTTCTTCCAAAACGGGGTTGCCGTTTAAGCTTTTTATCATTTCTAAAACCGATTTTAATATGGCGCTTGAAGGGTATAAGGGGCTGAGGGGAGAAGTGTCGCAAGCTTTGACAGAGATGGAAATGGAGTTGACGGAAGAAGAAGCAAAAATCAGTCAGGCGGTTTCTAAAATTAAACAAGATAAAACAATTCAAGAAGCCATTATTACGGAAGACGCTCCTGTCACAAAAATTGTCGCCACAATTTTGAGGTTTGCGTCGGAGGAAAACGCATCTGATGTTCATATAGAGCATGTGGGAGAAAAGATAAGGGTTAGGTTTCGCGTGGATGGTGTTTTGAGCATCCATTTAATTTTGCCAGTAAAAGTTCACGACGCAGTTGTTGCCAGAATTAAAATTTTGTCGCAAATGCGTTTGGATGAAAAAAGAAAACCGCAAGATGGTCGGTTTTCCGCTAAAATTGACGACAAAAAAATTGATTTCAGAGTTTCTACTTTTCCCGCTTATTATGGCGAGAAAGTGGTGATGCGACTTTTGTCGGACAAGGGTGTCGCAAAACTGGCAGATATCGGTTTAAGTCCGAAGAATTTGGAAATGATACAAAAAGGAATCAAAAGGTCGCACGGTTTGATTTTGGTTTCCGGACCGACCGGTTCCGGGAAAACGACGACCTTATATTCCATTTTAAATGAAATTGACCGTTTAAGTAAAAATGTTTTGAGTTTGGAAGACCCTGTTGAAAAAAACGTTGAAGGAGTGAGTCAATCCCAAGTGCGTCAAGAAATCGGTTATACTTTTGCGAGCGGTTTGAGAACTATTTTACGACAAGACCCCGATGTTATAATGGTGGGCGAGATTCGCGATAAAGAAACTGCCGGTTTGGCGATTCAAGCCGCTTTAACGGGACATTTGGTTTTTTCAACCATTCACACCAATGATGCTGCGGGGGTTGTCCCGCGATTGATTGAAATGGATGTTGACCCATATTTAATTGCTCCGACACTTATTTTGGCAATCGCTCAAAGATTGGCGAGAAAATTAGTGGAAGGAGCGGGAAAACCGATTCCAATCAAAGGCAGTGTAAAAATGATGATTGATAAAGCGTTTGAAACTTTGCCCGAAGAATATAAAAAAGAAATTATTTATCCAGAAAATGTGTATGAGGCGGCTCCGACTGAAGGTAATCCCGAAGGTTTAAAGGGTAGGACCGGCGTTTTTGAAATTTTTGAAATGAGTTCAGACATTGAAGAAATAATATTAAAAAATCCTGATAGTACAGCGATTGAAAAAATTACCAGAGCGAAAGGAATGTTAACGATGAAAGAGGACGGAATGATAAAAGCTTTTAATCGGATAATCCCATTTGAAGAGGCGAATAAATTGTAATTAAGTATTAAAGGGGAAAATTAGCGAAGCTGATTTTTTACGACGGATTTTGCGGAGCAAAATCCGTCGTTTAGCGGGATTAGGGTTTTAGAAAGTTAAGATTGGGACGGGCGAAGTCTTGCGGTGAACAAATTATAAATTAAAATATTTTTCCCCAATTAAATTCTGTTTTTATTTTTCAATTCCTGTATAATATAGTTAGGAAGTTAGGAAGTTGGCGAGTTAGCTTTTAGGAAGTTAGGAGGGAAAAAAATCGCAAAGCGATTTTTCCGAAAAGCTATAAGCTAACCCGCTAACCCGCTATAAGCTAAACAAAAATTATGGATTATAAAAATTTAATAAAAGAATTAATAGCGGAGGTTGTTAAAGAAAATGCTTCGGATTTGCATTTATCAAAAGACAGACATCCGATTATTCGCGTGCACGGTTCGTTGTATGCTTTGGAGGCGATGCCCGTATTGTCTGCTGATGATATTTTGAATATTGTAACTGAACTTTTAACGCCAGAATATAAGAAATTATTTTTGGAAAAAAAGGAAATTGATTTTTCATATGACGCATTTGAAGCGCGCTTTCGGGGAAGTTGTTTTTTCAGTCAAAGGGCGATTGGTGTAAGTTTGCGTTTGATTCCCAAAAAAATTAAAACATTGGAAGAATTGAATTTACCGCCGATTTTGAAAACATTTACTCAAAAACAACAAGGATTTTTTTTGGTTGTTGGTCCGATGGGACACGGCAAATCCACCACCTTGTCGTCAATGATAGAAATGATAAATCAAGACAGAGCGGAACACATAGTAACGGTTGAAGACCCGATTGAATATATTTTTCAAAAAGGCAAGTCCATCATAGACCAGCGAGAAATTAAAATTGACACCAATGATTTCCCCACTGCTTTGCACTCCGCGTTCAGACAAGACGCCGATGTGTTAATGATTGGCGAAATGAGAGGTTTGGAAACAATTTCCACTTCTGTTACGGCAGCGGAAACGGGGCATTTGGTATTTTCCACTTTGCATACCAACAACGCCGCTCAGACAATTGACAGAATTATAGATGTTTTTTCTCCACAACAACAAAACCAAATTCGTATTCAGATTGCCGGGTCTTTGCTGGGTATTTTTTCTCAGCGATTAATTCCAAGAGTGTCCGGCGGATTAATCCCGGCTTATGAATTATTGATAAATAATAATGCGGTTGCTAATTTAATTCGCGAAAGGCGATCTTATGAAATTCAAAATGTTATTGAAACATCGTCAAAACAAGGAATGGTCAGTTTGAATAAATCTTTGGAAGAACTTGTTCGCTTGGGAGAAATTACTTTAGACAACGCGCAAAAATATTCAACTTATAAATAGAAAATTGGATAATACATTTTAATTATGCTGTTTAAATATAAAATTGTAGATAAAAACGGGGACGAAAAAGAAGGTCATATTGAAGCGATTGGCGAAGATGTCGCAATTTCGTCGTTGCACGACAGGGGTTATACGATTACTCATATTGATTCAATAGAGAAAAACAAACTCTTTAATATTGATTTTTCTTTTTTGCAAAGAGTGTCCAATAAAGACGTGGTGATTTTGTCCAAACAATTGGCGACTTTGTTTGGCGCACAAGTGTCTGCCTTGAGAGTTTTTCGTTTATTAGGAGAAGAGTCTGAGAATCCGATGTTGAGAAGGGTGTTAAAAAAAGTGGCTGATGATATTCAAAATGGAAGCCAAATATCTTTGGCGTTGGCAAAACACCCAAAAGTTTTTTCTGAGTTTTATGTCAATATGATTAAGTCCGGAGAAGAAGCAGGCGAATTGAATAATACTTTTGATTTTTTATCTAAACATTTAGACAGGAGTTATGATTTAATTTCTAAAGTAAAAAACGCTTTGGTTTATCCGATTTTTGTCGTCATAGTTTTTATCGTTGTTATGATTCTGATGTTTGTAATGGTGATACCAAAGATTAGCATTATTTTGCTTGACGCAGGACAAGAACTTCCTTTTTTAACAAGAATGGTTATTTTTTTGAGCAATTTTTTTGTCAGTTATGGAATATTTTTGTTGGTGTTGTCTGTTGTCGGGATTTTTGCTTTTATTAAATTTAAAACAACGACAACCGGCAAGATGTCGGTGGACAGATTTAAATTATCGGTCCCTTATATTGGCGATTTATATACCAAAATGTATTTGGCGCGCATAGCCGGCAATATGCAAACAATGTTGGATAGCGGTGTGTCAATCGTAAAGACAATGGAAACGACCGCTACTGTGGTGGATAACGCTGTGTATCAAGAAATTATGGAAAAATCGGCGCGCGCAATAAAAACGGGGGTATCGGTTTCAAATTCCTTGACGGGTTATGAAGAGATTCCTAGTATTATGGTTCAAATGATTAAAATTGGCGAAGAAACTGGAGAATTAAGCAGTATCTTGGACACGCTTTCCCGATTTTATGAAAGGGAAGTTAATGGGGCGGTGGATATGTTGGTTGGAATGATTGAACCGGCAATGATCGTGTTTTTGGGAGTGGGGGTGGGCGGGTTGATGGCAGCTGTTTTGATACCTATTTATAATTTATCGTCAGCGATTTAAATTTAGTGAGTTAACTTTTAGCTTATGGCTTATAGGAAAAATCGCTTTGCGATTTTTCCCTTCCTAACTTCCTAAAAGCTAACCCGCTAACCCACTAACCCGTTTATCCACAGTTTTCTTTTTATTAAATACATTTTGAGTATATAATGTGAAGTATAAATCATTAAGATTTTATTATTAATTATTATTAATTTTTATTTTTATTTTTAT
>JBDRMF010000018.1:0-8891 GCA_043812415.1 Patescibacteria group bacterium | reverse complement strand
GTTCAAGAACATCCGGAATTAAAAGACGACACGGCGGAAATTTTATCTGTGTTTGTCGGCTCGCAAATTACAGCGGAGGATTTGGACAGATTTCCAAAATTAAAATTAATTGCGACTCGCTCCACTGGTTTTGACCATATTGATGTGGAGGACGCGCGCAGAAGAAATATTGCGGTTTCCAATGTACCAGACTATGGTTCTAAAACTGTGGCTGAATTCGCTTTCGCTCTTATGTTGGTATTGTCTCGCAAAATTTTTCTGGCTTATGAACAAATTTTGAGGAAAGGTTCTTTTTCAAAAGAGGGTTTGCGAGGTTTTGATTTGGCTGGCAAGACTCTTGGCGTGATAGGAACCGGAAAAATTGGAAAGCATCTGATTAAAATCGCCAAAGGTTTTGATATGGAGGTGGTCGCTTTTGATGTTCACGCAGATGAAGATTATGCGGAAAAAATGGGTTTTAAATATGTTGATTTTGACGAGTTATTAAGTTCTTCTGATATTATTTCTTTGCACATACCGTATAATTCTGGCACTCATCATATAATCAATAAAAATAATATTTCTAAAATTAAAAAAGGCGCGATGATTATAAACACTTCGCGGGGTGGGGTGATTGAAACCGAGGCGTTGGTGGACGCTTTGACAAAAGGAATTGTCGCTGGCGCAGGATTGGATGTGTTGGAAGCGGAAATTTATATGGGGAATGAATTGGCGTTGTTGCGACAGGAAAAATCCGCTCAAAAAGATATTGAAACCGTTTTGAATAATCAATATTTGATTGATAATCCGAATGTGATTATTACTCCGCATAACGCTTTCAATACGCAGGAAGCGGTGGAGCGAATATTTGACACGACAATTAAAAATATAAAATTTTTTGCGAATGGCGACGCGAAAAATGTTTTATAATGCGAATTTTGAAAAAACAAAACAAAATGAAAAAAATCAGAATTATAACGCATAATGGAAAATTTCATGCGGATGATGTGTGCGCTGTGGCGGTTTTGCGAATATGGCTGGAAAAATTCGGCGTCAAAAATATTTTTGGAAAAACAAAAATTGAAATAATTCGAACTCGCGACTTTAACAGTATTATAGAGGGTGATTTTGTGGTGGATGTGGGCGGAATTTATAATGCTGAAAAATTACAATTTGATCATCATCAAAACGGATTGGAAAAACGACCGAATGGAATTCCTTACGCGGCGTTTGGTTTAGTGTGGAAAACTTATGGCGAAAAAATTTGCGGTTCGCGCACGGTCGCGATTGAGATAGACGAAAAAATAACGCAATCAATTGATGCATTGGATAATGGGGTGGAAATTTACGCTTCGCCGGTTGCGGATGTTCAGCCCTATTTGTTCGCTGACGCGATAGACACATTTAATTTTGTGATGCAAACCAAAAGCAAAACTGCGGATCAAAATTTTTCAGAGGCGGTGGATTTCGCTAAAAAAATTTTAGAGAAAGAAATAGCTAAAACGGGTCGCGAAATTGAGGAGCGGGCATTGATTGAAGAGATTTATAAAAAAACAGACGATAAAAGAATTATAATTTTTGACGAATATTATAGCGATTGCGCTTGGCAAAAAACATTGCGACAATACGCCGAACCGCTTTTTATTGTGAGACAATCTCGAGAAAATGGAGATTGGCGAGTTCAGGCGCTTGGAAAAAAGAGCGGTTCGTTTGAAAATCGTCAAAATTTGCCTGCGGACTGGGCAGGGAAAACAGGCACTGAATTGGTGAAGATTACAGGGGTGGCGGATGCCGTTTTTTGCCACAGCGGACTTTTTGTCGCCGTGGCGAAAACAAAAGAAGGGGCGGTGGAACTCGCGCGTTTGGCGATGGGGGAATGATGGGGTGGATTTTGGCTAAGCCAAATTCCACCCTCCGTTTTTATTCTCCAAAAAACAACCCGCTAATTGGAATTTTTAATTAGGTGGTGATGTTTTCCGTTAAATTTTTTCTTGCTTCGCGGGTGTGTTTGGTGTATAATTCGGGCGAGTCAGATTGGCGGATTTTAATGTCTTTACAAACCCCGATTATAAAGGGATTTTTTAATTTAAAAAACTAAAATGAGAGATTACCCATTAAAAAAAGTTAGAAATATTGGAATTATCGCGCATATTGACGCGGGCAAAACGACTTTTAGCGAGCGGGTGCTTTTTTATACGGGCGTGTCGCACAAAATCGGCGAAGTACACGAAGGCGCAGCGGTTATGGATTGGATGGAGCAAGAGCAAGAACGGGGCATAACGATAACTTCCGCGGCGACTACTTGTTTTTGGACGCCGACTTATGATTCCGAAAACATAGATTTAAAACATCGTTTTAATATTATTGACACACCAGGTCATGTGGATTTTACCGCAGAAGTGGAACGGTCTTTGAAAGTTTTGGACGGCGGGGTGGTTGTTTTTGACGGAGTGGCGGGGGTGGAATCGCAGTCTGAAACCGTATGGCGACAAGCTGATAAATATAAAGTTCCCCGAATTTGTTTTATAAATAAATTGGACAGAACAGGAGCGAGTTTTGAAAGGTCATATCAGAGCATTTTAAATCGTTTAACAAAAAACGCTGTGCGAATGCAAATTCCCATCGGCGAAGAAAGCGAGCATATAGGGTCTGTGGACCTTTTGAGAATGAAAGGATATTTGTTCGGGGGCGATATGGGCAAGGAAGTTAAAGAAATTGAAATTCCTGAAAATTTGAAAGCGGATGCTAAAAAATTCAGGGGAGAATTGTTGGAAAAAATTGTTGAAAATGACGAAGTGTTAATGAATAATTATTTCGCGGGAAAAGAAATTTCGCTGGATGATTTGAAAAGGGTTTTGAGAAAGGCGGTGATTGCCAATCAGATTGTGCCAGTGTTCACCGGTTCCGCTCTCAAAAACAAAGGTGTGCAATTAGCGTTGGATGCGGTAATTGATTATTTGCCGTCGCCTTTGGATATCCCCGCTATGATAGGACTTGACCCACAAACAAACGAGAATATTGAAAGAAAAGCCGATGACAATGAACCTTTCGCGGCGTTGGCTTTTAAATTGCAAACAGACCCGTTCGTGGGACAATTGACATTTTTTAGAGTTTATTCCGGAACATTGGAAGCTGGTTCGTATGTGTATAATTCCACTACCGAGAAAAAAGAGCGTGTGGGACGAATTTTAAGAATGCATGCCAACGAGAGAGAAGAAGTGAAAACTGTGTATGCCGGAGAAATAGCGGCGGCGGTGGGGTTAAAAAATACCAGAACTTCAGACACGCTGTGTGACGAGAATCATCCGATTATTTTGGAAAAAATTGAATTTATGAAACCAGTGGTGTCCGTTAGAATTGAACCAAAAACAAAAGCCGACCAAGAAAGAATGGGTATCGCTTTGAAAAAACTTTCGGATGAAGACCCGACTTTTACGATTGCTTCAGATCAAGACACCGCCGAAACTATTATTTCCGGAATGGGAGAATTGCATTTGGATATTTTAGTGGAACGAATGAAAAGGGAATTTAATGTGGATGCCAATATCGGCAGACCGCAAGTGGCTTATCGCGAGACAATTCAGAAAGAAGCCGAGGCGGAACATAAATATGTAAAACAATCCGGCGGACGCGGACAATACGGACATGTTAAAATCAGAATCAAACCACTGGAAGCTTTGGAGGAAGGTAAAAAAATAGCGAAAAATGTAAAAAGAGAAGAGAGTTTTGAATTTGTTAACAGTATTAAAGGCGGTGTCATTCCGCATGAATATATTCCGGCTTGTGAGAAAGGTTTTAAAGAAGGAATGGGAAGGGGAATTGTGGCTGGATACAAAATGGTGGATATTTCTTGCGAATTATATGATGGTTCTTATCATGATGTTGATTCATCCGAGATTGCTTTCAAAATCGCTACTTCAAAAGCGTTTCAAGACGCGGCGCGCAAAGCCACTCCTGTTTTGTTGGAGCCGATTATGAAAGTGGAAATTGTTGTCCCGGAAAAATTTATGGGCGATATCGCGGGAAATATAAGTTCCAAACGCGGGCAAATTGAAAGTATGGAAGAAAGAGGCGAAATGAAAGTCGTGAATGCCAAAGTGCCTTTGGCTGAAATGTTTGGATATACGACAGTGTTGCGGTCAATGACCGAGGGACGTGGGACGAGCTCAATGGAGTTTGACCATTATGCTGTGGTTCCGCAAAATGTCGCCAAAGAAATTGTGGAAGCGAGAGGATAATTTTGGTGAGCAATTACAAATTTTGGAGGAAAACAACCATAAAATAAAAGCTGAATTAGGAAAGGAAGAAAGATTTGCTAAATGGTTATAAAATTTAGACGAATTAATTAAATAGAGAAAATTTCCTTTTTATTAATATCATTAATAAAAGCAGGTTGTTTATTCATATTGTTATATATTTCATTCTAATTAATATTTATGAACGCATTTGATTGTTTGAACTAACTTAAAAGAATAAATTATAATATTTTTATGCTAAAATAACTTTATGAATAATTCATTAGAAATGTTAGAAGTTGTAGACGAAAATGATAATGTTATTGGTCTTGAATCTCGCGCAAAAGTCCACCAAGACGGACTTCTTCATCGTGAAATACATATTTGGTTTATAACTCCTAAAGCTGAGATAATTTTTCAACATAGAGCAAAAGATAAGGACACTTATCCAGATAAGCTTGACGCCACAGTAGGAGGACACGTTGACCCCAAGATGTCCTACGAAGATACTGTTGTTAAAGAATGTAAAGAAGAGACAGGAGTAGATATAGATACTAGTAAATTAGTCTTTATTACTAAGATGAAAAAGAAAAGTTTTGATGAAGTAACAGGTCTTACCAACAATACTATTCGCAGTTAATATGTTTATCTCTATGAGAATAGCATTGATGATTTAGAGGTCGAAGATGGTAAAGCATTGGGATTTGAAGCGTGGAAAATTGATAAATTATCAACTCTTTCAAATTCTGATAAAAATAAATTTATTTCTCTCATTTTAGAAGAAGAAATGCTTAATCTCTTTAGTAAGGCAAAAAAGTTATTGTCAGTTTAATTTTTATATTATGAAAATCTGTATCTGCTCTTCAATGGCATTTTATAAGCAATTTTGTGAAGTTAAAGAACAACTAGAAAAACTAGGGTATACTGTCTGAACTGTACCCCAAAAGACGGACACATTCGTGTCCGTCTTTTGGGGTACAGTTCATTTTAACTGACCCATGGCTGTGTGGGCATACCTAATTGTTTTTCATCAGGTGGTCCACAAATTCCGCAAGGTCGTCTATGACGTCGTCTATGACGATGGCTGAGGCGGAATAGTGTTGGTTGCCCAGCACTAATCTGTATTATTCGGGGGATTTGCGTAAGCAAATTCACCACAGTTCAAAAGGAGGAACTCACCAGTTCAACGAGTTCCTCCCTATTATTGAGATTTTAATGAAACACGGACGCGATGCGAAACAAACGCCAACTTTCGCAGACATTGAAATTTCATAGTAGTAAAATCTACTTGGACGCGACGCGTCCAAGTAGAGGGAGTTCTTTAAAAATTGAATAATACAGATTAAAAGAGTCAAAAGTCCATAAAGTCCATAAAGTCCATAAAGTCCGTAAAGTTCGTAAAGTTAAAAGTTGTGGATTTGTTTTCTTTCGTTTTTCTTTTACTTTATTGTTTTAAATTTCATTGCCACTCAAGTTTCTAAAATTTAGGGGTTTGAGTGGCGATGGAATTTTGAAAAACAATATAATTTTCCTTTCGTGTTTTGCGAAGGGGAGGAGGAATTGTGATTAAAATATATATCAGGGACGCACAAAACGAAGCGTGGGTGTCAATAGCTCACGACGGTGAAACTGACATAGTTATATGTCGTGTCGGATCGGCACGGCATATACAAATAACAGCGGGCGGTAAATTACCAGCATCACAAAAAACAAAGTCTGCGGTTTTGCTACGGCGTGTCGGCGAAATTCTTACCGACTACGTTAATGCTGGCCCTGGTCGTAGGCTTTGGTTTGAGCCAATAGACGCTCGCAGATACAATGTGTATTTGCGGGCATTTCAAAAACTTGGTCTCAATGTTATAGCACAAAGTTGTATTATTGAGGTCACATCACAAAAAGCAGCGCAAAAAACATAATGCTGCTAAAGGAGAGAAAAATGGAACTGACAAAAAAAGAAGTGAAGAGTATGAAAGGGATCCTGATAATTGGGATTCTAAACCAAATGCAGTCCGAGTATGGGTATGAGCTCATACTCGGAGGATTGGACGAAGAGCCACGAAAGGTTCTTGTGGTCGATAGGAATACTGAATATATTCCAGATCACTGGGGGGCCGGAATTACAAACGGTATGTACTACCGTTTTGGCGACACTCTCGCTCGTGTAGAGTTTGCGAGCGAGGAAGCAAAAAGAAAGGTTCGTAACATGTTTCCAGCCCAGGCAAAATTTATCACTTGGGCTTGGTATAATTAAAAATCTGTATTATTCGGGGGATTTGCGTAAGCAAATTCCCCACAGTTCAAAAGGAGGAACTCACCAGTTCAACGAGTTTCTCCCTATTATTGAGATTTTAATTAAACGCGGACGCGTTGCGAAAAAAACGCCAACTTTTGCAGACATTGAAATTTCATAGTAGTAAAATCTACTTGGACGCGTCGCTTCCAAGTAGACTTTGAATTACGAAGACAAATCTTGACTTTTATGTTGAAGTATGATATTTTGATTGGAGATTCGGGAAGAATAATTTTGGTAAAAACGGTACAGTTTCTGTACCTTGAAAATTAAAAAAGAGGAGGAAAGAATTATGAAGAAAATTTTGGTTGGTGGCGGAAAGCAATCGGCAAAGACACTTATAAATAACATTATACAGATGTTTTTGTCTCTTGATCTTGATATGCAAACTCTTGAGGTATTGCGGCAAAACGGTGGAGATATGGAAAAATTTTTAAGAGAAATGTATAGTGATGATATTGATTATTTCCAAAAGGTTAATAATTTGCAATCAGACATAAGGAAACTTGACGAAATTGAAGAGATAGACAAAGAAAAGATTAAGATAATTTACAATCTTATGGATGATGTCATAAATTTTTTACAACAACTTGCAAGAAAGGAAAAGAATCTTTTAGGACATATTTGGGTGACTGACGAGGTAAATTCATTTCATAACTGGTATTGTGCTTTGGTAAAAGCTTTAAGAGGAGGTGAAGAGCTGATGAATAAAAAACGCAAAATTTCCAGACCCGGGCAACTTGGTATGTATGTCATCCTTTTGGTGGATGATAATACCGAGGAAGCGGTGAAAGCGATAAACGCGGTTGCAGAAGCGGGGTGTATTGCTTCTTCAGCGTCTATAATTTCTCCCCTTGGAGCAGTTTCCAATACGGAAGAAGCGAAGCAACATTTAGATCATCCGGAAATTGTATGGGATGGAGTGATTACTGATTTGTATCTCACCAAGGAGCCGTTGGGGCTGGAATTGGTATTGGAATGCAAAAAGCGAGATATTCCATGTGTGGTGTGTACTGATAAGTATAATCATGCGGACAGCCAATGGTGGTATAAAATCGCCAAAGAGCTGGGAGCTGATTTAGAAGTTGAAAAAGATTGGGGTAGGGCGGTAGAAAAATTAATCGGTTTAATTCAGAGCAAACAACAAAGTGTGGAGGAGGTAGAAAAATGAAAAAAATTTTGGTAATTGATGATATGCCCAGCATAGTATCTGATATCAGGCGAGTCTTTGACAAAAAAAAGGGGTTTAAAGTTGTTGGTCCTGATTTCGTGGACTCTTATTCCGAGGCGATAGAACTTATCAACGAGCATAACCCAGACATAATCGCGCTTGATATGTCGCTGACTAGTGGCAACAAAGAGGGCATACAAATCGCAAGCAATCTTCGTCGCGCCTCTTATGAGGGTCTTATTGTGACGATAAGTAATTATGGTGCGGACTCTTTAATAGAGTGGGTCGGTGGCTATGGTATTTGTCATCATACCGGCGGGAAAGACGCAGATAAATTTTCTGAATGCGTTCTGGGCCAATGTCAATGTCAGTATTGGGCTGAATTTCTCAAAATGCAGAAAGTTTGCGATGACAGAAAAGATAGATTGAATAGAAAAAAAATAAAAGAGAAAATTCTGGTTTCAATGAAGAAGTGGTCAATTGCTATTGCGACAACAAAAAGTTTGTTAAAGAAAGCGGATGGCAGAGACGATATCTTAATTGAACTTGTCGCTGAACCTGGGGCTTTGCGATACAGTATTGATCTAGACAAAAAAACCAGGATAATTTCTGATTGTTCTTACAGTAATGTTGAGGTGCTTAAACTGACTAATAAAAAGGAGATTGGTGCTTTAACTCTGTAACAAGAAGATTGTTCTTAATTGAAAGGAGGTGATGCAAACTCGCGCTTGGTTGATTTTTCAATCAAGCGCGGGTTTTTTTATTCAAAAATTGTTGTAAATAACTTTGAATTACGAAATACAAAAAACATTAAAATCGTCTGCGTCTGATATAACAAAAACACTCAACCGAGTTGATTTTTAATTTAAATATTGTAAAAGCAAAAAGTTTTCTAAATTTGTCTCGTTATTGAAGAACGAAAGTCAAAATTGAATAAATATAATTTGAAAAATATCCAGCTATTGATCTGGGCAAAGAAGTGAGCCAACCGTAAAACATTTTTAAGTTTCTGAAATTCAATTCAATCAACATTCTGGTGTTATACAATTTGCGATGCATTTCAGTCGCGAGTTTTTTCATATTCTTTTTCGGTTTGGCAAACATTATTCTCCTGTTTTCAATAAAGAATTCTCTTTCCGGTTTCTGTGAAATATAGCCCGCGTCAGCGATAATTATTCCATCTAAATTCTTATTCAATTTCATAAATTGACTGCGG
>JBDRMF010000017.1:0-8068 GCA_043812415.1 Patescibacteria group bacterium | reverse complement strand
AAAAACAATAGGGCGACGGCTTCGCCGTCGCCCTATTGTTTTTCGCAAAACTTTGCCGAATATTCGCCGAGAATTGGGGAGTGCTCCGCTGGAGAGGGTGAGCGTTCGTCCGAAATAATTTATAATTTTTTTTGGGTGTTTGATTTTTAAAAAGAAGTCCGATCTCAGTCGTGATTAAACCAAAGCCAGATGACTAAAAAACAAAGTCTGAAATAATTCAGAGATCGGACTTCGTCCAAAAATGGGTCAGATATGGGACGGATTTTGGCGAAGCCAAAATCCGTCTTTTGGGGTACAATTCATCCGCCAATCGTCCCTGTTTTAATGTTTTAATGTTTTCGTGTTATTGTGTTATCGTGTTTTAATGTTTTAATGTTTTAATGTTTTAATAAATCTTTACCAAGAAAAATGTGCGAACGCCTTATTAGCTTCTGCCATTTTGTGAACATTTTCTTTTTTCTTCACCGCCTCGCCTTCGTTTTTATTCGCCAACAACAATTCTTCCGCCAATTTTTTAAACATCGGTTGACCTTTTTTCGCTTGAGCGGTTCCGATAATCCATCTCATCGCCAAAGCCAATCTCCTTTCCGGTCTGACTTCTCGCGGAATTTGATAAGCGGCTCCCCCAACTCGGCGGGAACGAACTTCCATAATTGGTCCGGAATTTTTAAGAGCATTATTAAAAATCTCCAAAGGTTTCTCTGTTTTTTCTTTTTCTTTTATAACATCAAAAGCTCCATACACAACTTTTTTAGCGATGTTTTTCTTTCCGCCAACCATCACATAATTTATAAATTTGCTAACTTTAACGGAATTATAAATTCTGTCTGGTGCTAATTCTTTTTTGGTTTTTAGTTTTTTTCTCATAAAAAATTTTTTACTTCCTATATTTTTTGTTTAACAAAACTTTTTTATTTCTTTTCTTTTTTAGAACCATAACAACTTCGGCTTTGTTTTCTGCCAACCGTTCCTTCGGCATCCAATTTGCCTCTTACAATCGTATATCGCACACCAATGTCTTTCACTTTTCCACCTCTTAAAAGCACAACGGAGTGTTCCTGCAAATTATGCCCAATACCTGGAATATAAGCCGTAACTTCCATGCCGTTCGTTAATCGCACCCGCGCGATTTTTCGCACAGCGGAGTTCGGTTTTTTTGGATTCTTAGTTGTTACCTTAACACACACCCCTCTTTTAAAAGGGGAATCATAAAAAGTCGGCTTATTTTTCAGCGTGTTAAAGCCCTTTCTCAAAGCGATTGCTTTTGTTTTTCTGGCAAACTTTTTTCTTTTTTTCTTTAATAATTGGTTAACTGTTGTCATATTATATATCTGTTAGTTTATTCAACCGCTTAAATCTACTACATTTATTCCCAAAAAGCAACAAATTTAATCCTAAAATTCAATATCAAAAACCACTTGGCGCTTGGAACTCTTTAATTACCCCAGTTAACTGGGGTAATTATAATTAAACCATCACTAACTTAATGATCGGGCTACTGAATTAATTGGACAAATATGCGAATCCAATATATTTTGAGCGAATGCGTTATCGTGCTTTGAGGGTGTTTTTGTGATAAAATACTTTTTATGTTCAATTTAAAGAAAATTTTTGGCGACCAAAACTCTCAAGAAATTAAAAAACTTCAGCCCCTTGTTGATAAAATCAACAAGTTAGAAGAGCCTATTTCCAAATTATCCGATGAGAAATTAAAAGCCAAAACCGAAGAATTTAAAAAAAGACTGCAGGAACAAGAAACTTTGGACGATATTTTGCCGGAAGTTTTTGCCGTAGTTCGCGAGGTTTCCAAAAGAACGCTGGACCAAAGACATTATGATGTTCAACTTATGGGCGGAATAATTTTACATCAAGGAAACATAGCGGAAATGAGGACGGGTGAAGGCAAAACGCTGGTGGCGACATTGCCGGTTTATTTAAACGCGCTTGCTGGAAAAGGCGCTCACATTGTTACCGTTAACGATTATCTTTCCCGCAGAGACGCCGTGTGGATGGGACAAATTTACGCTTTTCTCGGTTTGAGCGTAGGAATTATAAATCACGACACATCATATTTGTATGACCCCGGACACAAAGAAGTTGATGAAGAACGGGACACGCTCGGGTCTTTTAAAATTGTTTATGAATTTCTAAAACCTTGTTCCCGTCAAGAAGCCTACCACGCTGATATTACTTATGGAACAAACAGTGAGTTCGGTTTTGATTATTTGAGAGACAACATTGAATATAGCAAAGAAAATTTGAGACAAAGAAGTTTTAATTATGTAATCGTAGATGAAATTGATTCCATTTTGATAGACGAAGCACGCACACCCCTGATTATTTCCACTCCCGATGACGAGTCCAGCCATCTTTATGAACAATTTTCTCAACTGGTAAAGTCGTTTAAAAAAGACGAAGATTTTGAAGTGGACGAAAAGAAAAAAGCGATTTCATTGAAAGACAGCGGAATTGAAAAAGCGGAAACAGCGTTAAAAGTTGATAATATTTACACAGAAAAAGGAATTAAGTATGTTCATCATTTGGAAACGGCTGTACGCGCCAAATTTCTTTTTACTTTGAATAAAAATTATGTCATCAAGGACGGGGTGGTGGTTATCGTAGATGAATTTACGGGAAGAATGCAACCCGGACGCCGTTGGTCGGAAGGTCTGCACCAAGCAATTGAAGCAAAAGAGGGATTGAAAATACAAAAAGAGTCTCGGACTTTTGCGTCAATCACCTACCAAAATTATTTCAGAATGTATAAAAAATTAAGCGGAATGACTGGAACGGCGCAAACTTCAACCGAAGAATTTCAAAAAGTGTATAATTTACGCGTACTTGTTTTGCCAACTAATAAAATAGTAAAAAGAGACGACAAAAATGATTTGATTTTTCAGACCAAAAATGGAAAATTTCAAGCCATCGCAAAAAAAGTCAAAGAGTTAAATAAAAAAGAGCAACCCGTTTTAATCGGAACTGTGTCAATTGAAAACAACGAATTGCTTTCCGCTTATTTGAACAAAGAAGGAATTAAACACGAAATATTGAACGCCAAAAACCACGAGAGGGAGGGCGAGATAATTTCAGAAGCGGGAGAAAAAGGAAAAGTAACCGTCGCGACCAATATGGCGGGACGCGGAGTTGATATTAAATTGGGTGGTCTACCTTTTGACAAAAAAAATTATGAAGAAGTAAAAGCGTTGGGCGGTTTATTTGTTTTAGGCACAGAAAGACACGAGGCGCGCCGAATTGATAATCAATTGAGAGGCCGTTCCGGTCGTCAAGGCGATCCGGGAGAAACGCAATTTTTTGTATCAATGGAAGATTCTTTGATGCGAGTGTTCGCTTCCGACACTGTTAAAAATATGATGGGGCGTTTGGGCATTCCCGAAGACCAACCGATAGAAAATAAAATCGTGTCGCGTGCACTTGAGTCGGCTCAAACCAAAATTGAAGGTTTTCATTTTGACGCGCGTCGCCATATTTTGCAATATGATGATGTTTTGAGTCACCAAAGAAACACTGTTTACACCAGACGCCGAGATATTTTGACCGGCGATAACGAATTGGCAAATCAAAAATTTAATGAAATTTTAGAAACGGCGAATAACCACACAAAAGATATCATCAAACAAAAAAGAATTTTGATGGGCGAAGATAATTTTTTAGATATAACACGACGCATAATGTTGCAAACGATAGATATGTTTTGGGTAGAACATTTGGAAATTATGGATTATCTGCGATCCAGCGTAAACTTGCGCGCTTATGGTCAAAGAGACCCATTGGTTGAATACAAAAAAGAGGGATTGAAATTATTTCACGAAATGCAAAATTCAATCAATGAACATATTTTGAAATTAATTTCAAATATTGACGCGGATATTTTTTTAAAAAATATGGAAGCGACAGCAACGCGCGCCATTCAAACACAAGCGGAGACAATCAATCAACCAACCCAATCGCTTGGTAATCCGATTACCAAGTCGGACAAGGTGGGTAGAAACGACCCCTGCCCCTGCGGGAGCGGAAAAAAATTTAAAAAATGCTGCGGACGATAGCAATAGATGCGGGGCGGAATACTGAAAAATAAATATGAATATTTCCAATATATTATCAATATCAAGAATTATTTTAGCCCCAGTCATTCTTTTTTTCTTATTAAATTACTCACAATCAATAGTTTTTATTTTATTAATTGTGGCTGGGTTGACTGATTTTTTGGATGGATATTTTGCTAGAAAGTTTAATCAGGTAACACGAATTGGAATTTTTTTGGATTCAGTGGCTGACAAAATTTTAATGTTATTTTTGTTTATTGGAATGATAATAAATTACGATTTGGCTATTTATCTGGTATTTTTAATGTTTTCGCGCGAGATTGTTGTTTTGTTGGGGAGGTTGTTTCTTTATTTTTGGGATAAAGATGTTGATATAATAAAGGATGTACCCGTTACTTTTTTAGGAAAAATTACAACAGTGTTTCAATTAATTACAATTGTTTTTATCATTTTTGGATATTGGAAATTATTTTTTATTATTTTAACAATAGTATTAAGTATTTTAACAGCCGTCCATTATGTTGTTAAAGGAATAGAATTTTTATATGCAAAAAATAGAATTTAAGAAAAATATTTTTCCTATAAAAGACCCTGTTTATCAGTATGTTGATATGCATATTCACACTGAATATTCGTCAGACTGTTCTATGTCTGTAAAAGAAATTATTAAATATGCAAAGAAACTAAATATTGGCGTCGCAATAACAGATCATAACGAAATAGAAGGAGCCGTTCGCGCATATGAATACGCAAAAAATTTTGATGTTTTGCTTATCCCCGGAATTGAAGTGCATTGCGCGGAAGGAACGCATATTATTTTATATTTTTATGACATCATAGAACTAAAAAGCTTTTATAGAGAAATAATTGTTTGCAATAAAACACAAGATCCATTTGAAAGAATAAGATTGAGTTTTTTTGAAATACTTGAGAAAAAAAACCATTATAAATGTTTGGTCAGTATTCCGCATCCGTATGTAAAAGCATTTGTTGGTTTAAGAGCTATTAAAAACAAAAAAGATTTTTGGCAAGATGTGAATTTAATAGAAACACTAAATAGTTGTGTTAGAAGGAAAGCTAATTTAAAAGCATTAAAACAAGCTGAAAGCAAAAATTTAGTAATGGTGGGCGGAAGTGATGCACATTTTATGTTTGAAATTGGGTTGTCTTTAACGAAAACAAAAGGCTTTAACACATCTAATTTTCTTTTGGAGTTACAAAATTCAAAGTCTGCTGTTGTTGGCCAAGAATTGAATTTTATGAAAACTTTAGGTGTGGGCTTTGTAAAAGAATATAGATTATTTAAAAGTTGTTTGAAAAATCACAATTTAATTTTTAGATTTAAAGTTATGCTTATGACCTTTTTACCATATTTATTCAAAAAGATTGATTTTAAAATATTACCACCTAAAATAAAATAAATATGATATTATTTTTTATTAAAATTATTTATTTTATGTTGCCAGCATATTTTGCCAATATGGCGCCTATTTTTTTTAAAAAACATTTTAATTTTTTGGCTGTGCCAATTGATTGTGGCAAAATTTTTTATGGGGCGTCGCTGTTTGGTAAAACAAAAACTATCAGAGGTTTTGTTGTTGGTATTCTTATGGCGGTTTTTGTAGTTTTTTTGCAATCTTTTGTGTTAATGAAAATAGCTTTTTTTAATGAAATAAGTTTAATTGATTATTCAAATATTAATTTTATATTGTTGGGGGTTCTTTTTGGGGCTGGCGCGCTTCTTGGCGATCTTGCGGAAAGTTTTGTTAAAAGAAGGATTGGCAAAAACTCGTCTGAGTCATGGAAAGTTTTTGACCAGTTGGATTATATTATGGGAGCATTATTATTTGTTTCGCCAATTATTGTGTTAAAATTATCTGAATTTGTTGGAATTTTAATTGTGAGTTTAGTTTTAACAATTATTATTAATCAAGTTGGCTGGTTAATGAATTTAAGAGAAGAAAGATGGTAATAGGCTGTTGGAAGTAAATTTAGATAATTTCTGTTTCGGTTTTGCAGATTTGCGGAAAAGCGGATTTTTTGCAAAAAGAAGGGATTTTTTCTTAAAAAATTTTAATTATGAAAAAAATTGAAGAATTAAAAAATGGCGTAATTTTATACAAAAATCATCGAGCTGATCCGTATTTTGGTTTTGTTAAAGCTGGGATAAAGACGATTGAAGGGAGAGTGGCAAAGAATTTATACAAAGAATTAAAATTGGGAGATGAGATTTTGATTTTTAATGATGATGAGACAGAAAATGTGAGAGTACGAGTAAAAGATACCAGGATTTATTCTTCTTTTGGAGAGATGTTAGAGAAAGAAAACTTTAAAAAAATATTACCTAATGTAGATTCAGTTGAGCAAGGATTGTGCGTGTATAGAAAATTTTATACCGAGGGACAAGAAAAAGAATTTGGAGTAATTGCAATAGAAGTAGAGCGTAAAAAACATCCGAAATAGCGGGGAGATAAACAAAAAGGGCGGACGGGCGGACGCCTTTTTTGATTTTTAATTTTAATGTATATTGTTCTTTAAAAAATAAAACAAAAAATCCGCAAACTAACTTTCTTAGGGAGAGATAAACACTTATACTCCCACAAAAGTTGTTTGCGGATTTTTTGTTTTATTTTTTAACTTCTGCGACTATTTTTTCAAAAACTTCCGGACTGTCCTGCGCGATTTCGGAAAGTATTTTACGATTTAATTTTATATTTTTTTTGTTTAAAGCGTCTATCAATTTGCTGTAAGACAAACCCAACCCTTGAACCACCGCGCTTATTCTCACTTGCCACAAGCGTCTAAAATCGCCTTTCTTCCTCCGACGATGTCTAAAAGCGTGCATCGCCGCATGGATAACCGCCATTTTAGCTTGGCGTTCTTTCGTGGAAAGACCATAACGATACCCTTTCGCAAGTTTCAGGACTTTTCGTCGTCTTTTTAATGATGTTGTTCCTCTTTTTACTCTGGTCATAATAGTTTAGCGAGTTAGCTTATAGCTTGTTTAGCTTATGGCTGTTAGGAGAAAAATTGGCTTTGCCAATTTTTCTTTGTTTTAATGTTCTTGTGTTCTCTTTATTTAGTTCTTGGTAAAAATTGTCGTCTAATTTTGTTTGATAATTTAATAACGGAACTTCTTTTTTTCTTTAATGACATATTTCCGCTTTCTTTTGCGTTTAAATGACATTGCCCCGACCTTCTGGCAATCACTTTGCCTGTTTTTGTTACCTTTAATCTTTTTGTATATGATTTATTTGTTTTCATTTTTGTTTTTCTAAAACGACTGACAACCCCTTCGGACTTTTTTTAGGGCCATCGGCGACTTTATATTGAACCGAAACTAATCGCAAAACTCTTTCTATTCTTTCTCGCAAAAAATCAAATTTCATATACTTAGTTCTTCCGATTAAAAACAAGTCCAATTTTACTCTGTTCCCCCCCTCCAACCATTTTGATATTTTATTGGCTTTTAAATTCAAATCGTGTTCGCCTGTGCCGATTTTAATTTGAATAACTTTTGTCTCAGTTTTTTGCGTTTTAACCTTGGTGACATTCAATTTTTTCTTTTGTTCGTATTGAAATTTACCATAATCCATTATTTTTGCAAGCGGTGGCCGAGCGACACTAGAAATTTCAATTAAATCCACCCCCAATTTTTGGGCAGTTTGCAATGCTTCAGCAAAAGGCAAAACACCCATATTTTTACCGTCGGGACCCAAGACCCTCAATTCGGAAGCGGTTATTTGATTGTTAATTTTTACAAATCTATTCAAATTTATTTAAAAATATTTTAATAATTATTCCAATAATTGCCTTAATTTATAGCATAATAATTTATTAAAATCAATCAATTTACCAATCGCGAGGATGATTATTAACGGTAGGGCGGTGGCGGCTTAGTCGCCACCGCCCATTTATTTATCCGTATATTTATGTTTTAATATAAATATTCCAATAACATAAGAATTAAATATATTACCCACGGGTGTTTTTGAGACGAATGC
>JBDRMF010000016.1:0-2678 GCA_043812415.1 Patescibacteria group bacterium | reverse complement strand
TAGACCTGAAAATGCTATTTGAGCGAAGGGCGAATTTTAACGGATGGGGCGGATTTTGGCTCGCCCGCCTAACTTTTCCCCAGCACACTTTCAAAAAAAGTTAAACAGGCAAGAAAAGTTGAGCGGGCAAGCCAAAATCCGCCTTTTTATTTTATTATCCTGCGGTACACTAAATGAGCGACCGCTCATTTAGTGTACCGATGAGCGGTCGCTCATTTAGTGTACCAAGGTTTTAATTTAGGTTTTAATTTAAGTTTTAATTTAGGTTTTAATTTAGGTTTTAATTCAAGATAAGTATAAAAATAAATTTGAGAAAATAAATTTAGGGAAGGCCACTCTGAAAATTTTTATATTTTCAAATTAAAAACAGCTCGTTTGGAGCGGGCTGTTTTTGGATGTGGGGTATTTTTTTATTCTATCTCAACAGGCACACCGTTTTTAACTTGGTATAATTTTTGTTCACGATTCGCTATTCGGCTCTCTCCTATTATATTCAAAAGACCTTTCTGAATATTTTCAGGATTAATCGTCATTGCTTGGGCAATTTTTTCAAAGCTTTCATATCCTGCAGATGCTAATGCTAAATCATTATTATCTGCAAGCATGCTTGTAAAATAAATGTTTTCGCCCGCCTCCTTCACTTCTTGAACAATATCTCGCATAAGACCGTCACCAGTCATCATTGGAACACGAAGTCCGAGCTGATATGCTTGCGTAATAAATTGTGCATTATTGATCGGAATAAGCGGAAAATATATGCCGTCTGGGTTTGATTGTTTCATTTTTACAATTGCGGTACGATAATCAGTTGTATTAATATTATATTCTTCATCAAAAACAACAGAGCCGCCTAATTCTGTAAATCTATTTTTAAATGCGTTAGAAATAATTTCTGCCCATGCATCAATATGACTTATCAAAGCCACATTACGAAGAGAGAGGATATTATATGCAAATTCAGCCATTCTCTCTCCAGCTTTTTCAGTGGAAAAACCATTGCTGAAAATATATTCACTTGAATCACTAATATCATCATTACTATCCCATCCTACAACCAACGGAATCTTTGCTTTTGTAAATATCGGGGCAATAGGTTTTGCCTCTTCAATAGCAAAAGTAATTGCAACATTTATCTTATTTATAGCAATAAGTTTATTCGCTGCACTTACGGTGCCAACACCAAACATTCCTTGGTCATCTTCATAAAACAAAACGAAATTTAACCCCTGTTTTTTCGCGTCTTCTGCTGCGAGATCAATACCTTTTTTCACTTCCTCTCCTATTGTGGCGTATGGACCCGTTAAAGGCAAAATCGCCCCGATCTTAATTGGCTCGGTTGCAGTTGGCTCGCCAGGTTTTTGGGTAATGGTGTAAATTCCCCAGACTACTAAAATCGCGACGATTAGACCTAAAATTGTTTTTGTTGCGTTGTTCATAAAATTTTTTTGATAAATTGATAATAATTGATAATTATAATAATTCTTGCAAGTCGTCTCTGGTTATTTCCGCTTGTCTCAAAATGTTCAGCAAAGTTCCTGTCTTTAATTCTTTGGTATGTATTGGCACTGGAACAATTTTATTTGTTTGGCAATGACTAAAAATCAAATGACTGCCTGTTTGACCGCGTTCAACAAAACCGATTTTTTTCAAAATTTTAATTATTTGTTTCGGTCTGATTGCTGGTAATTTTTTAGACATAATTAAGCAAAAACTATTTTTCTTTTAGCTGGAATTTCCGCGAATATTTCCGAAATTGTTATACCAGATTGTTCTATCGGAATCTCTTGATTATTTTCTTTTAACACGCTTAAATAACCGCCGACTGCATCTTTTGCCATTTTTTGCGCTTCTTCAAATGTTTCGCCTTGTGTAACACACCCAGGCAAAGCCGGCACAGAAACCACATATCCGCCTTCCTCCGCTGGTTCAAAAATAGTCGTATATTTGTATATTGTTTTCTTAATCATATTTTTATATTATCATATTTTCTGTCTTTGGCAAATTCCCTTGCTCATCCTTGATATATGCGAACTGGATCGCGTCGTCGTTCCGCTGGCCCGCTCAAATTTTTTCAAAATTTGTTTGGGCTACGCTCCGCTCCTCGCGAAGACGACCCGCCCAGAGGGCGGGTCGTCTCTGCGAGCGAAGCGATCCAACTTTCCGTCTTCGCGAGCGTTTAGCGAAGCGACCCAGCTTTCCGTCTTCGCGAGCGTTTAGCGAAGCGATCCAGCTTTCCGTCTTCGCGAGCGTTTAGCGAAGCGATCCAGTCCACTTGCTTTTGCGACCTCACGAAAACGATTTCTGGATCGTTTGACCACCCGTAGGTGTGGCGTCGTCGCTCCGTTTCACTCCACTTCTCGCGAAGACGGATTTTGGCGAAGCCCAAATCCGTCTTTAATTTATAATCTAAAATTTATAATTTTTAGTTTTGAGAAAAATTTGCTTCGCAAATTTTTCTCTACTTCCTCACTTCCCAATCTGCATTTTTTTCTAAAGCGACCACTATTTTGTCGTTGAGAGCGTTTGCCTCTTCATCCGAAAGAGTTTTTTCAAAAGATTGCAAAACAAGGCGAAACGCCAAAGATTTTTTATCTTCGTTTGGTTTTTGAAAAATATCAAATAATTCCAAATTTACCAAAAGGTCGCCCGCCGATTTTTTGATAATTTGCTCCACTTCC
>JBDRMF010000015.1:0-34985 GCA_043812415.1 Patescibacteria group bacterium | reverse complement strand
TTTTTGGACATTGGATATCCAAAAGTTGTTAGTTTTTGGACATTTTTGGACGTCCAACGTCCAAAAGTTGTTAGTTATTGCTTTTTTGCTCAAAAAAGATAAAATGAACCTACTGATTGTTTAGATATGAAAATTATTTTATTGCAAGATGTCGCCAAATTTGGCAAAAAATTTGAAGTCAAAAACGCGTCCGACGGATACGCGCTCAATTTTTTATTGCCTCAAAGATTGGCGCGTTTAGCGACTAAACAAGCCATTAAAGAATTAGAAGCGGAGAGGAAAAAAGAGGAAGAAACCAAAAACGCTGAAATAGCGGAATTAAAGAATAAACTTGGAAAATTGAAAAAACCGATTGAAATAAAAGCGAAAGCCAATAAAGAGGGAAAATTATTCGCCAGTTTAGACAAAAAGGAAATAGCCCAAGCCATTCAGGAAAAAACGGGTTTGAACATAAATCCAAAAATTTTAGAATTGGAGAAACCCATCAAGATAGCGGGGGAGCACAAAGTTAAAATTAAAATAGGAGAAGAAGAAACCGAATTGAGTTTAAATATCAAAGCCGAAGAAAAATGATGATGAATTATGAATTAAGTATTATGAATCATGAGTAAAATTCGCTCCGCCAGCTGGCGGAGCAAATTTTTCTCGTGATTTTTAATTTACAATTTACAATCTACAATTTATAATTCTAAAAAACGCGAAATAAAAAAACCGCAAAATTAATTTTGCGGTTTTTTTATTTCGCGTTTTTTAGAAAACATTCGCGACTTTTTTTCGCCTTTTAGAACTGTCAAAATTCAGTTTTCTTTTTTCGGTAAATTTCACTTGTCCTTCTTTCAAAGCAAAAAGCGTGTGGTCCTTTCCAATGCCTACATTTTTTCCGGCCAAAATTTTTGTTCCTCTTTGGCGAACCAAAATGGAACCGGTTTTTGCCGTTTGCCCGTCATATAATTTTGTTCCCAGATATTGCGGTCCGGAATCTCTAAAATTTTTTGCCGACCCGGCGGCTTTTTTATGCGCCATGATTAAGTATTATGAATTATGAATTAAGTTTGATATTATTATAATATCAAATCATGCAGAGTATAAAGGAAAAGTTAAATAAAATCAAGCGGGCGGGGGAGAGGGTTTTGGAAAATAAGGCTGTTTTTGTCGTTTCGGTTTTAATTTTATCATCTTTAAGTTCGTTCGCCTTGGGGCATTTATCCGCGCTGGAAGAAAACAAAATTCCACTTTCCATTCAAAACGCCAATTTGGCTTCAGTTTTAGTTCCGATAGAAACAGATGTCCCCGCATTAGTTCTCGGGGGAAAATATGTCGCTTCCAAAAACAGCGACAAATACCACGCGCCGTGGTGTTCAGGCGCGCAAAGAATAAAAGAAGAAAATCAAATTTGGTTTAATTCAAAAGAAGAAGCCGAAAAAGCGGGTTACACTCCAGCCAGCAATTGCAAAGGAATATAAAAAAGAAAACGGCGTCCACCAAAGGTGGACGCCGAAAATAGACAACAAAATTTATTCTGGGTCTGATTATGATAAGCCCAGTAGTTTTTTTATCATTTTGTCCAAGAAAGCTAACCGAAAGGGTTTCCCCAAATAAACATCCGCGCCTCCGTTTTTGGGGGGGAGAACAATCCCTTTGCTCAACAATCCGGTCATCACAATAATGGGCAAGGCAGGAAAGATTTCTTTGGTCTGCTTGGCCAATTGGAGTCCATTTATTTCCCCAGGCATCTCAACATCTGTAATCAAAAGGTCGGGCTTGAAAATCAATTTGGGATTACCTAAAATTTTCCAGGCCTCATCACCCCTTCCTGCAGAGAAGACAATGTATTCTTTCTGCAGAAATGCTTTTAATAAATTCCGCATCTTTGGTTCATCATCAACTATCATTATTTTTTTCATCTGTCCGCGTCTCCTTTTGGTTTTGGTTGAATTTTCAATTTTGAAGGACAAACTTTCAAATAAAATCATATCATAATCTCAACATTTGTCAATCAAAAAATAGGGGATACAGTTTGGCGGCAAAACAAGCAACTGCGGAGGTTGAACCTCCGATTTTTTTTAATTTTTCAATAGACAAAGGGAAGGGGGTAAGAATAAAATTGCGACTGTAAAAATTTGTCGTAAGCAAAAACAATATATTTTAAGCGCGGGGGTCGGGGAGAGAGGAAAGGTAGGGGGTTAAATAAATATACCGTCGCACAATATACCTTTTGCGACATTACCAATCTTTTGCCCTAAAAATCACTGTATTTAACCAACCCTAGAATTCGCCAATTTTAAGGTCAAAACGAAGCCCAAAATTGCGATTTAAGAGTTTTAATATCCAACCGCGGAGAAGATTACCTTTTTGGTTTGCCAGTCAGCAAACAAGTTTCAATTCTAATTTTTAATCTTCAATTTTTAATTCTAAATATCCAAATTTTCTTTAATAATGGGGTCATCCACAACCTTATTAATATGAACCGTGAGCGCGTATAAAAAAATCGCGAACACGGTCAAAAATATAATTAAAATTTTTTCCCACATATGAAAAAGAATTAAGAATTATGAATTATGAATTAAGCGTCAAGAAAAAAATTTGTCTCGCAAATTTTTCTTAATTCATAATTCATAATACATAATTCATATTTATCGCATAATTTCCGGCGCCAATTGTTCGGCCGTGGTCGCTTGCCCGGCTTTGAGCCGTTCCATATTTTCAACAAAAGTCTCCCACAGCAAATCAATAAAGATATTGTGCCAAAAATACAAAACCGGCTGGGAGAGATATTCATTCCAAACAGTCACCCCTATCCCCCACAAATAAGATAAATTATCCTGAACAGGTTCCGACTCAATAATCGTTCTTAAATCAAATCCAAAATAACCCAGCGCAATCACCGCCAGTAAAATAAGAAAAAGCCATTTGATAAATCCCTTGTTGTTTTTAAAATTCATTTTTTTAATTTTTTAAATTTTACCATAACCACCATTTAATTTTTTTATTTTAACATCAATTCTTATATTCCGGCAAATATGAAAGTGGATTAAGATAAGCGTCGCGGCGAGTCACCAGCGGCATCACAGTTGACTTGCCCGCGCAGGACTTAAAACTGTATTCTTTTACTTCCACGCCCTCCGTCGCGTACACTCCGAAATGCAAATGCGGACCGGTTGAATATCCTGTGTTGCCGCTGTACCCGACTACATCCCCCGTCGTCAAAATTTGTCCGCCGCTCACTTTAATTAAAGACAAATGCGCGTACAGAGTGGACAGCCCGTTATTATGCCTCACAAAAACCCACTTTCCGTAGGAAGCGCTCGGACAAGAATCATCTGTGTTCCCAACCGCCACAACCGTTCCGCTTAACGCCGTTTTTATTTTTGTTCCGACCGAAGCCCGAAAATCAACTCCGTTGTGTCCCCCACTGCCATAGACTTGCGGATTGGCGGTCGCGAACGGCGTTTGCCCGAAAAACTGGGTAATATAAACATTATCAACCGGCCACGCCAAAACGCTAAAACCGGCTTTCGGAATACTGCCGGGGTCAACCGCCAGCCGCAGTTGGTCTTCATAGGCTCTCAATTCGGCTTCAAACCGCTCTTTTAACGCGAGCTTCTCGTCCAAAATTTTTTGATAATTTGATTCCTTGCTCTTCGTCGCCGCCAGCAAATTATTTTTGGCCGACTGGTTGCTTTCCACGATTTCTTTCTGGTCGGACAGTTCGGATTGATAAACAGAGAGGTCTTGCGTCTTTTGTTCTAATTGTGTTTTGCTGGAGATTAATTCTTCTTTTAATTCTTTCAGAGCGGCGGTTTTTTCTTTTATCCCGATTTGAACTTTTTGCAGATTTTCCAAATCATTCCAAAATTCCGCGAGAGTCTCTTGCGCCAAAATTGATTCCAAAAATGAATATTCTTCCTGTTCGTTAATCACGCGCATCGCTTCAGACAAAGCGCCGGAATTTTTTTGGATTTCTATTTCCTGAGTGTCAATTTCAATTCCCAATTTTTGAATTTCCAAACCAGTGGCATTTATTTGGTTAGTTGTCAGAGAAATATCGGAATTCAATTTTTTCCCCGTTAAATTGAGATAATTTATTTCTTTGTTTAAACTTTGTTTTTCCTCCCCCACCGCTGTGAGCTCTTTCTCCCAAACATTTATTTCTTCTTCCAATTTTTGCATTTCCGAACTTTTTTCGGAAATTTTGGACTTTAACTCGTCAATTTGAGACGCGTTTAGACCAACCGGACAAATTAACCCCGCCGTCACAATAACCGAAATTAAAATTAAAAAAATCGCTACTTGGGAATAGCATTCCCAAGTACTTGGGAATGCTATTCCCAAGTGTTTAGATTTAGGTATTATTTGTTGAAATAATTTTTTGAATGGCATAATTGAGGCGTTTGATAGTTTCTTCTTTGCCCAAAATTTCAGCCAGCGAAAAAGGGTCCGGCGTTTTGTCTTTGCCTGACAAAGCGTATCTCATTGGCCACAATACCGCCCCTCTCCCCTCTTCTTCCGCGAAAGGCCAAATATTTCGCTTGAGATTGTCCGCCGAAAAATCGCTCACTTTCTCCAACAACTTGCATATTTTTTCAAAGCGAGTTTTGACCCGCGTTAAATCATTCTCTCCTTTCCATAATAATTTTTCCGTCTCATATTTCGGCTGGACGAAATAATAATTCAAATCCCCCGCCCGAGACAATTCGCCGACATCTTCAAATTTTTCAATTCTTTCCCGAATCAGCGGCAAAATTTTTTCAAATTTCCCGTTGTCCGCCGCCGCCATTTTTTTGTTCGCTTCCGGCAAAAATTCCAAAACTTTTTGTTTGAAATTTTCGCTGTCCAACAACTTGATGTATTCTTTATTGACCCAATTCAACTTTTGAGCGTCAAAAACCGCGCCGCCTTTTTGTATTTTTGTCAAATCAAATTTTTCCAATAACTCCTCAAAAGAAAAAATTTCTTGCTCGGTGCCCGGATTCCAGCCCAACAGAATTAAATAATTCAAAAGCGCTTCCGGCAAATAGCCCGTCTCTTTATACTGGCAGATATCTTTCGCCCCGCCTCGTTTGGACATTTTGGACCGGTCGGAAGATAAAATCAGCGGCAGATGCGCGTAAATCGGACGCGGTAAGCCAAGAGCTTCCTGCAAAAGAATTTGCCGCGGCGTGTTGGAAATGTGGTCTTCGCCGCGAATGATATGACTGATGTTCATTTCAAAATCGTCCACGACCGCCGCAAAATTATACAGAGGTTCATCCAAACTTTTGGCAATCACGAAATCCCCCAACTCCGCCGTGTCAAATTCCACCGTCCCTCGCACTTTGTCTTCAAATGAAATTTTTTCGCGGGGATTTCTAAAACGAATAACTTCGCTTCGTTTACCCGCGGCCGCTCCCGTATCTTGGTCTTGTTCTTTTGAGAGAAAAGCTTTGTCCGCGGCAAGCAACGACTCCAAATATTTTTTGTGTATTTCCGTTCTGTCCGACTGGCGGTAAGTTTCGTCAAATTTGATATTGAGCCATTCAAATCCGTTCACAATGCTGTCTTCAAATTCTTTTTTTGAGCGGTCTTTGTCCGTATCCTCAATTCTTAAAATTATTTGCCCGTTGTTTTGCTTCGCGAAAATATAATTAAAAAACGCCGTGCGGGCGGTGCCAATATGCAAAAATCCCGTCGGAGACGGAGCGATTCTCGTCCGAATTATTTTCGTATGGTTGTTAGTCTGCATGTTCTAAAGCGATATTGATAATTTCCGCGGCGATTTTTTCGGCCGCGCCGGCGCGCGCAAATTTTCGAGCGTTCTCCCCCATTTTTTTTCGGCTGTCTTCATCTCTCATTAATTTATTTATTTGCGACAAAAATAAATTGGCCGTCAAATTGTCCTGCTCAATCACGACCGCCGCGCCGGCGCGCGCGAACGCGAACGCGTTGCTCTTTTGGTCGCCGCTCACGCTTTCCGGAATGGGAATAATAATGCTCGGCAGTCCCCAGACGGCAATTTCCGAAATGGAACCGGCGCCGGCGCGGGAAATCACCAAATCCGCCTGCCCCGCCGACAATCGCAACGCCAAAGTGTTCAAATAAGCGAACGCTTTGTATCTGTTTTTGTGTTCGCTTTTTTCCAAAACAACCCCGGCGCGACCTTTGGTTTCCTCAAATAATTTTTTTCCGGTTTGGTGAATAATTTGGTATTCCTCAACCAATTCCGGCAAAATGTCCACAAGATTTTCGTTTATAATTTGCGCGCCGCTTGAGCCTCCCAATACCAAAATAGTCGGGATTTCTTTGCTTAGACCCAAAAATTCGGCGGCTCCTTCTGAAAGTGGATGAACTAATTCTTCTCTGACCGGATTGCCCAACACGGCAATTTTGTCTTTTTCTATCGGCAAACGGCCAACGGCTTCCGGAAAAGCGACCGCGACTTTGCGGGCAAATTTCGCCGCCCACAAATTTGTCCGGCCCGGAACCGCGTCGGAAATATGAATAATCACAGGAATTTTGAAAATTTTGGCGCTTAATAAAACAGGAAAACTGATATTGCCGCCGTTGCTGAAAATCACATCCGGAAAAATATTAAAAACCAAAAAAAACGCTTTGATAAAACCCCAGCCCGTTTTGAAAACGCCGAAAAAATTCAAAACTGAAAAATATCTCCGCAATTTTCCGGCTGATATTTTTTTAAAAATAATTTCATTTTCAAACAGCAGTTTTTTGTCGTAAGGATTGTCAGCCAAATAATACAGCTTCGGCTTCAAAAGCTTTTGTTCCGCGACAATTTTATTTATTTTTTGAGCGACGGCGATTAGAGGATAAAAATGTCCCCCCGTCCCCCCGCCCGCGAGTATTATTTTCAGAATATTTTTCTTATGAGCAAGGCGAATTAGAAAAATATTGCCCTGTTAAATCAAATTTTGTAAAAATTTGAGTCATTTGAGTTCTTTTAACTCAAATGATATTTAACATGGGCCATATTTTTCTTATGAACTTGCTTACTGGCAAATTATGCCGCGCGAAGTCCGACCTCTTAATTATGTCCAACTTTGTTTTTAGTTATCCAACTTTTAGAATTATTATAGCCGAGGTCGGACTTCTTTTGGTTGAATAAACACCTCCTAACCGCCGCTCCCCTGATATTTAGAAACATTCAAAATTATTCCCGCTTCCGCCAAAGCAAACAGCAGAGCCGTTCCCCCTTGACTGATAAATAAAAGCGGCATTCCGATAATCGGAAAAATATGCAGCATAGAACCCATATTTATGAACGACTGCGACGCTATCAGTATAACAAATCCGACCGCCAGCAGTCTACCGAATAAATCCGGCGCGCGGGACGCGATTCTCAAACCGCGCCAAGTGAACAGGAAAAAAAGCAAAACCAAAAGCGACGCGCCGATAAAGCCCCACTCTTCGGCTGTAACCGCGAAAATGGAATCCCCCATCGGCTCGGGCAGAACGCCGAATTTTTGCGCGCTTTTTCCAAAACCCTTTCCGAACAAACCACCCGAACCAATCGCGATAAGCGATTGCTCTATTTGATAATTTTCGTCGTTTTGCGCGCTTTCAGAGTTGTTGAAAAAATTTAGTATTCTCTCGCGAGAATATTCCTTTGAAAACGCGAGCGGCGTCAAACAGACCGCCATCAATAAGCCGGTAATCACAAGATGCTTGAAACGAATACCGGAAACAAAAATCATCGCGACCGCGGTTATTCCAATAATGAGCAATGTCCCAAAGTCCGGTTGAAAATATGAAATAACAGCGATGACAGACAAGATAATCAGAGCGGGCAGAATGCTAAATTTCCAATGATAAAATTTGGACTTGAAAGACGCCAAGATGGCGGCGAAATAAATCACAAAACTGAATTTAAGAAATTCAGCCGGCTGAAAAGAAACGCCCGCGATGGAAAGCCACCTTCTCGCCCCGCCGTGGAAAAGACCCAGCTCGGGAACAAACACAAGACACGACGCGACCAGCGCGGCCAAAAAAATATAAAAAGCGTATTTTTTGTATTTGCGGTAATGAATTTTTGAAAAAACAATTAAAAACACCAGGCCGAACGCGAGACCAAACACAAATTGGCTGAAAAATATGGATGAAAATTTCGCGCCGCTCTCTTTTGCCAGCAAACTTAAAGACGCCGAAACAAATAGAAAAAAACCGACCAAAATTAAAATAGCCAGAACCGTCGCGAAAAATTTATCAAACTTTCTTTTAGGGGACATTTCCCTTTGATTATACAGCAAAAACCGCCCTGGTGGAAAAGTGGAAAACACCCCGCCCGCTTTTATCCCCAAATTTTTGTATTGTTTGTCGCTTCGCCATCTCAGTTATCAGATTTCAATTTATATAATTACTCCAATCAATTGGAGTAATTACAAAACAAATATTCTCTCAGTGCTCCAAGCACTAAGTAAATTAAAATTGTGGATAACTCAAAAATAACAAGTATTTTCTTCTTAGTGCTTGGAGCACTGAGAGAATTCTGCGCCAACAGGTTGAATGCTTTTTTTGATTTGACAAATTTTAGCGAGCTTGGTATCATATCGACGGTTGAAGTTCTTTGAGAGGCTTAGCTGTGATTCGGGTCGCTTTTTGTAAAAGCGCCCCGAAACAAGAGCAATTGGGACAGCGGCTTCTTAATACCAAGGGCTTCAGCCCCTCCTTTTCCCCCCTATACCGTAGGGGGGTTCTTATTTTTTGCGGAAGTGAGTCTTTTTTGCGGAGGTTATTTGCGGTGCGGAGGTTGAACCTCCGCAGATTATGGCTATCGCATAGCCATAAATTAAATAGCCATAAATCTCTCCGTCATCCGCCACAATTTCAAATTAAAATTAAAAACGGCGTTTGCCTAAGGCAGACGCCGTTCATAATTCATAATTCTTGACCTGCCTGCCGGCAGGCAGGTTTAGGATTCTAAAACAAACAGAGCGAAAAAAACGGGTTGCCTTTGGCAACCCGTTTTTTTCGCTCTGTTTGTTTTTTCACATCATCCCGCCCATTTCCGACATCCCGCCGCCCACTCCGCCGGACGGTTCAGATTCTTTCTTGGGTTCGTCCGCGATGGCGACTTCCGTTGTCAGCAAAATACCGGCGGAAGAGGCGGCGTTTTGAATGCCACTCCTCGCCACTTTAACCGGGTCAATAATGCCTGCGGCAATCATATCGGAAACAATTTCATCTTTGTTGGCGTCATATCCGCAAGCGCCTTTTGAGCTTTTAACTTTGTCCAAAATGACAGAGCCGTCGTCTTTTCCGGCGTTCACCGCTATTTGTTTCAAGGGCGCCTCCAAAGCTTTCAATAGCAAGCCAAAACCGATTTGAAATTCTTCTTCAAAATCTTCCAGGGGCGATTTGAATTTTTTGCCGCCGATTTTTTGGGCGATTTTCGCCAAAGCAGAACCGCCGCCGGGGATAACCCCCTCTTCAATCGCAGCTTTAGTGGCGTTCACAGCGTCTTCAATTTTTAGCTTGAGGTATTTCATTTCCGTTTCCGTGGACGCGCCGACTTTCACCACTGCCACTCCGCCGGAAAGTTTCGCGATTCTTTCTTCAATTTTTTCCGCGTCAAATTTAGAATCGGTTAATTTCAATTGCTTTTTTAATTGTTCAATTCTCGCTTCAATCGCGGCTTTTTTGCCTTTGCCTCCGACAAGCACGGTTTTGTCCTTCGTGGCAATCACTTTATTGGCCTTGCCCAAAACATCCAGCCCCGCTTTTTCAAGTTTTAAGCCGATATCTTCCGTAACCACTTTGGCGCCGATGGTCGCCGCGATATCTTCCAACATTTCCTTTTTTCTTTCTCCATAGCCGGGCGCTTTGACCGCCAAAACATTAAAAGCCCCCCGCAATTTATTCACGACAAAAGTCGCCAATGCTTCGCCCTCAATCTCCTCGGCGATAATAACCAACTCCTTTTTCCCCGTCTCCGCCATTTTTTCCAAGAGCGGCAAAATTTCTTTGACCGAGGAAATCTTTTTGTCAGTGAGCAAAATAGCCGAATCCCTGAACTCCGCTTCCATTCTTTCCACATTCGTAATCATATAGGGCGAAACATATCCTTGGTCAAATTCCATTCCTTCCACCACTTCCGATTCAATGCCAAATGACTGGGATTCTTCCACCGTTATCACGCCGTCTTTGCCGACTTTGCTGATTGTGTCAGCGATAATTTTCCCAATTTCTTCCGATTCCGCCGCGATGGTCGCGACTTGCCTGATTTCTTCTTTCTCGCTCACCGGTCGGGCAATCGCTTTTAATTCTTTGACTGCTTCCTCCGTCGCGCGGTCAATTCCCGCCTTTATTCCCAGCGCGTTAATGCCCATAGTAATTTTTTTCATTCCTTCTTCAATCAGCGCGCGCGCGATTATAATTGAAGTAGTCGTGCCATCGCCGGCTGTATCATTCGTCTTGGAGGCGACTTCTTTCATAATTTCCGCGCCCATATTTTCAAACTTGTCCGACAATGAAATATCTTTGGCAATAGTCACGCCGTCATTGGTAATGGTCGGACCGCCATAACTTTTCTCCAAAATAACATTCTTGCCGCGCGGACCAATCGTCACTTTCACGGCGTTGGCAACTTTGTCAATCCCTTTTTTAAGCGCCATCCGCGCGTCTTGACCATATTTTATTTGTTTTGACATATCTTTATTGCAGATTAATTATTATTTTTTAATAAAAAGTTGGGTCTCAAAAAGAATTTCGAATTTCGAATTTTGGTTGAATAACAAATTTTTAATGACAGAATGTTTAAACATTCAAAATTCAGTCATTCAAAATTGAATTAAAATTCAAAATTTTAAATTCAAAATTTGTTCCTCTTAAATTTTTTATTTAATAATGGCTAAAATGTTTTCTTCTTTCAAAATAAAATATTCTTCGCCTTTTAATTTTACTTCGTCAAACCCGTATCTTGAAAAAACCACGCGGTCGCCTTCTTTTACGGTCATCGGGTTTAATTTACCATCGTCGTATTTTCCCTTCCCCACCGCCACCACAATTCCTTGGTCTTTTACTTTGCCTTCGTCAATTGTCTCGGGAATAATAATTCCAAAATTAGTTTTTTTCTCCATTTCCGCTTCCGTCAAAGGTCGAACCAATACTCGGTCCGCCAAAGGAATTATCGCGCTTTTAACGCCTTTCGCCTTTTCCGTCATTTTTTTTCCGCTTTTTTTGACCGCTTTGACCGTTTTTTTAATTCCTTTCTTTGTTTTTTTAGACATAAAAAATTAAATTAAGTTAGTAATAAATTGATAACAAGACTGCTTCATTATATTGCCGCGCGCGTCTTATGTCAAATTTAGCGATAAGAATCTATACGGTGTCCGACAAATTTCAAAATTATTTTTTTCTTTTCAATATCAAAACGGAACCGATATTGCCCTACGCGAATTCGCCATTGCCCCAAATCATCTTTTTTAACATCTTTTAATTTTTTTATTTTATTCTCAAAAGAGCCCTTTTCTAAAATATCTAAAACTTTTTCATAAAAAGAAATAATTATTTTATCCCGCTTGATAAGTTTTCTAATGTCTTTTTTGAATTTTAGAGTGGATGTTATTTTATATTCCATTCTCTTTTTTTAATTCTTTCAATAATTCTCGCGCCGACTGAACTCTGCCGGCTAAATAATCTTGGTGTGATTCTTTCAGTATTTTTTGAATTCTGGGATTGCGTTGCTCCACGAAATCTTCGTATTCATCAATGTCCATCAAAACCGCCACAGGATACCCGTCCTTTTCTAAAATAAATTTTTCCTTATTCAGACTGGCTCGTTTGACAATCGCGCCTAAATTTATTCTCGCTTTTGTGATTGGAATTGTGGTTGGCATAAAAATATTTTAATTTTAATCAATGTTAATCAATGTGCGTTACATCTTATAGCAAACAGTCCGCGGTGTCAAATTTTGTGGTAAATTTCTATAGGCAGATTTTGGCAGAGCCAAAATTCGCCTCGTTTCTTTTAACTTTATGGACTTTATGGACTTTTAACTCATTCCTCTCTTTCCGGTTTTTCAATCAGCGCGATGTCCACGGCGTTGGACTGGCCGGTTATTCTCAAAACATCTTTGTCTATCTTTTTGAATTCACGATTGGACTGGTTGTATTGATTAACCGTAGTCGCCAACGAACTACCTAATTTTTTAATAAAATCCTCGTAGGAATTGATATGCTTGCCCAAATTCCCCACCCACTTAATAATATCCTGCGCTTTTTCTTCAATTTGGAGCGACCGCAAACCCTGCAACACTGTTTGCAAATACGCCAAAAAAGAAGTCGGCGACACAATAATCACTTTCTTTTTCTGAAAAGCGTATTCAATCAAACTGACGCTGTCCACGACGCCTACTTTGCCAATCAGCAAATCGTAATAAATTCCCTCGGACGGAATAAACATAAAAGCGAAATCCATCGTTCCTTCTTTGGGTCTGATATATTTCGCCGTTTCGTCAATTCTGGTTTTCAAATCCTGCTTGAATAATTTTTCTAGCCGTTCTTTTTCCGCCGGATTATTTTCTTGAATTATTTTATTATAATTTTCCAAAGAAAACTTGGAGTCAATCGGTAAAACTTTCCCCTTGTCCAAAAAAACTGCCGCGTCCACAATCTCGCCACCCGCGAATTTATACTGCATTTGAAACCGACCCGGCGGCAAAACATTTTTCAACACCGTTTCCAAATAGTATTCTCCCAAAACCCCCCGCTGTTTCGGATTTTTCAAAATATCCTGCAAATTTTTGAGCTGGTCGGCGAAACTCACGACCTGCCGGCCTGTTTCCTTAACTTTTGACAATTCGCCGGTGATGTCTTTAATAAGTTTTTGCGATTCGCTAAATTGAATTTTAACCGAGTCGTTCATCAATTTCGCCGACTCCCCCATTTTCAAATCTAAAGTTTTATTCAATTCTTGCATTTGATTTTGGAGCATCAAAAAACTTTTTTCATCCTGCCCGCCGTTATTTTTTTCCTGCCCTTTTTTAATTTGCATCCACAAAAACCACAAAAAACCTGCGTTCAAAGCAAAAAACAAAACGACAATAATAAAAACAGTTAAATTAGACATATGACATAGTATATAGTAAAAAGTTGAAAGTTAAAAGTTGAAGACGGGAGGTGGAAGTGTATTATTCAGTATTCCAAGCACCAAGTGAAAAAAGATACAATAGACAAAATACAAAACAAACATCAAAAAAATTCAATAACCAATAACGAGTGGAACGCTTTGACGGATGTCCGACGTCCGTCAAATTCCAAATCGTTTGAATTTTGGTGTTTGGTGTTTGATTATTTTTTTGGTTATTGTTTCTTGTGTCTTGGTGTTTGGCGCTTTTATCCCTAATTCTATTAGTACTATTGGTGCTCCAAGCACTAACAGAACCCAAAACAACCTTATAATATCTCACATTTTTCTGTTAGTGCTTGGAGCACTAAGAGATTGCCAAACCGTTATTTAAACCGCTGTTTTTTTCAAAAAAGAGGTATTTGGTAATTTCTATGAGAATCAGGTTAAAAAGACCGACGCCAAAAACAAGCGCGAGGTCGGACCAATCAAGCGGAATAGTGCGCAGAACCACTTGCAAAAACGGAACATAAAGAGCGGCCAAAATCATTCCCATACTGGACAGCCACGCCCCAATGAGAAAACGGTTAGAAAATAAATTGATTTTCCAAATCGGCTGATACAGCGATTTGAGGGAAAAAGCGATAAAAAGAGAATCAACAGACAGGGCGGCGAAAACAATCGTCCTGATTCGGTCCGGCGGCAAATTAAGACTGACTAAAATAAAATACAAGCCCGTCACAAACAGACCCGTAATCAAACCTGTTGTCAATATCATTCTTTTAAGCCGAGCCGTCAGAATTTCCTGATTCGCCGAAAAAAAATCGCGGCTTTTTATATATTTTTCTTTTGGCTCAAACACAAAAGCGAAATTCATCAGACCTTCCTCAATGATATTTATCCACAAAATTTGAGGCGCCAAAATCGGCAGAGGAAAACCCATAAAAAGAGCGCCCCCGATGACAAATACTTCGCTGAAACTGGTTGACAAAAGATAGGCGACAATTTTTTTTAGATTGTCAATGATCCGCCGCCCCTCTTCTATCGCGAACACAATAACGGAAAAACTGTTGTTTAACAAAATCATATCAGCCGCTTCTTTGGCGACTTCCGTCCCGCTCTCAACCGCGATGCCGACATCCGCGTTTTTCAGCGCCGGCGCGTCGTTGATGCCGTCGCCGGTCATGGCCACGACTTCCCCTTTCTCTTTTAATATCTTGGAGACTCTTAATTTCTGTGCGGGGGTCATTTCGGCAAAAACATCCGCTTCGTCCAGCGCGGCGTTTAATTCTTTGTCGCTCATTTTTTCAAGAATTGAGCCCACCAGCACCCGCCCGCCTTTTCCAATTATGCCCGCTTCCTCGGCGATTTTTCGGGCAGTGCCTTCGTTGTCACCCGTGAGCATAATAGTCCTGATCCCCAATTCTTTGGTCAAACCAACAGACTGACGTGCGTCTTTTCTGAGGGGGTCGTCAAACGCCAAGAGGCCGCCAAAAACCAAATTAGCCGGCAATTGGTCGGGAATTTTTTTCCAAGCCACAGGTGCAAACGCAACCGCCGTCACCCGCGCGCCTTGATTGGTTTTTTCCCGCAAAACCCGCTTGAAATACCCGATGTCGTCTGAGTTAATTTTTTCTGTCCGCCCGTTCTTCAAAATAAATTTTGATTTTTCCAGAAGCGCGCCGGGACGGCCGGAAACATAAATTTTATTTTCTTTCCCCGCAGTTTGGTTAAGAGACACCGCGTAGCCGTTATCAGACGAAAATAATAACAAGTCCAGCCGTTTATGTTCGTTCTTTAAGTCGCTTTGAACCGCGCCCTGTTCCAGCCCGGCGGCAATAATCGCTTTTTCCAGCGGCCGGCCTCGAATGATTAATTTATTCCCTTCCCCCGTTTCAATAAACGCGTCCGAGCTAATCACCGCCAGAGTGAGAATTTCCTTGCGGTCTTCCTCCAAATCGGCACGCGTGAAAATATGGGAAAGTTTCATTTCGGCTTCGGTGAGAGTGCCGGTTTTGTCGGTTAAAATTACGGACACATTTCCCAATGTCTCCGAGGCCAGCAAGTTTTTAATCAGACCGCCCTTTTTCAAAACCTTTTTCATCCCCACCGCCAAAACCGAAGTTAGAGCGATGGGCAAACCTTCTGGAACCACCGCGATGGCAATCGCGATGACAATCAAAAACATATTCAAATAAGTTTCGCCCTGGTAAATACCCGCCCCAAAAATCACCGCGACTGATAATAAAACAATATAAAACAAAAACCGAACTATCTTATTTATTTTTCTTTTCAGCGGCGTGCTCTCCTCAAAATCGGACAAACTTTCAGAGATTTTGCCCAATTGAGTTTTTTTGCCTGTTTCCACAACCGCGCCTTTCCCGTAGCCCGCGGAAATCAGAGTTCCCATCCAAACCATATTGGACTGGTTTTTGAGAGCGACTTCTTTTTCAAGAATCGGCCGCGCGTTTTTCGTCGCGCCCAGCCATTCGCCCGTCAAAACCGCCTCGTTCACCGACAAATCCTTCGCCTCAAAAATTCTCAGGTCGGCCGGAACGGACACTCCCGCCGTCAAAATGACAATATCGCCCCGAACCAATTCCGAAGCCAACACAACTTTGAGCGCGCCGCCGCGCAGAACCGTCGCGTATTTTTTCTGGGCGGTATTTAGTTTTTCAAACGCCTGGTCCGCTTTGTTTTCTTGGAAAATTCCAACCGCCAAATTGATTATTACCACCAAAAAAATAACCAGCGCGTCTAAAAACTGGCCTAAAATCACGGCGACCAGTCCGGCGCCGATTAAAACAAAAACCAGCGGACTTTTTAAGTGAGTGATAAATTTGAGCCAAAAGGTGATTTGCCGTTTGACCGTTAAAACATTTTTCCCGCCTTTTCTTTGCCGCTCCAAAACATCCGCCGCGGTCAAACCGTTTTTGAAATCCGTTTTCAGCGTTTTTTTCAGTTCAGTTTTTTCCAGACTATACCAATTGTCTTTTGTTTCTGATAACATTAGTGCTATTATATAATAGTTTTTGGGAAACTTGAACTGTAACAAACCACAAATTACAAAAATTAATTAGCGCTAAATAAAAATTAATTTTGAAGTTTGAATTTCGAATTTTGATTGAATGATTAATGTTCCAATGATTGAATGTTCACTAACAAGATAAAATTTCAAAGTTCAAAGTTCAAAGTCCAAAGCTCAAATTACTCCAAATCAAGCTCAAATGTCAAATGTCAAAATTATGTTTAAATTTTTTTAGGTTTTAGTTTTTGGATTTCATTTGAACAATTTGGAATAATTTGGATTACTTTTAATTTAATCTGTGTTGGATTTTGTCATTTGGATTTGATTTGACTAATTTGGAATAATTTGGATTTTGGAATAATTAAATCAAAAAATTTCTGGACTGTTTGACCACCTGTTAGGCGTGGCTTCGCCAAAATCCGTCTTTGCGAGGAGTGGAGCGATAGCGAAACGACGAAGCGATCCCTTTTTTAATCCGCCAATAATTCAAAATCAATCGTCTTTTGGTCCAAATCGGTTTTGACCAAGCAAACTTTTATTTCGTCGCCGAGGCGATAAGTGTTGCGTGTCTTTTGTCCGATCAGGCAATATTTTTTTGTGTCCAATTCATAATAATCGTCTTTCAGCGAACGAACGCTAATCATTCCTTCTGCGCCATTTTCAATTTGAACATAAACGCCCCATTTTGTGATGCCAGAAATGATGCCAGCGAATTCTTCTCCGATTTTTTCCGACATAAATTCAACAAATTTATATTTCACCGAAGACCTCTCCGCTTGAGTTGCCGCGATTTCTTGCGCGGTGGATCGCGCGGTTAATTCTTTGTATTTTTGTTTGGAACGAATTGAAAGTTTGCTGTTTAACAAATATTTTTTCATCAAACGATGTGTCATTATATCCGGATAACGGCGAATCGGGGAAGTAAAATGAGTGTAATGTTTGAAAGCCAAACCATAATGCCCAATATTGTTGACGGAATAAATCGCTTTCGCCATTGATTTTAAGACTGCGGTCGCGATTAAATTTCCCTCGGGTTCGTTTTCAATTTTTTCCAATAATGCGTTTAAATCTTGCGAAGAAACCAGACCGTTTTTGAGAGGCAAATGATAACCGATAGTTTTTAAAAATTCTTTTAATTCTTTAATTTGGTCAGGTTTAGGTTGGTCGTGAATGCGATACACAAAAGGCATAACAACTTTTCTTATTTTTTGTTCGCGGTCAATATATTCCGCGACTTCCTTGTTGGCCAAAAGCATAAAATCTTCTATCAATTCCATCGTCGCCAATAATTCTTTTTTAGACACGGCGGTTGGTTTACCATCAGCGTTCAGAATAAATTTATATTCGTTTGAACCAAAAGAAATCGCTCCTTGTTGGGTTCTTTCGGTTCGCATAATTAATGCCAAATTATTTAAGGTATTTAATTCTTCGTAAAATTCTCCGCCGCCCGTATCTAAAACTTTTTGAGCTTCCTTATATGAAAATCTTTTATCGGAATGAATAACCGTTTCTCCAAACCATCTTTCTTTGACTCGGGCGTTTTTATCAAGAATAAAAACAGCCGAATAAGTCAATTTGTCTTCATCGGGATTAAGCGAACAAAGGTTATTGGACAAAACTTCGGGCAACATCGGAATAGTTCGGTCCACCAAATAAACCGAAGTGCATCTTTCAGTGGCTTCGCGGTCAATGGGCGAATTTATTTGGACAAAATGTGACACATCGGCGATATGAACGCCGATTTCAGTATCGCCGTTTGGCAATTTTTTAACCGAAAGAGCGTCGTCAAAATCTTTCGCGTCGTCGGGGTCAATGGTAAAAGTGGTTACGCCTCTGAAATCTCTGCGTTTAGAAATTTCATTTTCAAAATCTTGCCGAGCTTGTTCACTGATTTTTAACGCTTCTTTTTCAACCGTGACAGGGAAGTCGGATTCAAAACCTTGCTCGTAAAGAATAGATTTTATTTCCGTTTCGTGCTCGCCTTTCTTGCCTAAAATTTTTAATATTTTCCCTTCGGGATTTTTTTTAGCGTTAGTCCACGGCAACAACTCAACCAACACTTTGATATTTTCATTATCCGGAAGTTTGATTTCCGGAGCGGTTGGCGATTGAATTGTCAAGCGAGGATAAAATTTGGAATTGTCCGGAATTAAAAAAATTCCGTCGTTGTCTCGCACGGCTGTTCCGACAAATTTTGTTTTGGCGCGTTCTATAATTTCAATAATTTTGGCTTGGCTGTGTCGGCCCTCGCCGGTGATTAAAACTTTGACAAGGTCATTATGCAAAGCGGTATTCAAATTGCGTTCTTGAATTTCAATATCTTTTTCAGGTTGCCGAATAAAACCGGTTTTTTTGCCGGTGATAAAAATATTCCCTTCAATTATTTTTTCAATCTTTTGTTTGTGTTTTTTGTTCATTATTATAAGCATATTCTAATTTAGGCGGAAATTCAAGGTTTTTAAAATTATTAAGTGTTCCAATTGCGCAATAATTTATTGGAGCATTAAATGGATACTTTAATAAATTGTTGAATAAAATAAATAAACAAAATAAAATAAAATAAATAAAACAAATAAACAAATAAATAAATAAATAAATAAAACAAACAAATAAAATTGAATAAACTTTTCGTAAAACCATTATGTTATTATGCATAATAACATAATGGTTTTACGATGGGTTTAGGTATTAATCTCATAGGTGTCTTATTTTCCTACGAATGTAAATAATAAATTAATGAAATAATAAATAATAAATAATAAATAATGAAAATAGTGTTAATAATTTCTCGCGCGCAGTGGTGCGGTGGCGAAGATGATGGACATCGCACCTCCGTCCATTCCGTCTCTGCTCGCCCCATTAAATAAAATTTGGCTTTTCTTTTTGCCAAATTTTAATTTTATTTTTTCAAAATAAACTTATTTAATGGGGTGAAAAGCGACCTCGGGGAGCGACGAAGCAATCTGCCTACACCGCGGCAGGCCAGTTGCTTCGCTAAACGCTCGCAGAGACGAGATTTTTCATCCTAAAAATTTGCGTTCCAAAATCGGTGTCTTTGATAAAATAATTTTTCTTTTGAAGTTCCTCGCGGATTTTGTCGGCTTTGTTCCAATCTTTTTCTTGGCGGGTGGTTTCTCTTTCTTTTATCAAATTTTGAATTTCTGACGGCAATTCTTCAAAATTCAATTCTTGTTGCAGTTGTTGTCCGCTATTTTTCAAATTGAGACCCAACACTTTGTCAAAATCCAAAACAGTCGCCAACTTGTCTTTACCCGGCAATTCGGATTTTAATAATTTTTGCAAAACAACCACAGCTTGCGGAGTATTAAAATCATCGCTTAATTTTTCCGTAAATGCTTGTTTGTATTCTGTTGAAATTTCACCGACAATGTCGCCCAAATTTCCAATTTGCTTATATAAATTATCCAAACCATTTTGCGCAGATCCCAATGCTTCCCATGAAAAATTTTGTTTGGAACGGTAATGCGCTTGCAAAAATAAAAATCTCAATGCTAACGGATTATATTTTTTGTCTCGCAGGTCGTCCAAAACAACCACATTCCTCAAAGATTTTGACATTTTTTCTCCATTAAAAACCAAATGCTCGTTATGCAACCAAAAATTGACAAATTTCACTCCATTCGCTGATTCGCTTTGTGCGATTTCATTCGTATGATGAACTGAAATATGTTCTATCCCGCCCATATGTGCGTCCAGCGTATCACCCAAATATTTTTTTGCCATTGCGGAGCACTCAATATGCCAGCCCGGAAATCCTTCGCCGTTTTGAACCAAGGGCGATTGGAAAGGGGATTGCCAAAATTGTAAAGCGTTTTTGTGCGAGCCAGCTTTAAAAAACCACAAAGCGAAATCCGCCGGATGTTTTTTTTGTTTGTCTTCAATATTGCCTCCGCCCGCGCCGGCAATTTGTTCTTCAATTTTTTGTCCAGATAATTGAGTATAATTTTTCGCTTTGGACACATCAAAATAAATCGCCAAATCAGTCGCATAAGCAAAATCTTTCTCAAGCAAACTTTGCGCCATCGCAATCATTTCCGGAATATAAGCAGTGGCGCGACATCTCCGTGTGGGTGGTAAAATATTCAAGACCTTTGAATCTTCTTCAAACAAAGCAATATATTTGGTGGCAATTTCTTGAGGTGTTTTACCTTCGCGTTTGGCGCCTTTTTCCATTTTGTCTTCACCACTGTCCTCATCGGAAGTTAAATGCCCTACATCCGTATAATTGGAAACAAAATTCACCGCATAGCCCAAATATTCAAAAGAACGGCGAACAATATCGGCGCACACAGCTCCCCGCAAACCGCCTATATGTTGTCTCCAATAAACGGTAGGGCCGCAATAATAAAAAGAAACTTTGCCAGTTTTCAAAGCTGTAAATTCTTCTTTTTGATGCGTGAGCGTATTATATATTTTTAAAACCATTTTTTATATTTGAAAAAACCAAACATCAATCCGGTGGCGGTTAGCATTCCACCTATAATCCACCAAAAATCATTTGGCATTCCGAGAACTGGCGTTGAGACCGTGTTCATACCAAAAATGGATGCCAACAACGACAAGGGGAAAGTGACAAAAGCCAAAATCGTGAAAACTTTCATCGTTTCGTTTTGATTGGTGGACAAAAGAGAATTATTTGTGTCTCGCAATTCTCTTAAATTTTCTTGATTGGTTTTTATGATATGAGACACTTTGCGATATTTGTCGTTTATATTTTTTAAATAAAAAGAAAAATCTTTTCCAAAAAAACTTGTTCCAGCCAATTCCAAAGAATCCAAAATTTCTCTGTGATGACTCGTCGCTTGTTTAAAATCAAGCAAATTATGACTCACCCTTGAAATTTCTTTTACCATTTGTTTTTCATTGCCGTTAAAAATACCTTTTTCAATTTCTTCTTGTGAATCTTCTACATATTCAAGTTCATTGGTTAAAGTTTTATATAATTGTTGAACAATATGAAAGAAGAGAAAGCCGGCATGTTCAATCTTGCCGTTTCCGCCATTTAAAATAGTATTTACTTCAAATATTTTTAAAAAATTTTCCAAAGGCGCGAATGAGTCGTATCTGGCGGTAATCAAAAAATCTTTTCCGATAATAAAATCAATTTCTCTGTTATGGTTTTCAACTATACCTTCCGTTTGTTTAAAAGTCGGAAAATGTAAAATCAGATAAATAAAATTTTTATGCAAATCCACCTTGGGTTTAAAAGTCGGCGACAAAAGTTCATTGGCAACTAATGGATGCAGTTTATATTGTATCGCCAAAGACCGCGCTTCGCTTTCAGTCGGTTTTTCCAAATCAATCCAAGTAATATTTTGAGATGTATATTTTTTAAGCATAAAATGATTATATTAAAATGATAATATTTGTTTATAATTTTAACATACTTATATTAAATTAAAAGACAACAAAACCCAAATACAAAGGTCGAGATTAGAACTAATTAACTGTCAATTATGTTTAGTAGCTTGAACACAGCCCCTAAAATCAGCGGGCATTTGCGTCTGCGTTACGCAAATTTCACATATAATTTATATATGCTATAATTTGAAATATATAAATTTAAAATATATATGAAAAATATTAAAGAGAAAAAAATAAAAAATATTTTGCTGACAATCTCCGTTGTTGTTCTTGTTGCCGGCGGTTTTATGTCCGGCATAAAATATGAAGACACGAGAAATGATTTAGGTAATATTGTGAATAAAGAAACAGGCAAACCAGAGATGGTTGATTTTGACATCTTTTGGAAATCGTGGAAAATCTTGGATGAAAAATTTGTCGGGGATGAAAAAACCGAAACGCAAGCCAAAGTGTGGGGGGCTATTCAAGGTTTGGCAAATTCTTTAAAAGACCCTTATACTATTTTCCTTCCACCCTCGGAAGCTGCAATTTTTGAAGATGATATTCAAGGAAATTTTGAAGGTGTCGGAATGGAGATTGGAATAAGAGATAATATTTTGACTGTGATTGCTCCTTTGAAAGGCACACCGGCCGAGAGAGCAGGTATTCAACCTCAAGATAAAATTTTAGAAATTGATGGCGTGTCCACTTTTAAGATGGACACCAGCGAGGCGGTGCAGCTTATTCGCGGAGAAAAGGGGACTGAAGTGGTGTTTTTAGTGAGCCGAAAAAATACGCCGGAAAATTTTAAAATATCCGTAGTGAGGGACACAATTGATATTCCCACTATAAATACAGAAAAAAAAGAAGATGTCTTCATTATTCATTTATACAGTTTTACGGCAGTCTCGCCGAATTTATTCAGAGACGCTTTGCGAGAATTCATTGACAGCAATACCAATAAATTAATTGTTGATTTGCGAGGTAATCCGGGCGGGTATTTGGAAGCCGCTAATGATATCGCGAGTTGGTTTTTGCCTATGGGAAAAATTGTGGTAACGGAAGATTACGGTGGCAATCAAACAAACAAGATTCATCAAAGCAAGGGCTATGATATTTTTAACGACAGTCTCAAAATGGTTATCTTGGTAAACGGCGGGTCAGCATCGGCTTCTGAAATTTTGGCTGGAGCCTTGAGCGAATATGGCAAGGCGACTTTAGTGGGAACAAAAACTTTTGGAAAAGGGTCTGTTCAAGAACTTGTAAAAATTACGCCGGAAACATCGCTCAAAGTAACCGTAGCGCGTTGGCTCACACCCAATGGCAATTCAATTTCGCAAAACGGTCTTGAACCGGATGTGGAAATTGACATAACGGAAGAAGATACGGAATATTTAAAAGAGGGTGGCGACCCGCAAATTGATAAAGCGATGGAAGTGTTGAATGAAATGTAAACCAAAATAGTTAAAAGTTTATAAAGTCTGCCAGTAGGCAGGTTGTTTGACCACTTGTAGGCGGGGCGCGAAGCGCCCCGCCTTTTCAGCCTTTTCGTTTATCCTTAAATATACAAAAAGTATGAACACAAACAATACACAAAAAAAGCGACCGCTTTTTTTGTGTACATAAAACTCAATTCAAGATAAATATAAAAAATATAAAAATAGGGGCGGACGATTGGCTTTGCCAATCGTCCATTTTCGTTTGTCTTTGCGAGGAGTGTGGCGTAGCAAAGCGACGAAGCCACACCTACGGGTGGTCAAATAATCCAGACCAAACAAATTTTGAATTTAAAATTTTGATTGAATGCTTAATGCTTGAATGTTTAATGACGAATTTTGGCTCCGCCAAAATTCGTTGTTTTCGCGAGCGAAGCGAAGCAATCCAGTTTCTTGTCTTCGCGAGGGGGACGAAGTCCGACTTCTGAACTGGTTTGAAGAAAGACTTTAGCCACTGCGCGCGGTTTTACCATCTGCGAAGTCGGACTTCTGAACTACCACCGAAGTTGGACTTCCCACTTGGAAGTTCAACTTCCAAGTAGACAAAATAGAGCGATATCCACTTGGAGGTCTTACCTCCAAGTGTATTGTTTTAAGTCATATTTTGGAGGTCAAAAAAGAAAATTGATTTTTTGGTCAAAAATGCTTGACAAATGCAAAGCGATGTTATATTATAACCACAGAAAATAGGTGGTTCTTAGAAATAAATCTCATTGGAAATAAATCTAATGGGATAAATAATACAGATTAAAAAACAGGGGGAGAAATGGAAATCATTATAAGTATTTTAGTTATGGTGGCGGTGGGCGCCTTATTAACTTGGGGCGTTCTTTACTTATCAAAATACGCTTTTTCAGGGATTGATATAATTGTGTCGTCATTATTTCTGCGACAAAAAAAGGAAGAATAAATCTGTATTATCGAGGAATTTGCGGGCTAAAACATTTTTTCAAAATGTTCGCCCGATCAAAATGGAGTTTTGATTTAGGGAGCAAATTCCCCCAAAGTTCACAGAGCCAAGTTTGTTGTTCGCAAACTTGGCTCTTTTCTTGCAAAATTTCACATTTTATAATAAAGTTAAGGTATGAAAATTATATTATTACAAGATGTGGCCAAGATTGGCAAAAAATTTGATGTCAAAGAAGTGTCAAATGGATATGCGCTAAATTTTTTGTTTCCCAAAAAACAAGCGCGGATAGCGACCAATCAAGCGGTTAAAGAATTGGAGGAAATAAAGAAAAAAAGCGAGGAAGAAAAAATAGTTGGTAATGTTAAATTACTGGAAATGGTCAACAAGATTAAAGACGCAAAAATTGAAATGATTACAAAGGCCAACGAAGAAGGAAAATTATTCGCCGGTATTGATACGGAGGAAATTTCAAAAGCTCTTCAAGAAAAAACCGGTTTGGAAATAAATTCGGATATGATAAAATTGGAAAAACCAATCAAAGAAATAGGGGAGTATAAAATACAATTTCAGGCGGGGGAAAAAGTGGTTGATTTGAGTTTGAATATAATGGCTGACGGGAAAAATCAAAAATAGAGAGCGAAAAATAGTTTAAACAACACTTGCCATTTTTCTTCGTTTAAATGACCCGGTAAAACCCACCTTCCTTTTTTCGGTAAATTTCACCGTCCCTGTTTTGACGGCAAAAAGAGTGTGGTCTTTTCCAACTCTAACATTTTTTCCAGCCAATATTTTTGTTCCTCTTTGACGCACCAAAATAGAACCGACTTTTGCTGGTTGTCCGTCATATAATTTGGTCCCCAAATACTGCGGACCTGAATCTCTTAAATTTTTTGCCGATCCACCGGCTTTTTTATGTGACATAATTGTTGTTTAGCTTATAGGAAGTTAGCCCTGCCAGCTGGCAGGTTTTAGCTGTAAGGGGGGAAAATTGGCGAAGCCAATTTTTCTACAAACTACCATTTGCCAATTAATTTTGTTAAAATAGTATTGATATTTTTATATCAAAACTATGCAAAGTATAAAGGAAAAACTAAATAAAATCAAGGAAGCGGGGGCGAGATTGATTGACAACCAAATAATTTTCACCACCCTGATTATTCTTTTGACGGCTTTTTCTTCATTCGGATTAGGGAGATTGTCCAAGACAGAAGAAAATAAAATTCCCATTTCAATCCAAGAAGTTAATGTGGCGAATATTTCCACGACGGCAAAAACAGGGGAGTCGGACTTGGAAAACGGCGCGGAAAAATCTCGCAGTGTTCAACCTCCCGAAAATGGCGGAAAATATGTTGTGTCAAAAAATGGCAATAAATATCACGCGCCGTGGTGTTCAGGCGCACAGAGAATAAAAATAGAAAATCAAATTTGGTTTGATACAAAAGAAGAAGCCGAGACTGCAGGTTATACCCCCGCCGCCAATTGCAAGGGGATTTAGATTAACGCAACTTGTCGGATGTCCAACATCCAAGTCGGTTTTCGGGTGAGCAGGGAGACGGTTGGCGAGTATAATACTATGTCGCACAATATACCTTTTGCGACATAGGCAAGATTAAACTCCTATCCCCTTTGATTTTCGCCTTCAAAATCAAATTTTGCTTAATACGACAAAGCCGTTGTTTTAAGCCACATAACGAAGCCCAAAATTGCGTTTTAAGCGAATTTTTATAACAAGTGAAGTATTTAATACCTGTAAATTTATTTAATTTTTGACTTCCGACAAATAACAAATTAAATATTCAAATTCTCTTGGATTAAAGGGTCCTCAAAAGTATTTTTTATATGCACAGTTGTCGCATACAATAAAATAGCGAAAATAATTAAAAATATAATAAAAATTTTTTCCCACATAATATAAGTATTAAGTATTAAAAAAATTTGCTCCGCAAATTTTTTCATTTTTTAAACTAACCAATTATTACTAATCAGTTTATTATTCCCCTGTTAATTTGGAATTTTCACAATTTCCGGCGCCAAATTTTCAATAGTAGTCGGTTCCCCGTTTTTTATTCTGTTCATATTGTCAACAAAACTTTCCCACAGCAAATCAATGAAAATATTGTGCCAAAAATAAAGAATTGGTCGCGACAAATAATCATTCCACACGGTTACCGCCAAACCCCAGACATAGGACAAATTATTTTGAGTCGCATCTGATCCCACAATTGCCCGCAAATCAAAACCAAAATAACTTAAAATAATAATTGCTATTAAAATTATAATAATCCATTTTACCAATCCCCTATTATCATTTTTAAAATTCATCATATTTCTAATTATATAGTATTTTTAAATTTATTTAAAATAATAAACCTGTATAAGTTTATTTTCTCCTCAAAACTCAAAATTTTCACCTCTAATTTTTCCGATATTTTTGCGACTTTTTTGAGTATCTTCATTATACTACTATTTATATTCCGGTAAATATGACATCGGGTTTAAATACGCGTCTTTTGTTGCCATTGGCATTGTTGTTGATTTACCTTTGCAAGAATTAAAATTATATTCTTTCACCGCCACGCCTTGTGTCGCAAAAACTCCAAAATGCAAATGGGGGCCAGTTGATGCTCCTGTATTGCCAGTGTAGCCAATCTTATCCCCCGTTACCAAAATTTGCCCCGGTTCCACTGAAATTTTAGACATATGTCCATACACGGTAGAAAGCCCGTTATTATGTCTAATCAAAACCCATTTGCCGTAAGAAGCTCCTTTGCAAGCGATATCGGTGTCGCCTGTCGCAACTACCGTTCCGCTTAAAACCGTTTTTAAATCAGTTCCTATTGACGCCCTAAAATCCACCCCGTTATGCTCCCCGCTCGCATAAATTTGAGGATTTTTTGTGGCAAAAGGAGTATTGCCAAAAAATTGAGTTATATAAATTTTATCAAGTGGCCAACTCAAAACGCTAAAACCGGCGTCAGGAATACTGGTGGGGTCCACAATAAGTCTTAATTTATCTTCGTATTCTCTCAACTCATTTTCAAAGGCTTTTTTGAGGGCTAATTTTTCATCCAAAATTTCCTGATAATTTGATTCTTTGTTTTTGGTATCAACCAATAATTCGTTTGTTGTTTTTTTGGTATTTTCAACTATTTCTTTTTTGTCAGTCAACTCAACTTGATGGGAAGACAATTCATTTTTTCTTTGCTCCAATTCTTCCTTGTCAGAAATCATTCCGGCTTTTAAATCTTTTAATATTCTGGTTTTGTTTTTTATCTGTGCCTGCACTTTCTGCAGTCCTTCCATATCATTCCAAAATTCGGATAAAGTATTATAAGTTAATAAAGTTTCCAAAAAAGTGGTGGTTTCTTGCTCATTGATTGTTTTGAGTGTTTCTGACAAGGCCGCGGAACTTGTTTGAATATTTTGTTTTTTCTCGTTTATTTCAATACCTAATTTTTCAATTGTTAAACCGGCGGTGTTTATTTGTTTGCTGGTCAAATAAATATCGGAATTTATTTTTTTTTGTGTTGTGTTTAAATAATTTATTTCGTTGCTCAAACTTTTTTTCTTTGTCCCGATTACTTCAATTTCCGTTTCCCATTTTTCAATTTCTTCTTCCAATTGTTTCATCTCTAAACTTTTTTCAGAAATTTGAGATTTTAATTCATCAATTTGAGTTGCGTTAATATATATGGGGCAAACTAACCCCCCAACAAATGCAAAAATCAAAATCCATCCAAATAATTTTTGGGAATAGTATTTCCAAAAATTTAGGAATAATATTCCCAAACGAAATGTCTGAATTGATGTTTGTCTTTGTTTGAAAAACTTAGACAATCTTTGTTGAATTAATTTTTTCAATTGCATATTTGAGTCGTTTGATTACTTCTGCTTTTTCCAAAACCTCCGCCAACACAAATGGGTCCGGAGACTTGTCTTTGCCGGACAAAGCGTATCTCATCGGCCACAGGACAAAACCTCTCCCCTGCTCTGTCGCATAATCCCAAATTTTTTCTTTTATTTTTTCAGCTGAAAAAATTTCCATTTCATTCAAAAGTGAAATGATTTTTTCCAAATGTTTTTTAACATTGTTCAAATCGTTATCATCTTTCCACAATATTTTTTCTGTTTTATATTCCGGCTGAACGAAATAATAATTCCAATCCCCCACTTTCGCCAAGTCCGCCACATCTTCAAATTTTTCAATTCGTTCTTTTATAAGCGGTAAAATTTTATTGAACATTTTGTTATCACCGAGCGTCATTTTTTTAATTTCATTCGGTAAAAATTCCAAAACTTTATTTTTAAAATCTTTCTCGGACATCAATTTTATATGTTCTTTATTTATCCACTTAAGTTTTTCAATGTTAAACACCGCCCCGCCCTTGTGAACTTTTTTCAAATCAAATTCTTTAATCAATTCTTCCACGGAAAAAATTTCTTGTTCCGTTCCCGGATTCCAGCCCAATAAAGCCAAATAATTAAGCACGGCTTCCGGCAAATACCCCATTTTTTTATACTCGTTTATGGAAATGGCCCCGTATCTTTTTGACATTTTTGATTTGTCAGGAGCTAAAATCAACGGCAAATGCGCGTAAATTGGGCGAGGCACACCGAGCGCTTCTTGAATTAAAATTTGCCGAGGCGTGTTTGAAATACCGTCTTCTCCGCGAATAATATGAGTAATTTCGCTTTCAAAATCATCCACCACAACCGCTAGATGATAAAGCGGTTCTTCTAAACTTTTGGCAATCACAAAATCGCCCAATTCAGTTGTGTCAAATTCCACTCGTCCTCTGATTAAATCATCAAATACAACTTTAATATTCGGATTTTTAAAACGAATCACTTTCGCGCGTTTTTCCGCCGACTTATTCGTGTCGGACGAAGTCAAATCAATTTCCTCTTTTGAAATAAAAGCTTTGTTTTCATCAATCAGTTTTTGAATGTATTTTTTATATATTGCCGTTCTTTCCGATTGTTTTGAAATTTCGCCGTCAAAATCCAAACCCAGCCAAATCAAACTCTCTAAAATATTTTCTTCAAATTCTTTTTTTGACCTCCGCTTGTCCGTATCCTCCAATCTAAAAAGCATTTTTCCATTATTGTGTTTTGCGAAAAGATAATTAAAAAAAGCCGTTCTCGCGCTGCCAATATGAAACAAGCCGGTGGGAGAAGGCGGAAACCGTGTAATGACTTTATTAGTAATTTCTTTGTTATTCGGCATATTTTATCGCAATATTAATTATTTCATCAGCTATTTTGTTGGCGGCGTTTTGTCGCGAAAACTCTTTGGCTTTTATTCCCATTGTTTTCATTTTTTCTTTATCATCCATAAGCTTGTTGATTTCGGCTAAAAATAATATAGGTGTTAAATTTTTTTGTTCAATCACTACGCATGCTCCCGCTCGCGCAAACGCAAAAGCGTTTTTTCTTTGGTCACCGCTCACTTCTTCCGAAATGGGAATTATTAAACTGGGCCTGCCCCACACTGCGATTTCCGAAATGGAATTGGCGCCCGCTCTTGATATAATCAAATTGGAAGTGCCTGCGGACATTCTCATCGCCAAAGTATTCAAATATGGAAAAGGTTTATATCTTTTTTTATTTTTGCTGTTTTCTAAAACCAAAAAAGCTCGTCTTTTCGCATCCTCAAATAATTGTTTTCCTGTTTGATGAATGATTTGATATTTTTCCGTCAATTCCGGCAAAATATCAATTAAATTTTCATTGATAGTTTGCGCTCCACTGGAACCGCCCAAGACAAAAATAACAGGTATGTCATTTTCCATTTGCAAAAACTCGCCCGCTCCTTTTTCAAGCGGTATAATCAATTCTCTCCGAATAGGGTTGCCTAAAACAGCCACCTTTTCTTTTTTCACGGATAAATATTCGCAAGTTTCCGGAAAGGCGGTGGAAACCCGTTGGGCAAATTTAGAAGCCCAACGATTTGTTCGGCCGGGTATCACGTCGGAAATATGGATAAAAACTGGAATTTTAAATATTTTGGCGCTTAATAAAACCGGGAAAGCCACATTTCCGCCGTTGCTGAAAACAACATCGGGGAAAATCTTCCAAATTAAATATAAAGATTTTACAAGACCATAAGCCGTTTTAAATAACCCAAAAAAATTAAGAAAGGAAAAATACCTTCTTAATTTGCCGGCGGAAATTTTTTTAAAAGTTATTCCGTTTTCAAACAATAATCTCTTGTCGTAAGAATTATTTGATAAATAATATAATTTAGGCGGAATAATTTTTTTCTCCTTAATAATTTTATTTATTTCTTGGGCCACGGCAATCAACGGATAAAAATGACCACCGGTTCCTCCTCCTGTAAATAATATTTTCATTGTATTGTTTTATATTTGGAAATATTTAATAAAATTCCGACTTCCGCCAAAGCGAATAATAAAGCCGTCCCGCCCTGACTCACAAAAATCAATGGCATACCTATTATCGGAAATATGCTTAACATTGAAGCGATATTTAAAAACGATTGCGATACTATAAGTATAACAATTCCCACTGCCAATAGTCTACCAAAAACATCTTGGGAACGCGAAGCGATGCTCAGTCCTCTTAACGCAAAAAATAAAAACAAAGCTGTTAAAATAGTCGCTCCGATAAAACCCCATTCTTCCGCGGTAACCGCAAAAATTGAATCCCCCATCGGCTCCGGCAATAATCCGAATTTTTGAATACTTTGTCCGAAACCTTTGCCAAAAATTCCGCCCGAACCGATGGCAATAAGCGATTGTTTTATTTGGTAACCTGCTCCCAACAAACTGTCTCCGGGTTTGAAAAAAAACAATAATCTGCTTAATATATAAGATTTATATATCAATGTTAACGGAACAATGGTTATCAGAGCTGAACCGATTATGACAAAAAAATGTTTCAAATTAATTCCGGCGACCAAAATCATTCCTAATGCGGTGATGGCGATAACCAATAAAGTTCCATAATCCGGTTGAAAAAAAGCGATGACGGCAACGCTAAACAATAAAGACATAATCGGAATTATGCCATATTTCCACTGATGTAATTTTAATTTAAAAGCGGAAAGCAAGGTTGCAAAATAAATAACAAAACCTATTTTCAAAAATTCCGCTGGTTGAAAAGAAACACCCGCGATGTCCAACCAGCGTTTGGCTCCACCGTGTTCAATTCCTATATTAGGGATAAAAACCAAACAAGAAATAATTAACGCCACCACAAAAATATAAAAAGCGTATTTTCTGTATTCCCTATAATAAATTTTTGACAAAATAATCAGACTGGCCATTCCGCCCGCCAAACCTAAAATTATTTGCGTGGAAAAGACAGATAAGAAATTACTTTTGTCTTTCGCTAACACCCCCAGAGAAGCGGACACAAAGAGAAAAAAACCGAGCAAAACCAACGCGATGGCAATGCTGGCGAAAACCTTATCAATTTTTCTTTTTTGGGACATATCACCGATAATTATACAACAGACTTCTTTGGAAACCAATTACTTGCACTGGGTATGTTTCTAAATTTTTATTTATCATATTTATTTTTTAATTAACTCAACCTGCCTACCGGCACAAGCAGGCTCGTTGAGTTAATTGGTTAAAATGTCCTTATTTTAAGGTATAAAATACATCAGTTCCGATTTTGCCGTGTTGGACAAGTTTTCCGTCTTTTTCCAATTCGTCCAAGTATCTTTCCGCGGTCGCGTGCGAAACCCCACATAATTTTTCAACATCATTGTTTGTAATTTTAGGTGTGTCTTTCAAAAATTCTTGAATTTTAGATTTATTTTCTTGTTTTTTCTTTGATTGTCCAAAAATCAAACCGACACCTCTGTCCTTTGTAGCTTTAGCGAAAGAGGGAAAATAACTTCCGATAATTATTCCCGCTACTGCAACTAGGATTAAAATGATATAATTCATACAATTATTCTAACATAAATACTTTATTAACAAAAAATTTTGCAAGATCATATTTATTGATGTATACTAAAGTTAGCAAATAAATTGCATACAATTTTAGAAATAAATGTTAAAATATTAATAATTAACAAAAGGTAGATATGATAAATAAGTGGAAAAACACAATTCAAAATATAGATTGTTTAGAGGGATTGAAACAACTAGAAGATAAATCTATAGATGTTATTTTCACAGATCCTCCTTACGGTTTGAATAAAGCAGGAATTAAAAATGACCAAAATCTTGACCTTTTTTATAAAATCCTTCCAGAAAGTTATAAAGTTTTAAAAGATGATGCTTATTTTATAACTTTTTTTAGTACTAAATTTTTACCTAAAATATTTAAAGATAATCCTTTCGATTATTTTTGGAATTTTGTTTTATATTGTCCAAATGCAAGTGTGTTTTCTCCAATAGGTTTTACAAAATATATGTCTTGTGTAGTTTTTAAGAAAGGTAACCCAAAAATGAATAAAAGAGGAAAAGATATTTTTGTTGACACGCCAGGGAGAATGGTTGAACCTGATGAGGGTTTTATAAAACATCCAACTCCAAAACCAAAAACTTTTATAAAAGATATTTTGATGATGTTTTCAAAAGAGAATGATGTTATTTTAGACCCTTTTATTGGAAGCGGAAGTGTTGCGGTAGCTTGTAAACAAATTGATAGAAATTATATAGGTTTTGAAATAGATTTAGAATATTGCAAAATAGCAGAAGAAAGATTAAAAAAAATTAAAAATGATAAATAAACAAGAAACATTAGGACAATATTTTACTAAATCTGAAATAGTGGAAAAACTATTAGATTTAACTTTCTCGTATAAAAATTATGACAAAGATGTATCTATCCTCGAACCTTCTTCTGGTACAGGTAATTTTGTTAAAGAATTAAAAAATAAAAATTTCAAGAAAATTAAAGATTTTGAAATTGATAAAGATTTAACGAAAAATCCCACAGATTTTTTTGATGTTTCCTTGACTGAGAAATTCGACTTTATTGTAGGAAACCCTCCTTTTACTAAATATAATCTAAAAGAAAGTTATTATTATTATTCAAAATATAAAAATTCGGATGTCCAACCAAATACATATTTAGAAGAAATTGATATAAAAAAAGACAAACAGAAAATAGAAAATGCTTTTATTTATAAATCTTTAGAACATTTGAAAGATGATGACCCAACTATTGCTTTTGTTTTGCCCATTTCATTTTTTATCAAGAATAGGAATAAATTAGTTAAGGAAAAATTAAAAAATAAATTTTCTACAATAATAATTTACCAAAATGATCAAATTTGGTTTGATAGGAATATCCCTTGTGGTTTTGCTATTTTTACTAACGTAAAGAAATTAAAAAATAAAATAATTATTATTTATGAGAATGGGGAAAGAAATGAGGAAGTTTTCGATTTTTCAAATATTCACGAAGAACTAATTCCACAAGTTATTTTTCACAAAAATAACGGTTTTATAAAAAATGAAAAAGGAATTCCTTTAAAAGAATTTTTGAGTTCAGGCAGAATTAAAGTTTTTAAATCTTTTAAAGAAAATAATGTTTCTGCAAAAAATATATTAGATATGACGAAAATTCCGGAAAAAGAAAAAGTTTCCGATTACAAAATGGCAGTAGTTAGAGTAGGCAATTCTAGTGTAGGAAAATGTGGTTTGATAAATATCAAGAAAGATATTCTTAATGATATGTTCTATGTTTTTGATTTTAAAGATGAATTCAATGGAGATAGAAATTTAAAAGAAAAAATTTGTGAAAAAGTAAACAACAATATTGATTATTTTAGAAATATAACTTGTCGAGTAGGAAGTAAATCAATTAAAAAAGAAAACGTTTTTGATTTTAAGGTAGCTTTATAGAAGTTTACTTTTTATTGAAAATTCTTGCTGGATGATTTATTTCTTGATCAAAATTATTATCTCTAAATTTTGTTTCAAAAGAAGGAATTCCAAACAGTTCAACATAATTTTTGTAATTTAAATTACATTGAATTCTTCTCTGGCTTTTACTATCAATTTTATGAGTTATTGTTAAAAGCCCTATTTTATCTTTTCTTTCTGATTTCCAATTTTTGGCAAATTCTATACCTTCAGCCTGTCCATCTTTCCCAGCAGAGAACTTTTTTATTTTTTGATCAAATTCTTTAATTTCTTCCAATTTTATTTTTCCTCTCATTTTATTTAATATTTCTAATGTTATATCTATTTCATCAATACTTTTAATTATTTTTTTGTCACCATTTTGTTTCCACCTACCAATTACCAAAGTAAAAGGCTCGTCTATCTCCCAAATTCTAACAGTACTTCCAAATTCTAAAGCATTCGTCAACCCCATAAACTTAACACTAATTGGAGTTTCGTTGGGAATATCCCATTTTTGAGTATAATTACTTGCTAATTTTTCAACTCCTAATATTTTTTTGACCCAATTTTCAAAAATAAATCCATGTTCTTGTTCTTCTGACATATCTTTTTTTATTTATTTATTTTAGTAATTTATCAACTGCAATGTCTAAAGCCTTTGCAATTTTTTCGATATTTTCCAAAGTTATATTTTTTTCAGCACGCTCAATCATTCCGATATATGTTCGGTGAACTTTTGCACGATTAGCCAATGCTTCCTGTGATAGACCTAATTCTAGTCTTTTTTCTCTAACCTTATTTCCAAATTTAATTAAAATTTCTTTTTTCATATTTATAAATATTATATAGAGTTGCTAACTTTAGTGCTACATACTATAATTAGCATATAGTTTTTAGAAATTTTTCCAACGGCTCAAGTCGTTGAGCCGTTGGGTTAAAAAGTAGTGAAAAGCAATCAGTATCCCCAAGTATTTAATACTGGCTGTTTTTCCGAAACCAAAACAAAAATTTCTTTTCCATTTTTCCAAGATTTGGGGGGCTTGCTCGCCTAACTTTTGTTTTCTTCGAAAACAAAAGTTAGGCGAGTGAAAAAAAAGAAAAAAATCGCAAAGAAAATTTTTGCTAAATTAAAGGAGTGCTTCGCTCGCAAAATCTATGTGGTCACAAATCACTAAGTATATTTCTTCGCTTCGCTCAAAATCTACTAAGTGTTTGCCGACCCCGGCTCGCGGTTTTTGCTTCTTTGTGGGAAGCAAAAACATCGCTCCGCCTTCACAAAGCTAAAAAAGCAAAACAG
>JBDRMF010000014.1:0-9412 GCA_043812415.1 Patescibacteria group bacterium | reverse complement strand
CTTCCCGAATCTCCAATCAAAATATCATACTTCAACATAAAAGTCAAGATTTGTCTTCGTAATTCAAAGTCTACTTGGAAGCGACGCGTCCAAGTAGATTTTACTACTATGAAATTTCAATGTCTGCGAAAGTTTGCGTTTTTTTCGCAACGCATCCGCGTTTCATTAAAATCTCAATAATAGGGAGGAACTCGTTGAACTGGTGAGTTCCTCCTTTTGAACTGTGGTGAATTTGCTTACGCAAATCCCCCGAATAATACAGATTAGTGCTGGGCAACCAACACTATTCCGCCTCGGCCATCGTCATAGACGACCTTGCGGAATTTGTGGACCACCTGATGAAAAACAATCAGGTATGCCCAACAGCCATGGGTCAGTTAAAATGAACTGTACCCCAAAAGACGGACACGAATGTGTCCGTCTTTTGGGGTACAGTTCACTTCGCGCCCGCCTTTTAATTTTTCTAAATTAAATTCGCTTTTTTAAGTGTCTGATAAGCGCCTTTTTTATTTATTGTTTTGATGGCTTTTGTTGAGATTTCCAAAGTGATAGTTTTATCCATTTCAGGAATATAAATTCTCTTTTTTTGGAGATTGGGGTATCTTCTGACATTACCGGTCGGATTAAATTGAGTAGCACGAACACGGTTGCTGTATCTCCCAGCCATTTTTGAACCTTTCTTAGTTATAGGACATATTTTGCTCATAATAATTATGTATTAGTATTAAATATAAAAAATCGCAAGCGATTTTTTCTGACTGACCTTTTGCCTCAACTTATGTTATCATAATAAGCGTATTTTGCAAGAAATTATAATTTTTGTCTTTTTAACCAAGAATACAAAATTTTTAAAAAACCCGAAACAAATTTCACCAAACAGACTTTCGGAGCCCGAGCGAAGCCAAAATCCGTCTATTGTTTGATTTTTGGTATTTGATGTTTGATTATTTTTTGGTTTTTTGTATCTTGGTTATTGGTTATTTCAAGCAAGGACAATTGAGGAGCAAGAATTGAAAAAAATTAAAACACCTCCAAAATACTTATAATTCGGGGGTTTGCTTGAAGAAACTTGTTTAGGGGTTTTCACAGTTGAAAAAAATTTTGCTATTTTATATTTTTTCCCTAATTTCGCAAAATCATTTATAATGAAACCATTATGGAAATCAATTTTTTATTTACAATCATCATCTTAATAATGTCAGTGGTTATCCATGAAGTATCTCACGGTTACGTGGCGTTTATATTAGGCGACCCGACAGCCAAAAACGCAGGGCGTTTAACTTTAAATCCCTTCGCGCATTTGGACTTTTTCGGTTCATTCATTGTTCCTCTTTTGGCATATATGAGCGTGGGGTTTATGTTTGGTTGGGCAAAACCCGTTCCATATAATCCAGACAATTTAAGTAATCAAAAATATGGCGATGCGATTGTGGCTGTCGCTGGTCCCGCTTCCAATTTTTTGGTAGCCATCATTTTTGGTTTGTTAATTCGTTTTGGCGCTTTGTTGGGAATTGCCAACCCGATATTTTTGAGCGCCGCACAAGTAGTGGTTTTGCTTAATCTTGTTTTGGCAATATTTAATTTGGTTCCGATTCCTCCGCTTGATGGTTCAAAAATTTTATTCTCTTTAATCCCCTACCGTTATATAGAATTCAGACAGACGCTGGAAAGATATTCATTTTTATTTTTATTGTTTTTTATATTTTTCTTATGGAAATTGCTTTTGCCCATTATATATTTTCTCAACTCTTTTATTATCGGCCTTTCATAAAAATATTAAACTCGCATCTACCGGCAGGCAGATTTGGGACCACAGAGGTATATGATTTTAAAAATTTTGTGCGTGTGCCAGGACTCGAACCTGGGACCACAGAGGTGTATATGATTTTAAAAATTTTGTGCGTGTGCCAGGACTCGAACCTGGGACCACAGAGGTATAAGCTCTGCGCTCTACCAACTGAGCTACACACGCGCACAAAATTTTAAAAACCATATAATTCCATCGCTCAGATTATATGTAAATAAATTTCCATAAATCCTCGCTTGAAATTATAAGCTCTGCGCTCTACCAACTGAGCTACACACGCGACCTGAACGACCTCAACACAATATTATCTCAAAATCGCATTTTTATCAATTTCATTCAGCGTGAGCCTGCGTCCATCAACGCCACTCTGCGTTTATTCCACATAATTAAACCCCAAGGCAAATTCCAAAACCTTGCGTCTTATATCTTTATCCAACAAAAAACCAAGATGCCCAGACCACAAGTCTTGGTGGTTTGAACTCTGAACATTTGTATTGGGAAACAAAACAACGGGGTCAATATAACCGCCAAAAGAATAAGTCGGCACATTCACTTTGTCGGGAGTTCCTAAAAACTCTTTAGAGTTATCAATCCCGAAAGAATCCATTTGGTGGGGCGAGGCCATTGTAATCAATTTTATCACATTACCATTATCAGCCCGACTTATCATTGTCTCCGCCAGCACTCCGCCGTAACTATGAGAAATTACCAGCGTTGCTTTCCCGTCATTCAAAAGAGCGACTCCTTTTTCCACAATTTCCTCGGTCTTTTCATCCTGCCAATAAAAATAAACAGGGTCATCTAAAAAAATAATTTCTTTTTGCGGAAAATTATTTTGCAAATCTGTTTTCCATTGACTTAATTTAAAGGATTGCGTGTTTATTCCGGGAACAAAAATAATTCTTTCAAAATTTAATAATTTTGCGTCAATATCCAAAACATTCTCCCCCGCTCCGGTCGCTAAATTTACAGAATAAATCACAAAGAGCGAAACCAAAATTAAAATTGTTTTTTTAAATATTGTTTTAAACATTTTTCTTTTCTTTTTTAGGTTCTATCCCGTTTAATATCAGCAATTTTTCATATTCGTCTCTTTCCAGCGTTTCCACTTCCATCAATTTTTTGGCAATCATATCAATCGCCCCCCGATTATTATCCAAAATCTCTTGAACTTTTTTTGTCGCATCTTCTATTATATGAGACACTTCGTCGTCAATTTCTTTGGCGGTTTTTTCCGAATACTCTTTTTTAACCAACGGATAATTCAACATTGACATTTTATCGGTTTTTTCAAAAGCGATGGGACCGAATTTGTCAGACATCCCATACTTCATCACCATATCTCTCGCCAAAGCGGACGCAACTTGCAAATCATTGGAAGGGCCAGTGGTAATATCTCCAAAAATCATTTTTTCTGTCAAATAACCCCCCAAAGAAACAGCGATATCATCTGCGAAATATTTTTTGGAATACAAAAACTTTTCTTTGTCCGGCAACTTAATCATATAACCAGCAGCTCGTCCTCTGGAAATAACGGAAATTTTATGCACTGGGTCGGCATCGGGCAATAAAGATGCGACCAACGCATGCCCCGTTTCGTGATAAGCGATAATCTTTTTTTCTTTCTCCGTCATCAGATGATTTTTTCTTTCTGGACCCAACATCACTTTTTCAATGGAACGAATTAAATCAAATTGAGAGATTTTTTTTCTGCTTTCGCGCGCCGCCAAAATCGCCCCCTCGTTCATAAGGGATTGCAAATCGGCTCCGGTAAACCCAGGGGTCCTCTCCGCCACAACTTTTAAATCAACATCTTCGGCAAAAGGTTTTTTCTTGGAGTGAATTTCCAAAATCGCTTCCCTGTCCTTTCTGTCCGGCGAGTCTATAAAAACACGCCTGTCAAATCTTCCGGGACGAAGCAAAGCCGGATCCAACACATCGGGTCTGTTGGTGGCGGCAACCACAATCACTTTTCCGTTTGATTCAAAACCGTCCATCTCCACCAAAATCTGATTGAGCGTTTGCTCTCTTTCGTCATTGCCTCCGCCCGTTCCCGCCCCGCGAATGCGACCGACAGCGTCAATTTCATCAATAAAAATAATTGATGGAGCCATTTTTTTCGCTATTTTAAACAAATCTCTCACTCTGGAAGCGCCCACCCCCACAAACATTTCCACAAACTCCGAACCTGAAATGGAAAAAAACGGAACTTCCGCTTCCCCCGCCACAGCTCTCGCCAAAAGTGTTTTTCCCGTGCCCGGACCGCCTGTCAAAATTACCCCTTTGGGAATGGAAGCTCCAATGTCCAAAAACTTTTTAGGATTTCTCAAAAATTCTACGATTTCAATCAATTCTTCTTTGGCTTCCTCCACGCCCGCCACATCTTTGAAAGTTACTTTTTGCTTTTCATCTTTCGGGTCAATAAATTTCGCTTTTGAACTTCCAAAACTGAAAGCTTGCATACTCGCGCCTTTAACCTGTCGCGACATAAACCAAAAGAAAGCGACAATAAACAAAAGCGGAATTAAAAATGGAAATATTATGGAAAACCAAAACTGCATTCCGCCCGGTTTTTTGATTATTATATCAATTGCGTCCAATTGCTTGGCTGTAATGCCGTAATTAACCAACGATTCGGACAAAGAAGTTTCCGTTTCTTTTTTTGCTTCTTTGACGGTGTCGTCGTTATACGCAACAGACAATTTTTCTCCTTCCACCACTATACTTTTAATTTCCCCTGTTGAAATACCGGCGACTAATTCGGAAATGGAAATTTCTTCCGGCTTTTCGGCATTGTCCATAATCATAGAATAAGCTGTCAATATCAAAAAGAAAATGATAATTATATTCAAAAAACTGCCCAACAGACCGAATTTTTGCGTTTTTTTGCTTAATCCAAAATCAAATTTTCCTTTTTTCTCCTTTTTATTTTTTTTATTATTTTTAACATTCACAATAAAGCATTATACATTAAAATCCGTTGATATGAAATAAAAATTTCGTGAAGCAAGTCATCGCGGGAAAGGACGGATTTTGGCTCCGCCAAAATCCGCTCGCAAAAAACAAATTTTCTTGTCTTGCTTTTCACACGCAAACACCAAAAGTCGGCTATGCAATAGCCGACTTTTCAACGGCTCAAGTCGTTGAGCCGTTGGGTCAAAAGACGGCGAAAAGCGGACGATATCTCCAAGCATTCAATAATAGCTATTTTTCCAAAAGGTTTTCTGGTCTTTGATTAAAGGTGAACGGCAAGCGTACGATTTGGTTTTGAGGAACTGCGCGCGCCATTGGTCGCAGGAAAATTCTTTATTCCCCTCGGCGGAAATAATTGTTATGATTAAGCAATGGCAACTTTTATCAAAAACAAAAAAGCGGGATTGAAATATGAAATTTTGGAAAAATTTGAAGCGGGCATTAAATTGTTTGGCTTTGAGGTGAAAGCTGTCAAAAACAATATGGGGTCGGTGGAAGGTTCGCATATCACCGTGCGAGGCGGTGAAACCATTTTACTCAACACCACCATTCCGCCTTTTCAAACAGCCAATACGCCCGCGGATTACGACCCTGCAAGAAACCGGACTTTATTGTTGTCCAAAAAAGAAATTGCGCGCTTGGCGGAGTCGGAAGCTCACAAGAGCTTGACAATAATCCCTTTAGCGGTGTATAGTAAAGGCAACAAAATTAAAGTTGAAGTTGCGGTCGTTCGCGGAAAGAAAAAACACGACAAGCGAGAAACGCTCAAGAAAAAAACCGCCGAGCGAGAAATGGCTCGCGAGATGAAAACCAAATTTTAACGGTTCGTTGAAAATTAAGTTTATTGTTCGCCCGAATATTTCACGCAAAATTTTTTTTTGAATTTGAAAATTCAAAAAAAAATTTTGCGTGAAATATTTTTTGGGGATGATCGGCTTCGCTAATGGCATTCTTTTATTATGCGCAATATCGAGCATTCTATTTTACTCGTAAAACAATAGAACGGATTAAGTGCAGACTTATCTAAAACAGCGGGAAGAATGGCATCGCCATATTTCTCAGCTCCAGCGTTGGCATTGGCGTAAGCTAAAAGTCCAACCACCGCTTCAGCGCGACTGGCGTCAAACAAACGAATTTCTGAATAATTTGTTTTGGCGCAATATCTTTCAGAATATATAAATAATCTTTTTTCGGATTATTTATGAAACTCAGAAAATCGGCGAGAAAAGATTTTGTTTATTTTTAACTTTTTTCACTTAAAAACAAAATGAACTATATATTGTAGAACCATAATAAAAATGTTATTACACGCGGGTTCGATTCCCGCCATCTCCACAAAAATAAAAAATGTCCCGCTTTTGCGCGGGGTATTTTTTATTTTCTGCTTGGAAATTGTTGGCGGGAATTGAACGGTGGTAGCAAAAGGTCCTGTGGACCTTTTGCGAGCCGCGACCAGCAGTACTTTGATTTTTCAAGTTTGAGCTCGCGAAAACGAAGAAAAATCTTAGTAACTGTGGGTCAATTCCCGCCAATCGGCAAACCAAAATCACCAATCATCAATTTTAGAATTTTCCGGTTCGGAGACGGGGTCGGGGTCAGAAAATTTGATTAGGAAAAGAAAATACAATCCATAAATGACGAACATTAACCCCGCCGAAAACGGCGGAATTTTGAAGGAAGCAAAAGGCAGACTGGCGAATAATTCCACCACTGTTAATTCATACGATAGGAGAAAATATGTAAGATATGAAAAAGGCAACGCCAGCCACGATGCGACAAAACCGATAATACCCGCCAGAAAACCAAAAAACATTGTTAACGGGACGAGCATCAAAACCAAAAGATTGACAAAGATAGCGACGATTGAAAACTCACCCATCATATAAAGCAAAAGCGGTAAAACAAAAATTTGCGTTGAAATTGTCGCCACCGCCGAGTCTCGCAAATAAAATTTATTGGGAATGAATTTAAATATTTTAGAAATTTTCGGCGATAAACAAATCAATCCCAATGTCGCCACAAAAGACAATTGGAAAGAAGGGTCAAAAACCACAATTTGTGGATTATGCATAACCATCACAAAACCCGCCAAAAAAAGAGCGCGGGTAATTTCGCTAACCCGCCCCGTCGCGCGTGCCAACACAACCAACAATGCCATAATGGACGCGCGAATAATTGTCGCCGAACCGCCCACCATAATTGCGAACAGAACGATGCTCACAGCCCCAACGCCCAACCCGATCATTCGCGGCAAAAAAGAAAAAATTCCCGTTATAAATTCCGCGATAATCGTGATGTTGTAACCAGACAAAACCACAATATGAATTAAACCGACTTTTCGGAAATCATCTTGCAATTTTTGTCCCAACGATTGTTTAGTGCCGAGCAAAAGCCCACCCAACAAAGACACCTGCGGTTCGGGAATTGTTTTGCCGACTTCTTCCAAAAAATTTCGTTTAATCGCGAATAATTTTTCTTTTATAAAATTACCGTTGCTTTTTGAAACGAGTTCCGTTTTGAGATAAAACATTTGATAAAAAATTCCGTCCTTGGCAAGATATTTAATATAATCAAATTCGCGATTATTATCGCTTTTGAAATTTTTCGGTTTTTGAAGTTTTCCGAAAAATTCAATTTTGTCACCATATTCAAATTGCGGATAATGCGGGATGGTCAATAAAATTTTTATTTTGGAATTATTGAACGATTTTGTGGTGGCTCCTTGCGTTGGCGGATTTTGCGAAGCAAAATCCGCCAGCGTAAAATTATTTATTTCAGAAATTTCAACCGTTAATTTTGTGTTATCTTCCCGCTCGTCCGGCTCATCAACCACAATGCCAATCGCAGAAATTTCCCGCCCGACCAAATTATCAAGCGCTTGTCGCGGTTGCGTTGTGTTTGAAAAAGAGCATCGCAAAAAACCCAAACCGAAAAATAAAAAGAAGAATATTATAAAAAGATAAGGACGAGATTTGCCTAAAGGCAAATCCCGCCCCTGCACCAACAACAAAACCCCACTCAATAATATTAAAAATAATCCAAAATAAACGCCTAAATCAAAAACGGAACAAATAGCTATGCCGGCGACAAAACTCAAAACGGAAAAATTAAAAAACGAAAAATTCATTTTTTTATTTTTCCGTTTTGAGTTTTATCGCTTCAATTCCGACCAGTGTTCCGGTAGCGATAAATTCCAACATCGCCCCACCCCCAGTGGAAAGAAAATCAAATTTATCCTTCAACCCTGTTTTAGAAATACAAAAAACAGTATCCCCGCCCCCCGCCACCGACTCAATATTACTCTCCGCAACAATTTTAATAAATTCAAAAGTAGAATCAATAAAACCTTTGGTATAATCACCCATAGGTCCGTTCCATAAAACAAATTTAGATTTACCTATCAATTCTCGCAATTGTAAAATTGTTTCCGGTCCAGCATCAACAATTATTTCATCTTTTAAAACCTCATTCGGTTTTTTGATAAAAACCTGTCGGGAATTTTCCACAACCACATCTGCCGGTAAAATAATTTTTGGATTGTCCAGCAACTCGTTCAATCCCAAATCTTTATCGGAAACCAAAGATTTTCCCACTACCAAACCTTTCATTTTAAAAAACTCATTCGCCAAAGACCCGCCGACAAAAATAAAATCCGCCTGTTCATTTTCTAAAAATTTTTTTACAAAAGGCAATTTGGTTTCTCCTTTATTGCCCCCCAAAACAAAAAGTTTAGGACGCGCGGATTTTGATATCCGCTCCAATTCCTCGCATTCCCGTTCAAACAGCAAACCGAAATAACTTTTCATTAACACCGGCAATCCCACAATAGAAGTATGTTTTCTGTGCGAAATGGAAAATGCGTCATTGACATAAATATCGCCAAAAGATGACAGGTGTCGCGCGAATTTCAAATCATTATTTTTTTCCCCATCATCTTTTCGCAAATTTTCAAACATTATTATATCCCCATCTCGCATATCCGAAACGGCGATGCTCGCTTCATCGCCCCAAATATCTTTCACAAATTTTACTTCAAAAAATTTTCGTAAATAAGAATAAACTGGCATCAAGCTGTCCGTATCTTGTCCGATATGACTAAGAATGATAATTCTCGCTCCTTCTTTTTTTAAAAATTCAATTGTCGGCAAAATTTTCTTAATTCTGAAATTATCCGCCACTTCCCCGTTCACAATAGGCGTGTTCAAATCCAACCTTAACAAAACTTTCTTTTCTTTTAAATTTCCCTTTTGCTCTAAAATGGTTTTCATATTCACAATTATATCATAAATATAAATTAGAAATTAGAGAAAAATTCATTGCGTTTTGTTTTTTAACAAAAACCCAAAACAAATTTCATCAAACAGACTTTCGGAGCCCGAGCGAAGTCAGGAATTTTGATTTTTTTGAAATTGTAATTTCAAAAAACCAAAATTATTGAGCCTGCCTGCCGGTAGGTGTGCGTGGGCGAGGAAAAACAAATTTTTTAAGACCCGTGGTCTGTTTTTCAACAAAAACGAAAAATTAAAAACAACTTTTGTGGGAGTTTAAATGTTTATCTCTCCCTAAGAAAGTTTGTTTTTAATTTTTCGTTTTTGTTGAAAATATAACTCGATGTTAAATGCAAAGAGTTTT
>JBDRMF010000013.1:0-3562 GCA_043812415.1 Patescibacteria group bacterium | reverse complement strand
TTTTTTATCTCGCTCAGGATAATCTTTTTTCCATTGCAGATATCCCTCTTTCAAAATATAGATATCATATTTTTTCATAATCATTATCCCTTGCCCACTGTCCTCATACAATTTTCCTTGTTCGGTTACTGATTTTTCTTGTTCTTTTGTACTTAAATACGCCCATACCGATACCATTGCGATTATTAGTAATAAAAATCCCAAAATAAGACATTCGATCGTTGTCGTTTTTTGCTTCATCATACTCCTCCTTTTATTCAAGTTTATTTTTTTGTCAATTTACTATCTGGTTAGTATTATATAACAAATTATCTAAAAAGCAAGGGTTGAAAAAATAGCGAGGTTTGGTCTGGATCGTGTCGTCGTTCCAAATTTAGAGGTTGGAAGTTGGATATTAGAAGTTGGATGAAATTGGCTTTGCCAATCGTCCGTCTTCGCGAGCGGAGCGAAGCGATCCAAAAATGAAAATCCGCCTCAACCCAAAATTAATTTTTTACAGGTTTAGGGGAAAAAATATATTTAATACTTGCAACCAAAGCCAGATTACAAATTCCAATACAGCCCAACAACATAAAATCAGAACTCTCTAGGACGCTTAACCGCAAAAGTGTTCGCATAAACGGAATAAAGAGCGCCAACAACACCACCGCCGAACTGGACACCCACGCGAAAACCAAAAACTTATTTGAAGCAAGGTCTGTTTGCCAAATTGATTTGCGGAACGATTTAATCGCCAAAGCAAAAAACAAAGAATCAAAAGAAAATGCGACAAACATAATCGTCCTAATCCTGTCTATGGGAAATTCCAAAGTTATCAAAACAAAATACAGTGTCGCCAAAAACATTCCCGCAATCAAGCAAAAAGACAATACTATTTTTTTGAGTTGCGATGTCAAAATTGAGCGATCGTCCAAATAATAATTTTTCTGTCTGGAATATTTTTCCAAGGGTTCAAAAACAAAAGCAAAACTCATCAAACCCTCCCCAACCACATTGATAAACAAAACTTGGGACGCCAAAATCGGCAAAGGCAAACCCAACAACAAAGCGAACATAATGACAAACACTTCGCTAAAACTGGTAGACAAAAGATAAGCGATGATTTTTTTCATATTGTCAATAATGCGTCGTCCTTCTTCAATGGCGCTCACAATAATGGAAAAACTGTCTCCCAACAAAATCATATCGGCGGATTCTTTAGCGACTTCTGTCCCGCTTTCCACCGCGATGCCGACATTGGCGTTGCGTAAAGCAGGCGCATCATTGATTCCGTCTCCCGTCATCGCCGTAATTTCGCCGGCATCTTTCAAGATTTTTGAAATTCGCAATTTTTGCGCGGGGCTCATTCTGGCAAAAACTTTAACTGTATTCAAAACCTTTCCTAATTCCACATCGCCCATCTTATCAATATCGCTCCCTTCCAAAACTCGTTCTCTGTGAGTGATAATGCCCGCTTCTTCCGCGATTTTGCGTGCGGTACCCGGATTATCGCCCGTCAACATAATTACCCGCGTCCCCATTTCTTTGGCAGTTTTAACCGCTTCAAAAACATCTTCCCGAATAGGGTCGCTAAAAACCAACATCCCCCCAAACACTAAATCAGCGTCTAAAGCGCCGTTATTTGGAATTTTTTTCCAATCCACAGATTTAAAAGCGACTGCGGTCACGCGTGCTCCTTGATTGGTTTTTTCTCGCAAAATTCGTTGGAAATATTTTCTATCCGCCTCGGTCATCGTTTCAATTTTGCCATTTTTGAAAACAAATTTTGATTTTTCTAAAATTATTTCCGGACGGCCGTTGATATAAACTTTTCGTTTGTCAGCGCCGTCAGTATTTAGCGAAGTCGCATACCCATTTTGCGATTCAAAAAGAATCAAATCCAGTCTTTGATTGTCTTTTTCTAAAGCACCTTGCAAAATGCCTCTCTCCAAACCGGCCGTCACAACCGCTTTTTCCAAAGGTCGTCCGCGAACGATAAAACCCTCTCCGATTTTTTCATCCTTTTCCAAAAACGCGTCCGAACAGATAACCGCCGCGCGTAAAGTTTCTTTTTCATCATCCGCATTATCTGTTAAAGCGATAATTCGCTCCAACTTCATTTTAGCTTGCGTAATGGTGCCGGTTTTATCCGTCAAAATTACAGAAACATTTCCCAATGTTTCAGACGCCAACAAGTTTTTTATCAACCCTCCTTTTTTCAAAATTTCTTTCATCCCCACCGCTAAAACTGAAACAAATGCTATGGGCAAACCCTGTGGAATAACAGAAACCGCCACTGCGACCGCCATCACAAACATATCCGTATAATCCTCTCCCTGCCAAACACCCAAAAAAAAGATAACCGTAATTATGACAAAAACCATTATAGACAAAAACCGGACCAATTTATTCATTTTTCTTCTTAAAGGAGTGATTTCGTCAAATTCTGATAATTGTTCGGAAATTTGCCCTAATTGAGTCATCGCACCAATTTCCACCACCACCCCTTTTCCATAACCCTCCGACACCGAAGTTCCCATCCACGCCATATTGGATTGCTCCGCTATGGCTAAATCAGGTTGCGCGTTAGGGCGACTATTTTTTGATACTCCCAACCATTCGCCGGTGAGCACCGCTTCGTTTATTAATAAATCGTTTTCTTCAATTATTCTGAGGTCAGCTGGCACAGACACACCGGCGGTTAAAAGCACAATATCGCCACGAGTTAATTCCTCCACCGCAACAACTTTTTGTTTGCCGTCGCGGAGAACTGTAGCGTAAGTTTTCTGCGCGGCGTTTAATTTTTCAAAAGCTTTGTCCGCTTTATTTTCCTGAAAAAGACCGATGGACAAATTAATAACAACTACGGAAAAAATTATAATTGTGTCTAAAAAATGTTGCAAAAGGAGCGTTACTTCTCCGGCAATAAGCAAAATGAAAATCAATGGATTTTTTAGATGAGCGAATAGGCGTTGCCAAAACGAAATTTGCGCGCCTTTTTTGAAAATATTTTTCCCGTCCCGCTGTTGTCTTTCCAAAACGCTCACAAGCGTTAAACCGCTCGCAAAATTCGTTTCCAATTTTTTTTCCAAAATCGCTTTCTCTAAGCTATACCAAATCTGATTTTTATCTGTTATCATATTTTAGTAATTTAGTTAATTGGGTGTTAGGTTTTAGGTTTTAGGAAAAATCACAAAATAATTTTTCACACTTATTTGATGCAAATATTAAATTTATGATATAATGAATAAATAATTATATCATAAATAATTTTTAATTATAAAAAGCAAAAAAAAGAAAATTCGGCTTTGCTAATTTTCCTAAAATTCTAAATAACTAATTCTCTAAAAACTAAACTATGTTACAAGAAAAAATAAAACAAGAATTAAAAGGGGCGATGTTAAACAAAGACGCTGTAAGAACTATGGTTTTACGCGGACTATTGGCGGACTTTATCAATAACTTAATCGCCCAAAAAAAGAAACCGCAAGTTGAGGTTTCTGACGAGAACGCAATGAGTGTAATTAAAAAAGCGGTCAAACAAAGAAAAGATTCCATTGAACAATTTGAAAAAGGCGGGCGC
>JBDRMF010000012.1:0-12269 GCA_043812415.1 Patescibacteria group bacterium | reverse complement strand
TGTTGGGTTTGTTTGTGTTTAAAACTTGTGTTTTTGCTTTATTAACTTCTTGATTATTTATTATTTTTTTCTTTTTCATATAGACTATTTTAACTAATTTTTAATTTTGTCAAAAGTTCGTATTTAAAGGTAAGGGGGTGTTGTTCTTTAAATAAGCGTTTACGGTTCATAATAATACTTAAATTAAACAGATAAATTTAGGAACTGAGAAAAATATTTTTCAGTTAATTAAAACCCTCAATTATAAAGGAGAAATTATTATGGAAGCACAAACGACTACCCATCTGGCAAAAAACACGATTCCCGACAACTTCAAAAACAAAACCTATCAAAAACCCAGCGAGCGAATAATTCCCGCGGTTCCTAGTGAGTATTATATTTACTCATCTAAGTTTACAACAGAACGCCCAGTGTATGCGCTCCTGAAATGTAAGGCAAACAAAAACCGCGCGGTGGCATCCCTAAAGAATCTTGGGCGTGAAGCCAGCCTTCTTTTCGTGTTTAGACAAAACCAAATTCAGGTCTGCCCGATCAAAATAGCGCTTGATTACGGTCTGCCAGAACACTTTGTCGATTTTAGAATACTCAGCGATACATGGATCGGAGTTGCCACAATCACAAAGAAGCTCTTTCATAAAATTCGTGAGATGGGAGAAATATCAGAGTTGAAAAGAATCTGCCGAACTTCGTGCGTAGAGCCGAAAACCCCCATCTTGCTGAAGCGAGGATCAATCATTACCATGATGACCAGTTGTGGCAAATACGGAATGTTTCTGGTAAATAAGGTCGCAAAAACATCAATTGAGGTTGATGCCTGCCATATACTTTTGTAACTTCACGGGATTGCTCCCACAGCCCCCGCCACTAAAAATATTTGATATTTTTAGTGGCGGTTTTTCATATAAAAAAATTTCCCAAATTTATAAGACTTTTCTCCATATTTGACCAATTTCATCGTCTGGTGGAATTATTTCTCCAACCCTCTCAAAATCTAATAAATCATGAAAATTCCACGACTCATCATGTGAATTAGGACTGAAAAAAAGAATTTCACCAAACCCCATTTTTTTTACTTCCTCAATCAGCTTCATTTTTAATTTTTTCCCAATACCTTTTCTTTTATGTTTTACAGCGATAACGTATAACTCAACAGGAGTATTGGTTGTCGCGTACGGTCTTAAATAATCGGCTAATTTTTTAAAACCAACAATTCCTACAACCTCATTATCCTCTTCAGACACAAAAAAACCTAAGTCTTTGTTTAAAGTCATCTTAATAAATAACTGCAATTCACCAGAGAACTCTTTAAGAAATTCTGGATCAGTCCAATACAGAGCAAAAATTTTTTCAACCGCCCCTTGATCGCCTTGTTTAAATTCTCGAATAATCATATAGAGATATATTATCAAAGTCTCGCAAAAAGGAAAGGATTGCGAAATTTTTCAGTTATTCCCAAACCGCTTTTTGGGAGCGGGTAATTTTATAGTAAATTCAAAAGGAATTCTGGCAGAACTGAAATTATGTCGTTTTGTGTTCTGACTATGCTTATAGATAACATAGTAAATTAGTACTGGGTGAAAAGTTAAAAGCATAATAAACCTGTGGAGGTTCAACCTCCACAGGTTTATCTCTGCAATTTTTTTATTTTTATTTTTAACTAAACACCCCAACCTTGGAATTTTTTAGGGTTGGGGTGTTTAGGTTTTTTTGGGTTTTTGGGACGATTGGTCGAAAGAGACGGTCGCTAAAGCGACCGTCGTAAAATCTGGATCGCGTCGCTAACCGCTCGCGAAGACGGAAGGGACGGATTTTGGCTTCGCCAAAATCCGTCCTTGAAAACCTGCCTATTGGCAGAGGGCGACGCTCATAAATTATTTGAAAAGTATGGGGATTTCGAGGGCGTCATCATATTCCGGCAATCCCGAGGGATTATCTTTTCTCAAAATCAAAAATCCATTATTATATAATTCTGGTTTTTCAAATTCAATTTCCGTTTTAAATTTTACAAAGTCGGCCCTCATCCAATCGCTTTGAGCGGTTGCGTAACTTTCGGCGATAATTAAACCATCCCAATTTGTCAGGACAACGGGAAAACTCCCCTCAAAAAACCAATTCCCTCTCGCTTCGCCCTCTATAAGCAAAGGGCTTTCTATTTCTTGGTTAGGTTGTGGCGTGGTCAATCGGATTAAATCTGTTTTTTTCGTGTCGTCTTTTCCTGTATCGCCACAACCAGTTTCCGGTTTTGGAGCGTTTGGAAAGCCGTGCTTAACCCATTCTTCATTAACGCAAATCCAGTCATCTTCAGACCCGCCAATAAAAATTCTCGCAATAAAAATAATCGCGAAAATAGTCAAAACTGCAAATAATATTTTTATAATTTTTGTCATAATCTTATTATAGCAAAAAATAATTTTTTGGGCTTGTGTTAGACGGATTTTGCCAAAAGCAAAATCCGTCTCTGTGCACGTCTAACGAAGCAACCAAAAAAACTATTTTTTGGACTTTTTGTCTTTTTTAGGTTTTTTAATATTTTTTCTTTGGTTTCTGCCTTTTGCCATAATCAAATTATACTTCTTTCGCGAAACAAAACAATTGTTTTTCCACAGCTTGTTATTATTTATAAAAATGGTGGCTGACCCCATTTTCTCCTCAATAATTTCAGAATATCCGCTCAAATAATCAAATAATCTTTTTGTGTCTACCCCCCAACCTAAACCATTAGACTAACCATAAACATTTGCCCAATCAATAAAAACCACAACCTCTATTTTAAAAATTAAATAATTTTTTATTTTCTTTTATAACTCGATAGGATTCCTTTAAAAATTCTTCAAAAGATTTATTTTCTTTTTGATATTTTATATATAAATCTTCAAAAAATTTAGGAGTTGTTTTATTTCCAATTTTTATTTTTTCATGTTCTTTATATCCATAAGATTTTTCTCCAATTATTTTCTTTAATCTTTTATCATTTAAAATTACAGGAGCAAGAATTTCACTCAAATGCCATTCTAAATGTGGTTTGTTAAATTTCTCAGGATTCATTTTAGGATACATCTTTTTCCATTTTTCAAAATATAAGAAATGAGTTATTTCGTGAACCATAACCTTAGTTGCTATAAGTTTTTTATCATAATTGTAAAAAACAGAAAAAGACCAATTATTCAAAAATCTAGGACAAATAGTATTTATAGACATCATTGCTATAATTTCTTTTCGATTTTGAGGCCATTCTTCTCCTATTACTTCAGATAAAGTTAAAAGAAAATCTTTTTCAATTTTTCCCCAGTTCTTCTTATATATCTCTTTGTTTTTATCAATTACTTCACCTCTAACTTTTCTAAAACCCTTTATATATTTTGTAATAAAAACAATTCTATCTTTTTTACTCTTTAACTCTTTAACCTCTTTAAGATTAGGGTGAACATGAAAGAGACTTTTTGACCAATTCCAGTCATTTTCAAACAAAAAATAATAAAACATACTAACTTCTGTTTCTATAGAGATTTGTGTAAATTTTACCTTTGGTATTTTCATAAACTTTATTTTACCATAATTTAATTTAATTATTTTTCTTTGTTTGTTTTTCATTTTTTACACTTGAATAACAATTAGATAAAAATTCCCCTATTTTATCGTAAACTTCTTCATAAATAGCATCATAAACATCATCATTAAGTCCTGTCTTTTCATCAAACAAAGGGCTTCCTGTGTTTTTAAGGTCTTTTTCTATAAATTCTCTATCAATTGTAATAACTGTATTTGGATAACTTTTCATAATTTTATTTTGCTTAATTTATAATTTTTAACTTTATTAAATTATAACAAAGTTATGTTCCTCTTAAATCGCTAATTTTTGAAAATAATTAAACTTTTTTAATCATTCTTAAACTAACACTTTTCTTTGCATTCCTTTGATAAAAAGAAGTTGGTTATACACATTTTCCATGTAATCATTATCAGATAAAATACTTATAATACTCTCTTGTTCTGGGAGCAAAAAACAAACGGCTACGATTTTCAAAGCGTAGCCGTTTGCGTGTTTTTAAAAAACTTAGCCCTCCAAGGGCTAAGTTTTTTTATGTCGCACAATCACTTGGCACTCGTCACTTGGCACTCGGAGTGCCAAGTGATTGAATATAATGGACGGCTGATCGGCATTATTTCACTATCAATTTGGCGATTTTCTTTCCCAATCTTATAATTTTTTCTCCCGCATCGTCTATTGTGAACGCATAATCCGTTATCACAACATCGTCAATCTTGACAGCTTTTTCGCCAATTTTTCTTTTGCCCTCGCTGTTAGAAGACACAAAACCTATCTTTTTTAAAATCTCCAAAATATTCGTCCCCGTATTTATTTTAATCTTTTTTATATTTTCCGGAATGCCTTTTTTTTGAAATTGAACGCTGAAATTTTTCTCGGCCTGCTTGGCGTCATTTTCAGAATGATAAAATTCAACAATTTTATAAGCCAGCTTCATTTTATATTCTTTGGGGTTGACCCCTGACTTAATGGCATTTTCATATTTTTTAATTTCATCCAAACTCACTCTGGTTAGCAAAATGAAATAATTGATGATGGATTCGTCTTTCAAAGACATCAATTTGCCAAACATTTCATCTGGAGAATCAAATAAATTAACAGTGTTCCCCCAACTGGAGCTCATCTTTCTGCCGTCCAACCCTTCTATCAACGGATTGATTATGATATTTTGTGGCTCTTGTTTATAAGCTTTTTGCAAAGTCCGACCCGCCAAAACATTAAATCTTTGGTCCGTTCCTCCGAGTTCCACATCAGCTTTGATTTTTACCGAATCATAAGCTTGCATCAAGGGATATAATAATTCACGCAATACGATACGCTTGCCTAAATTCAATCTTCTTTTAATATTTTCTCGGGAAATAAATTCGTTCAAAGAAAACTGGTCCGCCTGAAAACCGATATCATTATAATTCAAATCGCTGAGCCATTTGCTGTTATAATGAATTTCCGCTTTTGTTATGTCAATTATTTTGCCGGCTTGTTCTATATAATTTTTTAAATTTTTCTGAATAACTTTTTTTTCAAGCATCGGCCTTTCGCTTTCTTTGTCGGAAGTGTCGCCGATGGTTCCAGTAAAATCGCCGATAATTAAAACAATTTTATGTCCTAATTTTTGAAAATCCCTTAACTTTAACAACGGAATAGAACGGCCCAGATGAATATTGGGGCTGGTGGGGTCAATGCCGAGTTTTATTCTTAATTGTTTTCCACTGTTAAGTTTCTTTTTCAAATCATTAAAATCAATAATTTCTTCTACGCCCCGAGATAATAATTCTTCTATTTTATTTTTTGCGGTGTCTATTTTCATAAATAATTTTAATCTTCGTTTATAATTAAACTAATATTAGCATATCTATTATCGGGTGTCATTATGTCCGGCGAAGCGTCAATCTTTCAAGCCCCGCATAAAACTTAGAAGTGAGCTTCTATGTTTTGCGCAATTTTTCCAAACCGAGCGGTTTTTCAAGGCTTGTGAGCGTGTAATCCGAAAGAATTTTAATATTTTGGAGATTGATTTTTATCCTTGTGGCAAGAGGTAATTGCCCCGGAGTTTCCGTGCACAAAGAAATCGGAGTTTGTTTGTGAGAAAAAAAATAATCCTCAAATGTTTGGTCGTGAATATTCCTCACCAAACCGTTTTTGTCTGTTTTGAATTTCTCAATCGTTTTATTTTTGAAAATTTTTGCGTATTTTTTATTAGCTTCCATTATTTTTTCATAAATAGCAACAGGCGTGTTTTCATATACGAAAGCGTAAAACTCTTCATTGCTTATTTCTTCGTGCAATGACAAAAAAACATCAAACTTTATATTTTTGATATCATCAAAAAACAATTTCACTTCTTTAAAGTTTTTGCTTTTTAATATTTTTTTATTTATCACATTAAGTTGTCGGTCATCATCATCGTGGCGTTGTTTGAGGTCAAAGCCGGTGGGATTTAAGATGGGATAAATTTGATAGCGGACTTTTGTGGAGAAATATTTTCCAGGATTTTGGAGCGCGCGCAAAATCGCAAAAGGACCGGCGATTTCTTCCCCGTGAATGCCCGCCACGATACAAAAATTTATTTTCGCTTTTGGATTTATGATTAAGCGATACAATGGTTCTCGTCGGCCTATTTTCTCAAATTCTTCATAACCGATTATGTCCGCCGAAATTTGGTGTTTTTGAGCTAAACCAACCAACTCGGAAACATATTTCCCGTATGAATATTCAGCGTATTTGTCTGTGTAACTCGTCATATGTTTTTTGAAACAAATCTAAATAATATAAAAAATTAAATATAATTATGAGATTTATTGTCGCATAAAAATAAAAACTTCTCAATGTCTTGCTTTCCCGTCCGCAAAAAAATCCCCGACTGGGGGATTTTTTTGCGTTTCTTCGTCAATGAAGTGTTGAATTGAATTATTTTTTCTTTTTTGCTATTTTTTTAATCACCGGTTTTTTGCTCGACATTTTTACCGCTATTTTTGTCGTTTTTTTTGTCGCTATTTTTTTTGCGACAGGTTTTTTGTCCAACGCTGTGGATAGCGTTTGTTTAAGAATAACAGTCTTAACTTCTTTCGGAGGAGTTTTTTCAAATTTTTTGGATTGGGGAGTTTCTTCCTTATTTGTTTTTTCCAAAACAGCGGGTATTACCGCCTTCAAAATTTTATCAAGTTTGGCGTTCAATATTTCAAATTGCACCTTGTAATTTTCTACGCTTTTGCCGGCGTCTTTTTGATAAGAAGACTTTTCAACGAACCTTGGTTTGTTTCTTTCGCCAAAATTTCGGCTTCCTCTGTCGCGATTATCGCGCGCACTATCCCCTCTTTTATTTCTAAAACAATCATCGCAAAAAACTGGTTTATCGCCAGTTGGTCTGAAAGGCACTTCGCATTTTTTACCGCAATCGCTACACACTGCCGAAAACATTTCCGATCGTTCTCTGTCTCGGTCTCCGCCAAAGCTTCTGTTTCCGCCACGGTTTCCACCAAAGCTTCTGTCTCCCCCTCCGTGTCTGTCATCTCCGCCAAAACTGCGTTTGCCAAAATCTCTTTGTCCGCCAAATTTCTTGCCGTCTTTACTCCCACCAAACCTATTGCCTTTATTAAAATTTCCCATATTTTTATTGTTTTGTATTACGAATTTATATCGCAATCTTAATATTAATTATCGTCTGATACCAAGTATTCTACGCTCTTTTCCACTTTTAAGCAATGATTTGGTGAAAATAAAAAGAAGTCCGACCTCAATTGTGGTAAAATCAAAGTCAAAAAACTAAAAATTCAGCCAGCGATTTATCAGAGGTCGGACTTCGTCAATGGCCATTCTACAAAAATCTCTGGATCGCTTCGCTCCGCTCGCGAAGACGGAAGTGACGGACGATTGGCGGAACTAAACTAAGGGCAGTTGGTGGCTTTGCGGAAGCCGGCGGCTTGAGCCTCTTGTTCGGTACAGAAATAGGACTCCCCTTTTTTAATATCTATTATAGTTCTTGTGTAATTATCGCAACCTGGTAATAAATAAGTTTTTCCATATCCGGCATCGGATATATTGCCTTTAATAATACATTCCTGATTTGCAGGTTCGGTGTTTTGTTCTCTTAATTTTGCGGTTTCTTCATCTATTTGCTCTTGGTAATCGCAATCTTTCCACATTCCTAAATTTTCTTCTTTTGCTTGTCTTTGAGCGGTGATGAATAAATCTCTGTATCTGTTATCGGGTGAGCTGGATTGGTAAAAAGCAAAACCGTTCCGAATCATATAATAATTAACTTGAATATTGTCTTCGTCTGGGTTGTTATTGATAGCGACTATATAACGCAAAAGTCTTCCATAATCATCTATGCCAGAAATATCTTTTTCTATATTTATAATTTGGGATTCTGTTATTTTAGTTAGAGCGTCTTTTGATTCTTGAAAATAGCACTCGCTTTTTTCGGGAGCGTTGATTCCGATTAAACGAATTTTTCTGGTTTTGAGTGTGCCAGTTTTGATTTTTAAAGTGTCGCCATCAATTATCTTGGTGATTTTGTGTTCTCTTGTTTCGAAATTAGGTTGTTCAATATCTGTAGTCTTGACAATAGTATAACCGGTTAAACCTGAAGCGGATAGGAGGACTGTTATGGCTGTGAGGATTGCTTTTGTTTTCATTGAATTAATTGTAACATGAATTTGACATTTTTTTTTACAAATTTTCCTAACAATATTAGACCTAAAGATATTATAATTAACGAAACCTAAGTTATAGTATAAATCATAGTTTTATTATAACTGATGATTCCATTTAATAAAAGAAAAAATGCAACAGGATATTTGTGTGCTTTGTGGGTGAGTGTTTGTTATTATCTATTTTTTAGGAACGGGTAATCCTATTTTCTTAAGTGGTAAATAATTAAAATAATATGAACAACCTTTAACTGAAATGATATAATCCAAAACATCTTTATAACTCGGGGTATCAAACCAATCATTCAAAATATAAATATATTCCACTTCCACATTCAATCTTGATAACAGTTTTCTATATTGTTTGATTTTGAAATCGCAAGTCTGTAATTTTTCATCGGTAGATCCAGCGACTTCTTGAAATTTTATTTCAAGGATGAACATTGTGTTATTTACTATAACAAAAATAGCATCATCCGGTAAAATTCTTTTTGAGATATGATCTAAATAACTAATACCTTCTTTTTCAAGATATTTATATAACTCATATTTTTTAAAAGACATCGCAACTTTCTTGTCATTATAAAAAATATCGTTTCCTTTAACCTTATATCCTTTTTGCCTTTGAATAAGAGTCAAAAAATCAATCTTATCCTCAAAGTGAAGTCCTGTTTTTGTATTTGAACCACCAATTCCTCCTTTTTTCATAATATTATTTATTTAAATCTAATAATCTTTTTTTTGATAAATCTAAATATTCTTTTTCTAAATCTATACCAATAAATTTTCTTTCATACATTATTGAAGCCAAACCTGTAGTTGAACTTCCTGTAAACGGATCAAGAACTATATCTCCTTTTTTTGTGCTAGATAAAACTATTCTTCTTAATAAGTCTAGAGGCTTTTGAGTTGGATGTTTTCCAAATTTCTTTTCTCCATTTTTAGGTGTATTTATAGACCAAACAGATCTCATTTGTTTGTTAGGAATTTTAAACTTATCTTCAGACCAATCACCCTCTCTCATTAAGGGATAATCAAAAATATGTTTAGCTTTTTTGTCTTTTCTTGCCCAAATTAAAGATTCATGACTAGCTGTAAAAAAACGGCAACTCAAATTTGGTGAAGCATTCGGTTTGAACCATGAAATGTCATTCAAAATATGATATCCAGTTTTTTGCAAAGAATAACCACATTGATAAATAGAATGATAAGTCCCGCTTATCCAAATTGTTCCACAAGGTTTTAGCACTCTTCTGCAGGCTTCAATCCATTTTATATGAAATTCCAAATCTTTATCAAAGCCATTGCTTTTATCCCAATCTCCTTTATTGACACTTACTCTTTTGCCGGCATGAACAGAAAAACCCCCATTTGAAAGATTGTAGGGGGGATCCGCAAAAATCATATCAATGGAATTTGCGGGTAATTCGTTCAAAAAACGAACACTATCATCATGATATAAAACAAAATTATCTTTTTGATAATAAGGTTTATTCTTTATTGAACTAAGAATTTTACTTTCCATACTCTTATTTTACCTTTTTGAATCAATAACTACAAATTTATATTTTCTTTTCAAAATGCAAAATGTTAAAGGTGTGGTAGAATTTGGGTGTATATGAGAATGGATAAGAAAAAAATTATTTTGGGGGTTGGGGTGATTTTGGGGGTGGTTTTGGTTTGGTTGGATCAAAGGGTTGAGATTGAGAATTTGGAAGAAATTCAGGTAAGAACTGAAAAAGAAGCTGGGGGGGTCTATTCCCCCAAGAAAGTTTACAAGTGATTCCTGTTCCCTATTCCCTAATAAATTATTTAGAAAAAATATCGGAAATTTATGTATTGAGCATGATATAAGTTATTGGGCAGGAGGAAGCTCTTTGGAAAGAAAAGACGCTGATTTGAAATTAAGGGATGATGTTAATTTAATTCTTCCCTTTTGGGGAGATATTATGTATTTAGGGGTTAGGTTAGGGGGTCATCCTCTTTTGCCTTTTCCTTGGAGATGGGGGTATGGGTATCCTTATTTTTATGAAAAAAAATAAGGATTATAAATTTTAGATTTTAGATTATGGATTATGGTAGAATATTTCGGATTATAAATTATAAATCTGCCGGCTGGCAGGCAGGCTCCATTTCTCGCAGAGACGAGAAGCTGGATCGCTTCGCTCCGCTCGCGAAGACGGAAGGACGGTTGTGGAGACAAAAGTCTTGGGGTTTTAATCCTCGTGCCATAAAGCTTCAATCGGATTTAGGCGGGCAGCTTTTTTGGCGGGAGATACTCCAAAAAAAACTCCGAAAATAACAGAAAATAACAGGGCTGTCGCAAAGGCTTTGAGGGGCACGACAAAATTCCAATCAATTCCAAAATAATTGGCGCCGACGGCAAGCAAGAAAGAAAGAACCACGCCGAAAATCGTTCCGACCACGCCTCCCGCCAAAGTTATCAAAATGGATTCGGCCAAAAATTGTTTCATAATATCCGAGTATTTGGCGCCGACCGCTTTTCTTATTCCGATTTCTGAAATTCGTTCATTGACTATCACGAACATTACATTCATCACTCCCACTCCGCCCACCACCAGAGAAATTGCCACAATCGCCAACAGCAATAATGTTAAAACGGACGATATTTCATTCCACAAATCAAGCATCTCCGTCATAGCCATTACTCGAAAATCATCCCTCCCTGTATCCATCCAGCCCTCTTGAATTTCTTTAGGAGAATCTATATTGTGATTATCTCTCAAAACCACTCTAATTTCTTCGGCGGTTTCATCAATCATTTCCACATCTTTAATTTTCAAAATTATATTATGAAGAAAATCAACTCCCATAATTCTTTTATGCATTGTATTGACCGGAATATAAATGAAGTCATCAAAATTAAAAGTCATCACACTTCCGCGTTCTGCCATAACTCCTATCACACGAAATCTGGTGTCACGAATTTTTATTGTTTTGCCGATGGGGTCGTTGTCGCCAAATAATTTTTCTTTCATATTTGAACCCAAGACAACCACTTGCGCCAAAGAGCGGTCTTCGGCTTTGGAGAAAAAACGGCCATACTCAACTTTTGTTTGGTCAATATTTATAAAAGCATCGTTCGTTGACCAAATAAATGTTCGGTAAATTTCATTGCGATAAGTCGCAGCTTCTTGAGTCATAAGCAGTCCATAACCATCTTCCACGTTGGGCAATTTTAAAATATCTTCCAAATCTTTTAATTTGAGAGTGGTAACTTGAGCTCCTTTCAAAAGACTGATAGCGCTTTGTTGTTCGCTGGCCATTCCCGTTTTACTGCTGGGAACTTTAATTTCCACTTGAATTGCGTCCACTCCAAAAGATTCAATTTGATTTAATAAAAGTCCTTTGATACCTTCGCCCGCGGAAAACACCACAATAATACTGGCGATGCCGATTGTTACACCTAACACAGCCAAAAAGGTTCTCAATTTATGAGCCCTAAATGACTGAAAAGCTAATTCTAATGCTGAAAATATCATAAAATTTAAAATTAAAAATAATGGGAATGTTTAATACTGGACCTGCCTCTGCCAGCAGGCAGGTTGCTTCGCTAAACGCTCACAAAGACGAAAACTACAAACAAGTTTTACCAAACAGACTTTCGGAGCCCGAGCGAAGTCAGGGATTTTGGTTTTTTGAAATCGCAATTTCAAAAAACCAAAATTATTGAGCGAGGGCGAGTGAGAAGCGAATACTTGGAGCTTCGCAAGACTCATTGAGGGCTTTTGTGAGCTTGTCCGCCTTCGGCGGACGGAGCGAAACAAAAGACCCAATGAGTGGACAGTTTCTGTAAGAAAGGAACAAAAATTTTTCGAACCCGTAGGGAGAAAAATACGACATCCGACCTCTGGTTTAAGATTAAGTTTGTTTTAATCATAAAAATCTATTTTTTGAATACCGAGGTCTGATGTTTTTTTGTGAGCTTGTTGAGGGTTTTTTAATAATTATAGGCATGCCTGCCGGTGGGTAGGATGCTTCGCTAAACGCTTGCAGAGACGCAAAGGCGGAATAGGTGGATTTTGGCGGAGCCAAAATCCACCCGTTTT
>JBDRMF010000011.1:0-23920 GCA_043812415.1 Patescibacteria group bacterium | reverse complement strand
ACCAATTCTTTGGATGGATTTTTTAAAAAGATAAAAACGGCGATTAGTATCCACGCTGGGCTAACTCATAGGCGTAAATTAAAAATGACCAAATCTATCATTATTGGCAGAAATTAGCCCCACAAAAGTTCCATTAAGCCGGAATTTATATAAAAATTGTTTTTATTGTAATTTTATGCTACAATTGCTAATTATAAACCACCTAACCACCTAATAATATGTTAATCCCAACAGTTATAGAAAAAACACAATTTGGCGAAAGGGCTTATGATATATATTCTCGTCTGCTTAAGGATAGACTGATTTTTTTGGGCGGTCCCATTGATGACCACACCGCCAATATTATAATCGCCCAACTCCTTTTTTTGGAATCTGAAAATTCAAAAAAAGACATCAGTTTATATATCAATTCCCCCGGCGGTTCCATTTCAGCCACATTGGCGATGATGGATACAATCAAGCACATCAAACCCAATGTTTCCACTATTTGCGTGGGGATGGCGGCTTCCGGCGGAGCTTGGTTGCTTTCTTCCGGCGCGAAAGGAAAAAGATTCGCTCTGCCCAACGCCGAGGTGATGATACACCAACCCTTGGGCGGAGTTGAAGGACAAGCGACCGATATTGAAATTTCGGCAAGGCATATTCTCGCGCTCAAAGAACGCTTGGGTAAAATTCTCACCGCCAACACCAAAAAACCTCTCGCACAAATTCAAAAAGACCTTGACAGAGATTTTTGGATGACAGCCGAGGATGCCAAAAAATACGGCATTGTGGACAAAATTTTGGAACCTAAAAAATAATTTATAAACACAATAAAGAAAAACAAACGAGTTTTCTTGATACTTAACCCATAACCCTGTATAATCCCCTAATATTATGTCAATAACATATCAACCTAAAAACAGAAAAAGAAACAAAACTCACGGATTTTTAGTCCGCAGCAAAGCTCAAGGTGGCAAAAAAGTATTGCAAAAAAGACGCCGAAAAGGACGCGCTAAATTGGCCGTTTAAAAACTGCAATTTTTTCCTTGAATTACAAACAAACACTTTATATGTTATCTCGTAAACAACGAATAGACACCCCATTATTCAAAGAGGTGTTAAAATTTGGTCAAAATCACTATTTTAATTTTTTTTCTGTAAAAATATTCAAAAAAACCGCTCAAAAAAACAGTCGGATCGCTTTTGTTGTTCCCAAAAAACAATTTCCAAAAGCCACGCAAAGAAATTTGATTAAAAGAAGGGGTTTTAACGCCATTAAAGATTTTTGTGATTTTCTGCCCCCCGCCGTCAATATCATTTTTTTTCTTAAAAAAGACACCGAAAAATTAAGTTTTTCCGACTTAAAAAAAGAAATTTCATCCGCCTTGCAAAAAATCAAAGTATTGAATAAATAATTTTTTCGTATTTCATAAGCAATATTCCGTTTTTTATCAACGGATTTTTGCTTTTTTGAGTAAAATACGATATTATATAAAAGATGATATCGCATTTTTTTAACTTGTTGTTTTTTAATCCTATTTATAACGGGTTGATTTTTTTAATCGGGAGTTGTTCTTGGATAGATATGGGCATCTCCGTGATATTAATAACAATTATAGTTAAATTTTTGATGTTCCCGCTTGCCAAAAAGTCCATAAAACTGCAAATTAAAACCAAAATAATAGAACCCGAATTAAAAACAATCAAAGAAAAATATAAAGACAATAAAGAAGAGCAAGCGCGCAAAATAATGGATTTATATAAAGAAAATAATCTTAATCCCTTATCGGGAATTTTCATAATGTTCGCGCAAATACCGATTATTTTCGCCCTATATTTTGTTTTTTTAAAAGGTGGCTTGCCTGACATAAACACTGATATTCTGTATTCTTTCATTAAAATACCAATGCATATAGATATGTCTTTTTTGGGTCTGATTGATATGACTCAAAAAAATATATTTTTGGCTATTTTAGCGGGTATTTCGCAATATATTCAGATCCGATTGATTTTGCCCAAAATAAAAGAAACTCATTCGCAAAAAAATAAACAACGGGGGTTCAAGGACGATTTAATGAAAAGTATGCATACGCAAATGAAATTTGTTATGCCGATAATCGTGGTGTTGATTTCATATAATTTACCCTCGGCTATTGCTTTATATTGGATAACAAGTAATATATTTATGATATTTCAGGAAATTTTTGTGAAAAGAAAAATGGAAAAGAACGACCAACAAACGAAACCTGTGGTTGTTTTGGCGAAATGATTTGTTAATTTAATTGGAAATTATATGAAACAAAAAGAAATAATAAAAGAAATAATAGAAATAATGCTAAAAAAATTATGCGTTAATTTTGACGAGATTCAATTTGTGGAAAATAATGAGTTCAACAACGGCGTTAAATTTATAATCAAAACGAACGACTCAGGAATTTTAATCGGAAATGCAGGCGTTACCATTTATGCTCTCAATCATTTAGTTAAAAAAATTATTTGGAAAAAAACGGAAAATTTTGACAAGAAAATTAATTTTTTTATAGATGTCAATAATTACCAAGGCGACAGCATTGAAAAAATTAAACAACAAGCGCTTGATATCGCTAAAAAAGTGGACCTGTTCAAAAGGGACATAGAAATGCCGATAGTTAATTCTTATGAAAGAATGATTATCCATTCCGTGTTGATTGATGACCCGAAAGTTTGCACGGAATCCATCGGCGAAGGAGACCTCCGAAGAGTAGTGGTAAAAACCAAACAGAATTAAAAAATATCGCCATTCGTCAATTGGAGCGTCCACAAATTGTCGTCTTTTTTGTTGATAAATATTAAATATTTATTATTTTCGCTTATAGCTAATTTTGTGATATCAATCTCTTCCCCGCCTGCGTCCGCCGGAATAATCAATTGGGTTGTTTTGTTTGTTTGCGTATTCACTCGCCAAATATTATCCGAAAAAGATATTTTTCCTTTATACCATTCTTCCAAACTATTGTTTTTTAATTTTTGGTTCGGTGCTCCGCAATATATATAAATATTATTTTTACCCCACACGCATTTTTCTGGAAAAGTTATCAGGGGAAATTTGGAAGTTATTTTGTTGGCGTTATTCAAAATATACAATTGCGGTCCGAGCGCGTTATTGATGAAATATAAAACATCTGAAACACTGTTTGTTAATAAAGACAAGCCGGGCTTATTCCCCAAGATTTTATTCCAGTCACCAGTTTTCGGGTTAAACGAAAATAAAAATCCGCGGATGCTCTCCGCCGGTTTGGTGGCGAAAGCGATATTTTTATTGTCAATATTATCAATCAACCATTCTTGCAAAGGTGAATCAAAAATTTGTTTTTTATTATCTCCATTTGTGTCGGACATAATACCAATTGCCCCCTCCCCCCATTTTAATAAATAGAATATCTGTTCGCCGAATTTGATAATATTTTCTATACCATCTTGTAAAAATATTCCGTCCAATTTCTGCATTCCCATTTCGTCTATAATTGATTCCGCTGAAAAAGTTTTAATAATATCATTGTCTAAATATCTGATAATTAAAGAATTTTCGTCCAACCACATAGCGTCGCGAACTTGCGGGATGGTGGTGTTTGATATGCGGTTTTGCATCAACGAATTCGCGGTTGTTTCATAAATATGACCGGTGATTTTTTCAATATATCTGATAATAAAATCTTCATTTATTTCTTCATCTTTGTTTTTCGGTTTGGCAAAAATAATCGCTCCGGCAATCGGGTTCGCAGATATTTTTCTTAAAACAGGCACTTGTTCCAAATCACTCCATTGTTCGCCGTCTTGGTCTTGTCCATCGCCTGTTTGATTATTTTGATTAAGTTCATCGCCCAAGTTCGCGTCGCCCCCCTCGCCATAAGGAAAAAATATCTCAAATTCATTTTGGACAATTTCATCATCGCCGTTTCTAAAAAAGAGCAACGCTAACAAACCGATAACACTGGTTATCGCTAAAACAATTATTATTTTTTTTATGTTTAAGTCATTTTTCATGTTTATTGTTCGGAACAATTTTTGCTTATATAACATCTATAATAAACTGCGCCGCTTGAATTATTTGCACCTTTGTCGGTGCATTGTTGTGTGCAAGCTTCTTGGCTTCCCCCAAAGATTGTGCTTATAAGTGGAGTATATAATATATCGCTCTGACCACTCTCGCAAGTACATTTTCCTATCCATGCTGATGTTTTTGCTTGTTCTAAAGTCTCTTTGGTTGTAGTTACATTCAAATCTTTTTTAATAATTGCTGGCACAACATCTTTCAAATTCAAATTGGTATTTACCAGATCAGGGTTGATTGTATTAAGTAAAATCCACGACGACAAAACCAAAACCAAACCAAATAAAGCGTTTGTAATATCTTGTTTGGCGTCTTCAATGGTATTAGGAGTCGCTTCAGCCGTCATATATTTAACACCGCCCCTAACGATAATCAAGACCGCCAACACCGAAGCAACCCCTATTCCCAACTTAAAAATTCCGGATAAATATTGCCCGAGGTTTGGAGCTCCTTCCCCCTCCATCTGTGGTAATTTTTCCAACAGAGTGTAATTTTCCGCGGCAAAAACAACGCTATATTTCAGATAAAACATAAACAATAAAAATATTTTTGCTGTTTTTTTGAAGATTTTCTGTTTCATAAAATTTTAAATATTTTGTAATTTACAGCAATTTTAATTTTTTGGACCGCTTCGCTATCGCTCGCGGAGACGAAATGAAATTCACTGACTTCATTATTTATTTTGATTAAAATCATAAGAATAAAATCCACTAATTTCATTCTTATGATTTTAATCAAAATTTATTGTGAAATCGTTGCTGGCGAATTGCATTATTTTTTTCAAATTTTGAATTTCTAATGCGATTACAGAACTCCCCGTGTCTCCTTCTTTTTTTCTCAACACAATTTCAGTTGAAGAATTATCAATAATTTTACCATTCATTGTCCAAATACACTTCGCGCTTCTTTTTAAATCTTGCGTGGAAAAAAAGAAAGGTCTTGCCACCAATAATAATTCTTCTCGGTCTTGATTATAAATATTTTGAAGAGCGTTATTGTCCATAATCCCCAGGAGCGGGTCCTTTTCAAAAAATATTATTTCCGGATTATGCGTCGGTATGGAAAGATTTTTTTTGCTTTTGGATAAACCGTCCAACGATTCCACTGTCACTGAAATAACAGTTTTTTCAAAGATCTTCGGTCCGATAAAAGAAAATGAATTTTTCCCATAACCGGATTGGTTATTGTCCACTTTCCAATTTTTTTCCCATTTATAAATTAAATTTTTGGCGTCAATTTTCTTTCCGTAACTATCAATAAAATCAGGGAGCGCGACCATTTTCATAACAGTTTCGTGCGTGTTTAACGCCTTCCCTTTATAAAAAGGCGGGGTGTAAGAGTCCGCTTCCCAAACCAAGTCAATATCCACGGGGATTATTTTAATTTGTTTATTGATTTGTCCGACATCAACGGTGTTCACCTGAATATTTATAATGGTCGTCTCGCCCAATCCTTTTGTCGTGAAAGAAAATTCTTTCAAGCCAACGCCCGCTTTTTTTAATTTATTGTCAACAAACCATAATATTTCAGCGCGATTGATGTCCGTAATATATATTTCGGCTTTAAGCGTTATTGTCTGATTAGCGGCGGGATATTGCGGATTGGAAGTAATTATCATCTCTTGATTGGCATTTGAAAAATCCGCCCCGCGGGCAATCAGAAAAAAACCACATATAAAAAACACAAACGCGATTTGAAATATTCTTTTGTTGATTTTTTTTCGCATATAATGTTTTAAGATTCCGCCGCTTCCAGTTCTTGTTTGGCTTTTCTAATATTTAATATTTGCGACGGGTCGGAGGTGATAATTTGATCTTCCGTATAGGAAGCGAAAATTTGGATGGCAACATGTTTCATCCCGGCGAAAAAGATGCCTTCCCCCACTTTTGATTCCAAAAGCAAATATTTTTCTTCATCGGTTAAATTAAAAGTTTTTTGCACCACATCTATACTGCTCGGCGATTGTTTCAACAATAATTGAATGGATGAATTTGTGATAATCGGCAACCCGTACGGAGACTGCAAAAAATCATTCACATCTTGAGTAATGGTGGAAATACCCAAATAATATTTTCGTCCTCTCTTCGCCAAAGAAAATAAAAACGACGCGGTGTCCTCGGTTTTCATCATCCACCACGCTTCTTCAATAACAAGCAGTCTTTTTTTCAATTCTTTTCTAATAGAGTTCCAAATATAATGAGTGATGATATACATCGCGACCGGTTTTAATTCGTCTTCCATATCTCGCAAAGAAAAAACGACAAATTTTCTGTTGATGTCTATATTGGTCGGTTGGTTTATAAATCCAGCCCAAGTCCCTCTTGTGAATTTTGAAAGTTTCTGCGTCAAATTTTCCGTGTTTTCCATCCCCGCCAAAACCAATTCAAAATCGGACAATAACGGAGCTTCTATGTTGAAAAAATCGGAATCGGGAGTTATGTCTTTTAGAGCGTAGGTTTCCGTAATGGCGCGGTCTATAATAGAATCTTCCTCCGGCGAAAGTCCGCCGAGCATTACACGAAACAAACCGACTAAATTTATAATATTGGACCGCAACACATTGGACTGGGATTCGCCTCCGCGCGCAATTGGCAAGTCAAATGGATTGATATGGTGTTCGGATGTCAAAGAAATATTAAAGTATCGGCCGTCCATTGCTTCCGCCAAATACTCATATTCTTTTTCAGGGTCAATCACCATCACATCGGTTTCAAACATTAAAGACCTGAGAATTTCCAATTTCACGGCGTAAGATTTTCCCGCGCCAGCGGTTGCAAAAGTAACCGAATTGTAATTTGGGAGCGAATATCTGTCAAAAAGAATCAAACCGGAATTATGCCTGTTAATCCCATATAAAATACCTTTATCCGAAGTTAAATCCGACGATACAAAAGGGAAAATACTGGACAAGGGCGCGGAATTTAATTTGGAACATACGCCCAATTTATCTTCATTCAACGGCAAAAGACTTTTGAAACCTTGTTCTTGTTGGAATAACGCTGGACGAATATAAATCATCTTTGATTCCAAAATAGAACGAATTTCTGTTTCCACTTTGTCCAATTCTGTTTCGGAATCCCCGTAAATTGAAATATATACGCTCACATCAAATAATTTTTCCTGCGCTTGTTGTAATTTATCCCGCAAATTTTCCAAATTTTGATATGCCGAATCCAAAGTGGGGTCCCGCACCAAACCTTTTTCTTCTCGCGCCATTATTTGGCTTTGCACCTCGGCGACTTTTTTTTGAAATTTTCGCAAGACCTGCGCCGTTTCCACGGGATGAATAAAAATTGAAATATTAAATTCTTTGTCCAAATTTATAATCGGCGAAAACCAATTGTCTGTCAAAAATTTTGGATATGAAATCACAAAAAAAGTTCTGATGATCTTTTCACCTAAATATATTTCTTTGGGAGTTATTTTTAACGCTGACGGCGCAATAATATCTTTTAATTCAAGAACTCCCGCGTCATAAATTTCTTGAGGCAAAATAGGGTCTATTTGCGTTTCTTTTTCTTTATTGTTAAAAATTTTATTTAATATAGACATATTGTTTAACTTATGGATAAATTTAATTTGCGGTTAATGATTGTTTAAAAAATTATTTTATAAATTTTGACTTTCAACTAATTTAATTTAATCGGTTTTTCAGACTCGCCGGGATTATACAATTTATACAATAATTCCACGGCCTCTTCCGTGCCTAAACGCGCCAGCCTCACCCCCGTTCTCGTTAACCCCTGTTCCACTACGCTCACCCTTTGCGACAATTGCGTACGGTGTTCCGCAAAAGCGTCATCTTTGTTTTCCGCAGAACCTTTTTTGTTGGAAAATAAATTTTTAAAACCTTTTGTTGTTTGTATTATCGGAGGCCTGTATGAAACAACCGCAAAAAAAGATTTTGACATTATATTTGTTTTTTCCATAAAACTTTTTATAAAATTAATGTATTCCCTTGTTTGAATTTTTATCAATTCGTTTGTTTGTTCTTTGAGCCGCGTTTCCATCATAGTAATGTATGGGCGAATATCCAGTTTTTGCGACTGAATAAAAAGCTGGACGGAATATTCCAGCGAATTCAAAAAACTCTGAAATTGCAAAAGAATGGCTTGTTGTTCCTCCGATGATTTGAGTGCCAAGTTAATGGAAGACACCATTAAAATCACAACCATTGAATTGTCGTTTAATACGACCACTCCATCCCTGATTTCTTTTATTGACACAAAATCTTGCGTCATTTTTGTTTTATTTGCCATTATTTTTTGTCTTGAATATCCAATTCCCAACCCAATTCTTTTAATTTGCTTTTGGATAATTTGGGCAAATTTAATTGCGTCGCGATATTTTCATTTTCAATTTTTTTCTTTTTATTCTTTTTCATTTCTTTTTTCCAAATATATAATTTTCCGCTCGTCCAATATTTGAAGGCGGCTTCAGCGATAAAAACAAACGGCTTATTGTTCACGGTGTAAAAAGCCAAGGACAGAGCCAATCCAACAACAGGAATTATAAGAAGAAACGCGATAATTTTTGGCAACAGCGCGTACAGTGCAAAACTTAAACCGGCCCCACCCGCCAAATAAATGAATTGCTTAAAAGTCAAAGGTCCGAAAATCTTATCTTCAACTTCAATAAATTGTGGTACTTCAAATTGCATAGTTTTAGTGGGTTAACTCGCTAATCAAGTTGTTCTCTATATGGGTCTATTATATATTTTTTTGGCAAATTTTGCTCTGTTGGTTGTGGGGATTGCGTTTGCTCCGCTAACTTCTCTGTTGGTTTAACTTGGTTTTGCTCGGTTAAATTTTCCGTCGCGACCAATTGTTTTGGGTTGCTAATTTCTTTTTTTTCTTCTGTGACGACCAATTTTGTTTCCGGCGCTTTAATAATTTCGGTTGTTTTTACAGCAGGTTTTTCAATTTCTCGCAATAACTCGTTTCTGATTTGCTCTTCGTCCAAATCATCTTCTTGTTCCTCCGCCTCTTGATGAATTTTTTGCAAAGACTCGCGAATCTCTCCAAATATTTCGTTATTGATGTCTTCAGCCATCTGCTTTGATTTTTCGTAACTTAAACCGGAAACATTTTGAATATTTTTTACAAAATTTTTCGTCGGTTTTAACCCAAGCATTACAAATCCTATTTCCTTGGTCAATTCTTCCGCTTCGTCAAATTGCAATCTGTATTTATTGGTTAGTTGCAATAATTTTTCATTCATCGCGGATGATGAAATCGCCTCCCGCACATCGTCGGGAATTTCTCTGTATTTTTCTTCTAATTTTTCAAATGAAAACATTTTTTTAGGTAGTTAGTTTTTAGTAATTAGGTGTTAGGGGAAAATTGGCTTCGCCAATTTTCCCCCAATTTTTACTTTTTAATAATTTTTTATTTTTTCTCTTTTTTCTATGTTGTAGCGGTTAATTTTCTAATTTTCTCATTCAAATCATTTATTTTGTCTTCAGCATCGCTTATCACAATTCGTTGCGCGTCAATGTCTGCTGTAGGCGTCGTCGGAACTTTTCGCCAATCCTTCAATCTATCATTCGCCACTTTCAAATCTTTTTTGGCCTCTTTCAAATCCCGTTTATGAGTAAATTCTTTCACCAAATTTTCACCCGCTTTCTTATTTGCCGCGGTAGTTCCAGTTAAGATACTCATAACCGATCTGTCTTGTACAGATTGTCCATAAGCTTCTGTACGACTCACCGCTCTCATAATAGGCGCGCCCGTTACGGGATTCACGCGACCGGTAGCAACCATTCTACCAGTATCGCCCTTAAGAGATTTTCCAAAAGCCGTTCTTTCTTTTTCAATTTCTTTAAAGTGTGTCGTGTAACCACCTTTTACTCCCTCGCCTATTTTTATGTCTTGTATGTTTTGTGCCGATTTTATATTTCTGACATCAAAACTGGCATCGCCCACCCCTCGCATAGTTTTGAGAGCTAATTTAGAAGTTCCGCCTCCTTTAGCCGCCCAGTCTTGCATAATTTTGCTTCCCGCCATTTTATTAAATCCTCTGCCAACAGTCTCTCTGCCTAATTTTCCAATTGTTCCAAAAGCGGCTTTCCCGGCGAATTTAGTAGCGGCATCAGCCCCATAAGCACCTAATTTGATAGCCGTTACAAGCGATGCAATCATCAACCCGATAATTAAAATAAAATTAAAAATTATAAGAATTGAACCCCCACCAGTAAAAGTGTTTGAAAACGCTTCCGTGTTGCCGGATTTTGTCAATGTATCTTGAAACGCCGGGCTGGTAATTCCTTTTGCCACAACATAAATAAAAGCGAGATAAAGCGGGGCAAAAAAAGCTTGCTTAAATAATGTATCCCACCATTGCTTTGAATAGCTTTGTGTCGCCGGTAAAATCATTCCCAAAAAAGCCAGAGGCGAGGTCATCATTAAAAACATCAGAACAACCGCGCGGACAATAAATAAAATAGCGGCGGCAAAAAATACAAAAGCGGTGATGAGCAAAACAATGGAACCAAAAAAAGCAATTGTAAAAACATTATTATTGGTTATTTGTGGTTCGCCAGCCCTTTTTTTTATCGCTGTCTGGTCATAAATAGAACCTAAATTTAACGCTTGCGCAAAAATACTTGATATCCCTTTATCCCATTTTGCGACATTTGTAACACCCTCTGTGTTCACATCCTTTGTTGTGGCATTATAAAAACCAAGAGCTAAAACATTGGAGGAATCTATAATCACACTTGTGGTAAATAAACTAAAATTTATCAACAAAGCGACCCAAATAACTTTTGTCAATAAAGTTTTAGCGTTATAAGATTGAATGCCCAAAATCGTGGCAATAGAAATTACCAAGAGAATAAAAATAAAAATCATATTTGATAAATCTCTGAAAACTTCCCAACCGATATTAACAACCCCAGTGCTCGCGACAAGGTCTTTAAAATTCAGAGTATAACTGATTGAAAAATTAAATATCACTCCCGCCAACCATAATATTATTGAAGATATAAATAAAAGAACATTTCCAACCATTCCTAACAGCGCGTCTATCCCCGTGAGAGAAGTAAACCAATTAGCAGCCACAATCTTAAAACACCCAAAAAACATCATCGCCGAGAGAAAAGATATTATTTTGTATTTTCTAAAATTTTTCATTTATTTAATTATTGGGGAAATTCGTTTCATACCATTCTTTAAAATCCAAATAAGATTCATACGCCCCTAATGTGAAAGCCTTGCATTCCGAGATATTTTGCAATATTCCTTTGTCCGGATTCACGAGCGGAGGCACTCCAAAAATCGGGCTGCCGACAGTGTCCGTGATAATCGGGTCATAAACCGTCTTATTCTCCAATTCATCCATCGTTTTTATAATCCCGATATCCAATCCTTCAATGTCCACATTGTAACCATCTCTCTCTATTTTAGCATCTGAAACATCTCCCAAATGATGAAGATTGCCGGAAGTATAAATATCTTGCAAATTATCCGTGGCATCTTGCAAATCATTAATTGTTTCCGCAGCGTCAGTTTTTTGTTGAACATTATTGAGAGCGTTTATATTGTCTTGCGATAATTTTACATCATTCGTAAGAGCGTCTTTCAAAGGTTTTATTTGAATATTAAGAGTAGAACTGGCTAAATCTATGTGCGCGTAACTGATATCCGTCGCCCAATCTATTTTACTTTCCCAACAACTGATTAAATTAAGCAAAAGAGTATCTATGTGAATAACCCGGTCAAGCGAATCATTTTTTATTTTATTATATTCTTCCTCGGGTTCAAGGAATGTCGTTATCGCTTCTTTGATTCGTTTTTTCAAATCGCCAAATTCTTCACTACCCTGATGTTTCGCCATCTTTTGACCCAACAACCCTTCCGGTCCGATAACCCTTTGCATCAATTGCGCAAGCAAAGCCCCGATGATTTCATCTATTTCATCAGCGGTTACAAGCGAATCTTGCCCGGCTCCCAATGCTTTATTTAGTCCGCTACTTATGACAGACCCGGGGGTTTTGATTTTTTTCTTGACTTTGCCTGTCCCGAGCATTTCGTCATTCATTTGTTCTTCGTCTAAAATCACTCCATTTTCATCAACATAATTTCCATTCTCGTCTTCGCTAAGACCTAATTCATCAGCTTTTTGGTCTTCGTTCAATTCTACACCATCTTCATCAACCAACTCCTCGCTTTCCCATGAAAAGAAACCATTGCCCCAATCCAATAATTTTCCTTTCTCTTCTAAAGCGTTCTGCATATCTCCCGCGACAGCTGCGTGCGCCGACACAAAAGCTCCGTAGGCATTATTATTTTCGCTCGCTGTCATAGAAATCCAAGTCCCCCATTTCCAATCTTTTTCCAAATCATCTATGGCGTTTTCAACATTGCCGACAATGCCCGAAAGGGTGCATTTGGGTTCATACGCTTTTGAAAAAGCGAAATTTAAAGCCACCAGAACATCCAATTTGAAAGGGCTACATAGAAATTGCAATCTTGTGCCATTTATATATTCGCCAAGCGCGGCATCTGCAACATCTTTAAAATATCCTTTATAATCGGTAATGAAAGAAGGACTGCCATCAAAACCGCCATTTATCCAATTGACGATAGAAGTCGTCATCATCCGGATAGCAATTTTAGCCGCCATCCAAGCGATCGGGTCTAAAATATATTCTTTAATCCAGTCTCTGTTTTCCATTAAATTGGAAACGAAACCTTGTTCTGTTTGTATAGAGGCTTCTACCGTATTTTTGGTATTTTGCACCGTGTTAGGTGGGTCATTCACAATACTTCCTAATCCCCAAAAAGCTTGCGCTGTATTTGGTTTGCTTAAAAAAAAGACTGGCATTATAAAAGACACTATTAGCGCAGAGCAAATTATTTTTTTATACTTAAAAGTAAAACTCATTTGGTTAAAATTTTATATTATTTTGTTTAAAATATTTTCCAATTTCTATGAAAGCCTTGGTGTATTTTTCCGTGTCTACAATATATTTTTGTGCGCCCACTATCGCCGTGATGGGATCATTAAAAACTTTTTTCATATTTTGCGTGTCATTTATCATATCATTAAGCGCGTTGATGGCGTTTAATTGCATTTGCGCCAAATCAGACGGAACAGATAATTCTAAAAACCATTTAATTATTTGCGCGTAGGCCGATAAATTTTCATCCATTTCGTCTAATATTTTTGCATCATTTTTTTCCAATGCGTTTTTTAACACAAGGGGTTCATAAGCCAAATTCGGAATTGTTTCCGTTAATTCTCTTAATTCCGTGGCGTAAATTTGGACACCTTGATATTTGTCGCCACAAGTGTCGCAAATTATTTTCAAATCATCTAACAAATAAATTTCTTTTGCGGTTGCCTCTAAATTTTGTCCAATATTTTTATCAACCAACGCTTCCAAAAATTCATCTTGTTTTTTTGAACCAAGTTGATTATTTTGTTTGAGAGCCACATAACCGGTAAAAAATTCGCGGGCGAAAATATCCGTTTGGGTGAGCGTGTTATCGGACTGAAAAACGCCGTCTTGCGCATCTTCAAAAGAATTGTCTTTCATTAAATCATTCGGTCCCGCCACAAGCGGATTTCTTTTCGCCAATATTTCATCATTATCGTTTGTTCCGTCTCCGTCCGTGTCCGGATTATTTGGGTCGGTTTTCCACAATATTTCCTCCCAATCTTTCAAACCGTCGTTGTCTGCGTCTTGTTGCGTCAATTGTTGGGATATTTTTTCCGCAATTTGGGTGTCAATATTTCGTGGCGTATATATTATTTTACTTTTTTTGTATTTTACAAAAAAAACAATCGCCAATAAAAACACCGCAAATATACCCAAAAAAACCAACAGCTTTTTGTTCTGTAAAGTCTTGCTCATATCTGTTAAATTATATCAAATTTGAACAATTTATTTCTTTTTTTTTGTGTATAACTTTTTATAATAAGGAGGCGACCACCCTCTATCCACCTCTTTTTTTATATACAACTTTTTGTAATCATTAAACGCTCGGCATATTAAATAATTTGCGAAGCAATCCAGTTTTTGTTTTTACTCGCCCCATTTGTCTTTGCGAGGAACGGAGCGTAGCGGAGTGACGAAGCCACACCTACAGGTGGTCAAACAATCCAGACTTTCGTCTTCGCGAGCCTGCGAAGCGATCCAGTCCTTCCCAAAAACTTCCAACAAGCTTCCCTCAAACAGCTTCTTTTCAAAAACTTTCAACAAACTTACAAAACACCCCCAAATTATAAATATTTTGGACACACACTCGCGCTCTCCAGCGGAGCGCTCCCTTATCCTCAGCGAATATTCGGCAAAGTTTTGAAAAACCGTGGAGGTTCAACCTCCACGGTTTTTCAAAATTTTGCCGAACCAAGCATGTTCGCCTGCGGGGTGTCCAAAATATTTATAATTTGGGGGTGTTCTAATCAATAGTAGACACTCGGTGTCTACTATTTTTCAAAATACTTATAATTTGGAGGTGTTCCAATCTCTTTCCTTTTGTCTCTGCGAATTTACGAAGCCATACCTACGGGTGGTCAAACAGTCCAGCCATACAGAGGGCTCGCCAATCTTTCAAATTCAAATCCTCCGCCCGTGTTTTTAAAGATATTCCTAATTTTTCAAAAATATGCGTTAAATTTTCTTTTGAAATCTGAGGAGGTTCAACCTCCGCAGATTTGGTTTTTTTGATTTGAGTGGAAAATGAGGTGAATAAATTATTTATTAGCATCTTTCTTTTACTTGAAAAGCCCGCTCGGACGAGTTGAAAAAAAACATTTTCATCAATATTTTTGAAAAAATCTTTGGAAATATCGTCTATCAGCAAAATCGCGGAATCCACTTTCGGTTGCGGAGAAAAATTTTCGGCTTTTACAGTCGCAATATATTGTGGCTTGCCGTAAGTTTTAACACTTAAAGACAAAATACTTTCTTTACTTGGAAATTCACTTGGGAATGCTATTCCCAAGTACTTGGGAATAGCATTCCCAAGTGAATTTCCTGAGCAAATGCGTTGCGCAACTTCTTTTTGCAACATCACGACTATTTTTGACGGTTGAAAATCCGCCGACAAAAATTTTCGCAAAAATTGCCCTGTGATATAATACGGAATATTTGCGACAATCTTATATTTTGTATTTAAAATAATATTTTCCTTTAAATTTCTGGACTGTTTGACCACCTGTAGGTGTGGCTTCGTCATTTCGCTTGCCCACTCAAATTGTTTCAAAATTTGTTTTGGGCTTCGCTTCACTTCTCGCAGAGACGAAAAGCTTTGCTTCACACCAACACTTGCTTTGTAATCGTCCAGAGACGAAAAGCAAAGCTTTTCGTCTCTGGATGCTTTGTTATCGTCTTCGCGAGGAACGAAGCGATCCAGAAAATAATAAATACCTTCAGAGTTTATTTTTAAATCCAAAATATCCGCAGAAATAATTTCCAGTTTTCCTTTTTTTATTTCATCGGCGAATTTATTTTGAAGAGATCCGATCAGACGATTGTCTTTTTCCACGGCGATAACTTTACCGGCTTTTTCCAAAAGTTTTTTCGTCAAAATTCCTTGCCCAGGACCGACCTCCAACACAATATCGCCGGTTTTTAAATCAGCCGTTTCAATAATTTTGTCCAAAATTTTTTCAGACTTCAAAAAATTTTGCCCCAATGATTTTTTCGCGCGAAACATAAACAACAGTATAAAGTCCGTAAAGTTGTAAGTCAAAGGCGAACACAAAATGGCTTCCTTAACCTGTCTACCGGCAGGCAGGATTGATTGGAAATTGGAAATTTTGAACGGCTCAAGTCGTTGAGCCGTTCAACTACCATTCCAAATATTCTATTTTTTCATCACCGAAATCTTGCGAAACACCCGCACTGTCATTACTCGCATATTCCAACAAATCTTCACCAATATCCGTGATAAATTCCGAAACTTTGTTTGTCCGTTTGGAACCGAAAATTGTCCGCGCGGAAGCGTAAGACAAAAATAATTGTTTTCTCGCGCGAGTGAGCGCCACATAAAACAATCGCCGTTCTTCTTCCTGTCTATCTTGTGTCGGTTTATCAAACATTTTGCTGGGGAAAAGTCCGTCTTCCAATCCGGTGATAAAAACAAAATCAAATTCTAGACCCTTGGCACTGTGGACGGTCATCAGCCGAACCGCTTCCGTTATTTTATTCAATTGATCTTGGTCCGAAGCCAACGCCGATTCCTCCAATAATTTTTCCACCCCTTCACCGAGTGGCATTTTATCGTATTTCAAAGCCAATGAAACAAATTCTTGCATATTCGCCAACCGCTCCAAATCGTCTTCCGTCCCATCCTTTAATTTATTTTGCATTCCACTTTCTTGAATAATAAATTTAATCAATTCAGATGGTTTGTCAGTCAAAATCGCCTGTTTAATTTTATCCAAAAGTTCTCTGAAATCTTTTAACTTTAACTGAATTTTTGAATTTAATTCATTCTCTTTATTTGAAAATATTTTTGCAATTGTCACTTTTCCAATTCCTCTCGGCGGAACATTTATTATTCTTTTCGTGTCAATCAAATTTTCCGAATTCAAAGACGCTTTGATATAAGCCAAAATATCTTTAATTTCTTTTCTTTCAAAAAACTTGGTGCCCAACACTTGATAAGGAACGGCAAAATTCAAAAAAGCTTCTTCCAAGATTCTTGATTGAAAATTCGTCCTGTATAAAACGGCGATTTCTTTTGGCGACACCCCGCCACTTATCAATTCATCAGCTTTTTGAGCCACGAAATTAGCTTCATCTTTTTCATTATATGCGAGATATAATCCGATTTTCTCGCCTTCTTCGTTTTTAGTAAAAAGATTTTTATCTTTTCGCTGATTATTTTTTTTGATAACTTCATTCGCCGCTATTAAAATATTTTGAGTGGAACGATAATTTTGTTCCAATAAAATTGTTTGCGCGCCAGAAAAATCTTTTTCAAAATTAAGAATATTTTGAATATTCGCCCCTCTCCAACCATAAACCAATTGGTCTTCATCCCCCACCACGCAAATATTTTTATTTTTTTGCGACAAAAGTTTTGCGATTAAATACTGCGTTTTATTGGTATCCTGATATTCGTCAATATGAATATATTGCCATTTATTTTGATATTTTTCTAAAATTTCTTTATTGTTTTTTAAAAATAAAGCAGTCTTTAATAACAAATCATCAAAATCAAAAGATTTTTCCCGCTCCAAATTTTCTTCATATTTTGTCCAAACCTTGGAAACTATTTGCGGAAGATATTCATTTCCGACCGCGTCCGCATAAGCGGACGCGGTGATACAATTCCCTTTTTGTTTGGAAATTATTCCCAATATTTTTTTCGGCTCGTATTGTTTGGGCTCTAAACCGAGAGAAACGACAATTTCCTTGATAATTTTTTGCGAGTCGTTTTTGTCTAAAATGGAAAAATGTTTGGGAATATTCAGTTCTCTAAAATTTTCACGCAAGATAAACACCCCAAGCGAATGAAAAGTGCGGACAAACGGCTCGTTATCAAAAGAAAGCGGAAGATTTAATTCCTTGTCCTGTCGCAGAAGTCGTGCTACGCGGTCTTTCATTTCTTTGGCGGCCTTGTTTGTAAAAGTGACAGCCAAAATATTTTCCGGTGCCACTCCGTTTTTAATCAAATGCAAAATTCTGTAAGTGATTGTTCTTGTTTTGCCCGCGCCCGCGCCGGCCAAAATTAAAAGAGGTCCTTCGCTATGCAAGACCGCCTTTTTTTGCTCCGCATTCAATTCATCCAAATATGACATTTTTATATTATAGCATATTCAAAAACCAACCTTTAAAAAAACACCCAAACAACCAAAAAGGTTATACCCAAAAACAGGTATTGACTTTATATCCTAATTTGTTATCATATTGAGATATTTGAGTAATTTCCGCTTGGTTGATTATTGGCTGAAACGGTTAAAAATTAACATTTAGGCTTATTTTAAATCACATACAAGACCTTGTTTTCTATATAAAACGGTTAAAACAAGCGATTAAATTGGGATTAATTAATTTTTCAACAAAAAATGTTGCTTTTTTGTTCCTGATTTTCGGACTTTCAACCACACCCGCCATAAGCTACGCCGGTGTTATTTCTTTTTTCTCCGGATTACTCAATAATACATCAGCGGAAATTGTGGAAATACACAATACGAATATCAATTCTCAAAACATCGCATTGTTAAAAGCGTCTGTAAGTTACGACCCCAATCCAGCCAAAGGCGGTGGCGGGATTATTGTGATAGATAATTCCGCTTTATCATCGGCTTCCGGCCCCAGCGGAACAATGGCTGATATAGAAGACAAAGCCACTTCCGACAAAATCGCCGTTTATATCGTAAGAAATGGCGACACATTAAGTCAAATCGCTAAAATGTTCGGGGTTTCAGTGGGAACAATTATTTGGGCGAACGATATTCAAGGAGAAAATCTTATAAAAGAAGGACAGGTTTTAAATATTTTGCCTATCAGCGGGATTAAACACACCGTCGCAAAAGGCGAAACATTAGCAAGTATTGTTAAAAAATACAAAGGTGATTTGAAAGAAACTCGTCAATATAATAATTTGTCTGGCGATTGCGTGTTAGCGATTGGGGATGAAATTATTATTCCGGGAGGAACATCTTATTTGCCGACAAGCGTTAGCCAAACAAGAGAAGTTTTTTACAGCCCGCTCAGAGGCGCCGGTGGTCCGGAATATGCTGGCTATTATATCAGACCGATGGCAGGCGGAAGAATTTCGCAAAAATTGCACGGTTATAACGCGATTGATTTCGCCGCTCCAACCGGCACGCCAATTTTAGCTTCCGCTTCTGGCACAGTTATTATCAGCCGAACTGGAGGATGGAACGGCGGTTATGGTAATTATATTGTAATCAAACACAACAACGGAACGCAAACACTTTACGCGCATAACAGCAAAAATATTGTTTATACCGGATACAGCGTAGTGCAAGGACAAGTCATCGGATATGTCGGTTCCGTAGGAAATTCTACTGGTCCGCATATTCACTTTGAAATCCGCGGAGCTAAAAACCCTTGGGGAGTGGCAGATGCCAAATAATTTATTTAATAAATTTTCTCAAATTATATAAATAATAATAAAAAGGTTGAATGACAAGATCGTAAAATTTTGAATGAATTTCCGCTTGTCCGCCAAATTTTCTTTTAAAATCAGAAAGGTTGTCCCATTGTTTATCCGCTTTGTTATCGGAAGCGACCGCCCCAAAATTATAATAAACACAACCCGCTTTTTTGGCGTAGCAAAAAGCTGTCCAATGCGCCAGATAAGACGGTCTTAAATTTCTGTATTGATCGCTGGAGCCGGCGAAAATATGATGAGCGACTCCGGCAAAAATCACAATCAAACCGATTACTAAAATTTCATCTTGATATTTTGCGATTGATAAATAAGCGTTTTTGTTTTTATCAACATTGTCAAAAATGTTTTTATAATATTGTCTGGGGTGAATATTAAAATTATTTCTTTTCGCGGTTTCGTTCATCAACTGATAAAAAATTTCAAAATAGTTTTTGATATCGGTGTCAATTATTTCTGTTTTTATTCCTTTTCTTTCCGCCACTTTTATTGAATAACGAGTTTTTTGATGTATATTTTTCAAAATATCTTCTTCGGATTTATTTAATTTCAAAAACCATTCTTCGCGCGGTTGAAAATAAGCGGAGTGATAAGTGAATAAAGGGGCTTTGTGAAAAGTTTTTTTCAATAATGCTGTTTCCGGTTCATTGGACGCGGGAGTAAAATCAAGACGAACAAAAACAATGTTGTCATTTTTTACGATTTCAAGAAGCGCTTGTTTGAGAGCAATTATCAATTCTTCAGAAAAATTTTTCACAATCGGTCCGTAAGGTATATAAAAATAATTTTTGCCCCAAATCAGCGGGTATTTTATCAACTGGAAATACGCAACAATTTCATTATCTTTTTTCACTGAAAACCGGCGCGCTTCCCTGCCGCTTTGCTTTTGCCATTCTCCGTAAAACCGCGCTTGAGTGAGCGGCGCATTGGCGTAAATAACAGAAGGGTCAAAATTTTCCCCTTCCGGAATTTCATAAAATGTAAAATTATTTATTCGCATATTGAAATTGTTTTTGTTTTTTATATCGCCATATTACCATATTTTTGAATCTTTAACTTTGTTTTAATGTTTAATTCGGCAAAAACTTCGCTAACTTCCAAATATTTCCTGTGGGTGTGGCTTTGTCGTTCCGCCCCGCCTGCCTGCCAGCAGGCAAGCTGGCAGGGGCGAGCCCAGCGTCTATTTTTGCTCCCAAACAATTTCTCTCGCCTTGTCATCAATAAATTTAAAATGCAGTTTTCGCGCGCACACCGGCAAAATTTCCGCCACTTTTTCCGCCCATTCCACAAAAATCAAATTCCGCGGATTGGCTATAATTTCCCGCCAACCCAAAGCCAATAATTCTTCACCAGTCCCCAACCGATATGCGTCAATATGAATCAAATTTTCAAAACCGCCAATCACATTTTTAACCCGCCTCGCCGGCAGGCAAATTTTATATCTCTTCTGAATTACAAAAGTAGGGCTGGTGATATATTCTTTTATCTCAAAAATTTTTGCGACGCATTGAACAAAAGCTGTTTTCCCCGACCCCAAATTGCCATATAAAGCGACAACAACAGCCTCGTTTTTATCGCTTTCCAAATTTTTTACATAAAAATCGGCGAATTCCTCCATTTCTTCCAAATTTTTAATATTTTTTCTTTGTTTCAGCATAGAATTATTTTAACATAACAAAATAATTTATAATAATTTTGTTATACAAACCAATTTGCCTATAAAAATCTGCCACTGAAAATTGAAAATTAAATATCACCTTGAACGACAAGATGACTTTGCGGACTTTTCCCTTTAATTTATAATTAAAAAAAGATATAATTTGAATATGTTTAAATTTGACGAGGAAAAACAAAAAGAAGGATTTGAAAAACTCCGCCAAAAGGAGGAGGAGGAATTAGCCCAAATTTTGTCCGTTAAATACGGTGTTAAATATATTGACCTGAAATTGGTTTCTATCAACAACGACGCTTTAAGAATAATTCCGGAAAAAAAATCTAGAGAAATCAAAATTGCGGCCTTTGACAGAGTGGGTAAAAAAATCAAAGTGGCGGTCATAGCGCCTCAACAAACGGAAATTATTGAATATCTCCAAGAGTTGGAAAAGCAAGGTTATAAAATATCCGTTTATATGGTTTCCCATCAAAGTATGGGGAAAATGTGGGATCGCTACAAAGAAATGTCCTACACGACAAAAACAACCGCCGGTTCCGTTGATATGTCCGCTGAAAACATTAAAAAATTTTTCAGTGAAATAAATAATTTAGAAGATGTTCATAAAGTATTTAATGATGTTTTAAACACAAAAACAAATCGCAATGTGTCCAACTTTTTTGAAGCGATACTCGCAAGTGCTCTCTCCGTTAACGCTTCCGATGTGCATATAGAACCGGAAGAAAAAAACATCACTCTGAGATTCAGGTTAGACGGAATTTTGACAGTGGTCACAAAATTTGACCCAAAAATATATCACTTATTATTATCCAGAATTAAATTAATCTCCGGATTAAAATTAAATGTCATAAAAAAACCGCAAGACGGAAGATTCAGCATTAAATTGGAAGACAGGGATATTGAAATCAGGGTTTCCGTTCTTCCGGACGCTTACGGCGAATCAATCGTTTTAAGAATTTTGAATCCAGAAACCATTTCTGTTTCAGTGGACAATTTGGGTATTGAAAAATATTTACTTGAAATATTAATGAAAGAAATAAAAAGACCGAACGGAATGATTTTAAATACTGGTCCGACGGGTTCGGGTAAAACCACTACGCTGTACGCTTTTTTAAAAACAATTCACACGCCGGAAATAAAAATTATCACCATTGAAAACCCGATTGAATATCATTTGCCCGGGGTGGTGCAAACACAAGTTGACCCAAAAAAAGGTTATACATTTTTAGAGGGTTTGCGTTCTTCTTTGAGACAAGACCCCGATGTTATTATGGTCGGCGAAATCAGAGATAACGAAACAGCTAAAATCGCCGTCAATTCAGCGCTCACCGGACACCTTGTTTTTTCAACACTGCACACCAATAACGCCGTGGGGGCTTTTTATCGCTTGATAGATTTAGAAATAAAACCAAATATCATAAGCACCGCCATAAATATCGTCATTGCGCAACGATTGATCAGAAAACTTTGCGAATATTGCAAACAAGAAATTGTGGCGGAAGGAGAAGACAAAAAAACAATAGCCAGAATACTTAATGAAATTGAAAATGCCGGCAAATACACAAACAATACGGAAAAAATATTCAATATTGTCGGTTGTGCCAAGTGCAATCATACCGGATACCGAGGCCGAATAGGAATTTTTGAAGCGATTTTGGTTGACGCGGAAACATCAAAATTATTGGAGCAAAACCCCAGCAAAGAAATAACCAAACAAATTTTTAAAAAACAAAATATTCTTACTTTGGCTCAAGATGGAATAATAAAAGTTTTAAAAGGCCTAACTACGCTTTCGGAAATAAGAAGGGTTGTTGATTTAGAAGAGGATTTGTGATTAGATAGACGCAAACAAAATTAAAAACACAATTCTCTAAGTAAAAACAATAAAAAATTGCAAAAATATTTATCTAAGGAGAGTTTAAGTGAATTGATTAAAACCAACAACTGAAACATCCTCGAAAAATATTCTTAACTTACTTAGAGAATTGTGTCTTTAATTAACTTCTTATGGGAAGTCTAACATAAATAACAAAGTGTGTCAAGCGTTTTTAAAAAAATATGCAATCTGCGACAAAAAACCCAAAAACAGAAGAGTTCGCGAAAAAAGAAGTTTTTTTGGACCAAACTCTTCGTCCAAACACTTGGAATGAATATATCGGGCAAGAAAATATTAAAAATAATGTTTTTATTTTGCTAAAAGCGGCCAAAGAACGAAAACAGCAACCGGAACATATCCTTTTTTACGGCTCTCCTGGGTTGGGCAAGACAACTCTCGCTTATTTAATCTCCAAAGAAACCGGTCGTCAGATAAAAATCACTTCGGGTCCTGCGATTGAAAAAGTAGGTGATTTGGCTTCCATTTTAACGAATTTATCCCCGGGAGATATTTTATTTATTGATGAAATTCATCGTTTGAATAAAAACATTGAGGAAATTTTGTATCCTGCGATGGAATCCGGTTCGCTGGATATTATTATCGGCAAAGGTCCGTCCGCTCGGACGATTCAATTAGAACTTCCTCCTTTTACTTTAATTGCGGCGACAACCAGAATTTCAATGTTGTCCGCTCCCCTGCGTTCACGATTTTCCGGCGGAACTTTTAGGTTGGAATTTTATAAAAATGAAGAAATCAGAGACATTATCAAGCGGTCCGCTCAAATTTTAAATGTGAAAATAAATAACGATGTCGCTTTAGAGATTGCCGAAAGAAGTCGCTTCACTCCGCGCACCGCCAATTTCCTTTTGAAAAGATGTCGGGATTTCGCTCAAGTAAATAAAAATAATTTGGATACCGCTGTAGTAAAACAAACTTTGGCGATGCTCGGAATTGATAATTTGGGGTTATCCCTGTTGGATAAACAATTATTGGAAACGATTATTAAAAACTTTAACGGCGGGCCGGTGGGATTAAACACCATCGCCGCTTCCTTGTCTGAAGAAGCGTCCACTATTGAAGAAGTGAACGAACCTTATTTAATACAAATCGGGTTATTGGAAAGAACCCCGCGCGGTCGCGTCGTCACTCCGCGTGCTTTTGAACATTTGAAAAATAATTTTTGATTACTTCTCAATTTTTAT
>JBDRMF010000010.1:0-6643 GCA_043812415.1 Patescibacteria group bacterium | reverse complement strand
AAATTTAATATTATAAATTTAATTATATAATATTATGCAAAAAACAATTCATAGAATTGACAGTATAGACGAAATAGCGAATCATTATGGATTTAAAAAAATAAATATTCCAACAATACATCAGAGTGGCGAAATTTTTTTGCATCCGGAACAAAAAATACCCATTCTAAAAAAATATTGTGCGTCTTGTTCCGCCAAACCACACGACGCCGTTTCAATGCTATACCACAATAAACAAATTTTAACCAATAAAAGACTTCAAAAAACAAATACTGTTCCGACCAAAAATTTTAATTTTGATATTTTGGGCGTTTCCGATTGCATCGCGGAAGCTACTATTATTCACACCGCAGTTACAACACTCAAAGAAGAAGGGTTCAAAAATGTGTTTGTGAACATAAACAGTATCGGGGACAAAGATTCAATTACAAATTTTAAAGACGCCCTCTTTGATTATTACAAAAGCAAAAGCAATGAGCTACACCCCAAATGCAGAGGTTTTTACAAAAAAGATGTCTTTAATTTGCTGTTATGCCAACATAAAGAATGTCAATCGTTGAGAGCTTCAGTGCCTCGTTCCATTTATTTTTTATCAAACAACAGCAGAAAACATCTCACAAAAACCATTGAGTATCTTGAGTCAATGAATATTGTTTATAATATTGACGATTTATTGATTAGCCCCAACAATTATTTTTCAAAAATAATTTTTGAAATAAAACGCAAAGAACAACAATCCCAAGATGAAATTTTATTGGGACGAGGCGGGAGATATGATGAATTGGCTGAAAAAATTATCAAAAGAAAAAACATATCGGCGGTGGGCGTTTCTTTGGAATTTGTAAAAATAAAAAAACCGATTTTAAAAAAAACTTCGCAAAATAATCCCAAATTTTATTTCATTCAACTCGGACTAAAAGCAAAATTAAGAAGTTTACCTGTTATAGAACAAATTCGCAATTCTAAAATATCAATTCAACAAGATTTGCATATTGATAAATATATGGAACAGCTAAAAAAAGCTGAGGAAATGAAAGTGCCTTACGCTTTGATTTTAGGACAAAAAGAAGTGATAAACGACACTATTATTGTAAAGGATTTACGCCAAGCCACCCAAAAAATAATCGGACTGAATGTATTGTTGGATTATTTAAAGCAATTGGCGTGATTTAAACGGGTTTAAACACCTTGACAAAATATCCGAAGATTATATGCTTTTAGACAGGTTGTCCGTTAAAATTTTGGAATTTAACAAAAGGAGGGAGAAAAAATGAAAAAGATAATTTGGATGGCTATTTGGATGGCTATTTTGTGTTTAACGCTATTGTTTTTTTCTGGGTTTTTAACAATAGAAACACAATCGTTAAAAATGAGCGATGTCATTTTTAAGAAAAAATGAAGGGGGCGAAGGTAAGGGCGAACGCGAAAGCGTTCGCCCTTTTTTGTTTTGATGTTTTAATGTTCTCGTGTTCTCGTGTTTTAATGTTTTAATGTTTTAATGCTTTAATGATTTTTTGTTTGCATTTTAGCGCGAAAAATGGTAATTTATTACTAATGATAAATGTTGAAGTCGTAAAAAAGAATAGCAATGAAAATGATGCGAATATTATTCGCCGTTTTACAAAAAAAGTCCGCAATTCTGGTATTCTTTCGCGAGTTCGTTCTATTCGTTATAATAACAGAAAAATATCCAAATATATTAGAAAAAAAGCGACTTTGCAAAGCATCGCAAGAAGAGAAGAAATAAAAAAACTTATTAAATTAGGCAAAATGCCTGAAAATAAATTGAAATAAAAAAAAACAGGAAGCGGGATATTAAATGTTGAAATGGGCGGGCGCTTCGCGCCCGCCCATTTTCAACACAACAAATAACGTGTGCCACTTAACACCCATTTTATGTTTGATATCAAAAACACCACAAGAAAAAAAACTCCCAAAATTTCCTTTGAAAAAATAAAAGGAAAAGTATTGGGCAAAAAATATGAACTGAGTTTAGTATTGATTGGCGATAAATTATCTCGCCGACTTAACGCTCAATACAGAAAAATTGACAAACCTGCAAATATTTTAACTTTTCCTCTTTCAAAAAATACCGGCGAAATTTTTATCAATCTCAATTTGGCAAACAAACATCACGTAAAATTTAACCGCGATTACAAAAATTTTGTGACATTTTTACTTATCCACGGTTTAATGCATTTGAAAGGTTATGAACATAGTAGTAGAATGGAGAAAGCGGAAGAAAAAATAAGAACGGAATTTAATATTTAAAATTTTCAGTTTTACTCACTACTTAATACTCACTATTTATTATAAATCATTATGTCAAAAAACTTCGCAGTTGGAATAGACATCGGAACATATCAAGTAAAAGTGATTGTTACCGAATTAGTCAAAAAAGACGAAAAATATATTCCTGAAATTATTGGAAAAGGTATTCACAAATCAAAAGGTTTGAGACATGGTTATGTTAACAACAAACGAGAAGTTACCAAAAGTGTCATTCAAGCGCTCAAACAGGCGGAAGAACAAGCCGGCGTAAAAATTAAAAAAGTTTTTATATCGGTGGGCGGTATCAGTTTGGAGGGAATTCATTTAAAAAACACAACAATGATTACTCGCGCCGATTCAGAAGTTACGCAAATTGACATAGATAATATCTTGACCGAAAATGAAAAACATCCATCTCTTTTGAACAAAAAAATAATTTGCTCTGTCCCGATTGAATACAAAATGGATGACAAAAAAATATTGGGAAATCCGATAGGAATGAAAGGAACAAAATTAAAATCTGAAACATTATATATAACTTGTCTTAAACAACATCTTTACGATCTCATCCAAGCCATCGAAGAAACTGGCGTTGAAATTGAGGATATTTATGCTTCCCCTATCGCGGGCAGTTTTGTCACACTCACAAAAGCGCAAAAAATCGCCGGCTGTGTTTTGGCAAATCTAGGAGCCGAGACCGTATCCATAATCGTCTTTGAAAACGACATTCCCATTTCTCTTGAAGTCTTCCCCGTCGGGTCAACGGATATCACAAACAATATCGCTTTGGAATTAAAAACAACACTGGAAGAAGCTGAAAAAATAAAACACGGAATTTTTACTTCGGTGGTGTATCCGCAAAAAAAATTGGAAGAAATTGTTGAAACGCAATTAAAAAATATTTTTAAATTGATAGAAGCGCACTTGAAAAAAATAAACCGCAACGCTTTGTTGCCGGCGGGCATTGTAATTTCCGGTGGCGGTTCAGGCATCACGACCATTAAAGATTTAGCGGAAGCGTCATTGAATCTTCCTTCACGAATCGCTAATTTGCATTTTACAAACAACACAAATAATATTGTTAAGGATTCCACTTGGGCGGTGGCTTACGGTTTATGTTTAATGGGGCTGATAGCGTCTAAAGAAAAACCGACTCCAATAAAAACAGCCCGAACTCTTATTTTACAAACAAAAGAATGGATTGCGCAATTCTTTGTATAATCTTGCTTTTTTTGGTAATATAGTTATTATCTATGTATAGTGGAAATCGCAAAATAAAAATTATAAGTTGTTTTTACGGAATGAAAACAAAAGTCTATGAATAAAATAGACATTAATCAACAGAATATTATGCCAAAAATAAACACAGATGTAGAAGCTTTCGCCAGAATAAAAATTATCGGGGTGGGTGGTGCTGGAAAAAACGCCACTAACTATATGATAAAATCCAAAGTGCAAGGAGTGGAATTTATCGCAATAAACACAGATGCACAAGATTTGCATCATTCCTTGGCTAAAAGGAAAATTCATATTGGGAAAAATCTCACCAATGGTTTGGGTGCCGGAATGAACCCCGATTTGGGGAAAAGAGCAGCCGAAGAAACCACCGAAGAAATCCAAGATATTTTAAAAGGAGCTAATATGATTTTCATCACCGCTGGATTTGGAGGCGGAACCGGCACTGGGGCGGCACCTGTAATTGCCAAGACGGCAAAAGACCTCGGTATATTGACAGTCGCCGTTGTCACGAAACCTTTTATGTTTGAAGGTGCAAAAAGAAATGCGATCGCCGAAGAAGGATTGGAAATATTAAAAGAGTCAGTGGACGCCATCATTATAATTCCCAACGATAGAATATTAAGCGTTGCTCCTGAAGGAACTACTATGGATGACGCTTTTGCGATGAGTGATAAAATTCTGAAAGAAGCCGTGGAAGGCATTTCTGATTTGATTACTATTCCGGGGAAAATCAATGTGGATTTTGCCGATATTTTAACAATAATGGGCAACGCCGGCTCAGCGCTTATGGGTATCGGAAAAGCCACCGGCGAAAAACGCGCGGAAGAAGCAGCTTTGCAAGCCATCAATTCTCCATTATTGGATATTTCCATCGCAGGTGCCAAAGGAGTTCTTTTGTCGGTCGCCGGCGGAGACGATTTAACCATCAATGAAATACAAATAGCCGCTAAAATAATAACGGAATCAATTGACCCGAACGCGAAAGTTATTTTTGGAACATCTAAAACTGACACATTGAAGAAAAATGAAATTAAAATCACTGTTATTGCCACCGGTTTTGGCGATACGCCAAAAAATATGAGAGAAAATGCAGGAATGTTTTCAAGAGCTCCAAAAAAAGAAGAGGTTAAGGAAGAAAAAAGCGGTATTTTTGGAGGGTCGTCAAAAAAAGACGGAAAAAATGAAGACAAAAAAGAACTGGTAATCAAAGAAGAAAAAGAACATAAAAATATAATTTTGGAAGACAATAACGATGAGGACGATACTTGGGACGCTATCCCGTCATTTTTGAGAAGGTCAAAGCTTAAATAAAAATAAAAAAAATACCGCGGTTAATTGCGGTATTTTTTTGCTTTTTTGAAAAGGGCGGCGGGCTTCGCCCGCCGCCCTTCCCTCCCGTCCCAACTTTATGGACCTGCCTGTCGGCAGGCTTTATGGACTTTATCATCATTTAATTTTATACTATTGCTTATGTATGATTTAATTATAATCGGCGGAGGACCTGCGGGAATTTCCGCCGGAATTTACGCCGCCCGCAAAAAAATAAAAACTTTAATTATCGCTAAAAAATTTGAAGGGCAAAGCGTTATGTCGCCTGAAATTCAAAATTGGATTGGAACTATTTCTATTTCCGGAGCAGAATTAGCAAAAAATATGGAAAATCATCTGCTTGCTTATGCAGATAATATTATTGATATCAAAAAAGAATTAGTTGAAAAAGTAGAAAAAAAATCAGATATTTTTGAAGTTAAAACAAACCAAGCCGTTTATCAAACAAAAACTATTTTAGTTGCCACAGGAAAACAAAGAAGAAAATTAGCAATTGCGACAGCTGAAAATTTTGAAGGCAAAGGACTTGTTTATTGCGCTACTTGCGATGGCCCCCTCTTCACAGGTAAAGATGTCGTGGTAATTGGAGGTGGAAATTCCGCTTTTGAAAGTGCTTCCCAATTACTAGCTTATACCAAAAGTGTTACTTTATTAAATCGTTCCGACAAATTTCGCGCCGACAAAATTACAATAAAAAAATTAAGCAAAACACCTAATTTTAAAGCAATTTTAAATGCACAAATTACAGAAATTAAAGGGGATAATTTTATCCAATCTATTATATATAAAAACACTCTGACCAATGAAAAAAAAGAGATGCCTGTAGAAGGGGTTTTTGTAGAAATCGGCTCAATGCCCGCCACGGAATTTGTCAAAAATTTAGTGGCAACAAATGAATTTGACGCGATAATCACGGACGCTAAAACCCAAAAAACTTCGCTGCCAGGCGTTTGGGCGGCCGGAGATTGTTCAGATGGATTGTATCACCAAAACAATATCGCCGTCGGCGACGGCATCAAGGCCCTTGAAAACATTTACCAATATTTACAAAATCAATAATTTGCAAGTTTTCTTTTCCGTCTTTGCGAAGAGCAACCTCTGGGAGTGACGAAGCAACCCAGTTTGTTCGTCTCTGTGAGCGAAGCGAAGCCACACCTACGGGTGGTCAAACAGTCCAGTCCACTTACCATTTTTGGCTCGCATCACTAAAAGCTCGCAAAGACGAACAAGGCTTCACCTCTCTATATTTATTTGGCTATACTATAGTCGGTTACCTGCCTGCCGGTAGGCGGGTCGCATAACCGACGATTCATAACCAACCTTTGTTGGAGCTAATTTTCAATCTTCTGTTTATTGATTTAATTTAATGGTGGCTGACCCCAGTTTCTCTTCTGTTTCTGACCCCAGTTTTATTTATTTTTATTGACTGACCATTTTCCAATAATAGTCCCCTTTTTTCCAGCGGAAGTAGACTTAACCCTTAAAGCATAACTGGTTTTTGTGACAAGATTATATATTTTTTTAATGAAGATTTTTTAACTTTCTTAATCATTAATTTAATTATAACAAAACCTCTCCAAAAAACACATCTGAAAATGCATTTGACGGATATATTATGGCCATCGGATGGCCGATTTTATTTGACGGATATATTATGGCCATCGGATGGCCGATTTTATAAATCACTAAAGGAATCACCAAATGAGTTTTAACCAATCAATCCATTATGTAATTATGCATAATTACATAATGGATTAACACAATATTTACATCCTAAATTCCCAATATTTCCACAAAACATCCG
>JBDRMF010000009.1:0-13622 GCA_043812415.1 Patescibacteria group bacterium | reverse complement strand
CCAATTCTTTGGATGGATTTTTTAAAAAGATAAAAACGGCGATTAGTATCCACGCTGGGCTAACTCATAGGCGTAAATTAAAAATGACCAAATCTATCATTATTGGCAGAAATTAGCCCCACAAAAGTTCCATTAAGCCGCAATATCATTATCTAGAGTTAAAGACTTTACTTTGTAACCTTTTAACAAAGAAGAAATCCATTCATTTACAAACATATTTTTTCTATTTGACAAGATTCTTATTAAAGTAAGTTTAGAACTTCTTTCCACTAATACTAAAATCACAAATGAATTATGTTTTGAAACAATAAAGTCTCCTTCCCAATGTCCATATTCTAAATTAAATAACCAACCAAAATCTTCTTCTCTTTTTTCAATAAACTTTCTATCAATATCACCTATATACCTACCTTTTTTCTGTTTAGGACCACTTTTTTTATTATTTCTATTCCAAAACAAATTTACTTCTAAATCAGGTCTTCTTTTGTGAATGAACTTTCTAATAGCTTTGTTGCTGACATATTTTAAATTACATTTTTCATTTCCTAATTCAGAAGATATATCTTCAGGAGAAACTCCTTTCTCTATTTTTTCAATCACATATCTTTGCAATTCTATATTCATACTAACCGACAAACAATCTAGTTTTTTGTAATATTGTCTTGTGTATGCTCGATGATGAGCTTTTTTGGCTCTATATATTCCATTTTTATCTTTTCCTTTTTTAATCTCTTCCGATATTGTACTTCTCCCTCTTTCTATAGTTCGAGCTATTTCATTTTGTTTGTGTTTTGCTCTTAACATTCTCTCTATTATCTTTCTATCATCCAGATCTAAGTGTTTTCTTTTGTTGGGTTTGTTTGTGTTTAAAACTTGTGTTTTTGCTTTATTAACTTCTTGATTATTTATTATTTTTTTCTTTTTCATATAGACTATTTTAACTAATTTTTAATTTTGTCAAAAGTTCGTATTTAAAGGTAAGGGGGTGATTTTGACAAATAATTAACTCAACGGGTTGAGTTATTCAAAAATTTTGATTTTAACTATAATTATCAAGTCCTGATTTTTAGGACGGGCAAGGAGGGAAAAATGAAAAAAGTAGTTTGTTTGATCGTGGCGGTGGGGGTGTTGTTTTTGGTTGGGTGCACGAGCGCACCCATAACAAAAAAAAGTTATAACCCTCAAATTTTTTTCACGATAAAATTCCCCAACGGAGAGGATCTACAAAAGGAGTTTTTTATTCATCCTGGGCGGAAATATTTTATGGACGTTCACCCAAAGGGGTGGACGCAGAAACAAACGGTGGCAAAAAAAAGAACTCATCGTCTTGTTCCCATTGGCGACGGGTTTGAATTTTTCTATCGCGCGCATACCACGCGTGCAATAGATAAAATGTTAGGGAGGATGAATAAAAAATAATTTTATTATTCTCTCCAGAAAAAAGGAGGTGATTTATGGTTTAAATGTTCAAAAAGGGTGGTATAGTTCGCGGGCGAGATTGTTTTTAACAATCTCGCCTTTTTTAATCGCCGTAATCCAACTACGGCAATGTCATTTCCCGTAGGTGTCTTACCCCTACGGGAATAACCGGACTATTTTGAAATGATTTGTCGTCTTATTTTTAGAATAAAACACTTAGCACTCGCATTTGGCACTCGGAGTGCCAAGTAAGCTGTGGATAAGTGGTGATGGCGATATGCACATATTGGTTGTGGTTGAATAATTATTTTTTTGGTATTATGTAGTTATTGTTGAGAAAAGAAGTCCGATCTCAATTGCGGTAAAGATAAAGTCAAAAAACTAAAATTCAGTTAATGGTTTATTAGAGGTTGGACTTCGTCGGTGGCAGAGCTACAAAAAATCTCGTTTTCAAGCGAACTCGCGCGCGATTGCAAAAAGAAGTTTGTTCCCACCCTTGTCTCTGCGAGCGATAGCGTGGCAGTTGAAGCAGTAGATACTTCATAATTTAAGATATAAAATATATGAAAGATATAGAAAAAAATAAAAAGAATATCGGATTTTTTAATATTTATCGTCTGATTTGCGGATTGGTCGTTTTGTTTTCTTTTTTGCCTATGGCAACAAATGCGGCAAGCGCGCCGAGTGATTTCAAGGGTGTCGTTATAATATTTGCGGAAATTTTGTACGCTATTTTGCCGGTAATAGTTCTTCTGACTTTTTTATATTTTTTATGGGGTTTGGCTCAATATTTGAGAAATGCCGGAGAAAATAAAGAGGAAGCCAAACAAGTGATGCTTTATGGGGTAATTTCTTTTTTTGTGATGTCTTCGGTGTGGGGTTTGATAGGTATGTTGTCAACTACATTTGGAACGAACACGCAAGTGCCGACTGATTTTTTATTGACTGGCATAGATAAAGAGATTAAAAATTTATTACAAACACAACAACAAGAATTATTAGAAGGTATTAAAGAACAACAAAAATTATTAGAAGATATTAAAAAAGAAACTGACAGTCTTGATAGTATTCGCCAAGATTTGGTTACGCCAAAATCAAGGACACAAACTTCAAAATCTGCTGATAATTCTGGAATGCCGTGGATTATAGAAGGAAGTTTTACTGGTGGAGCAGTGCAAAAAACTCAAAACAGCGAATATCAATGGTATAACCCGCAAGGGTGGAGCTGGCCCGAGTTTAATTGGCGGTAATTTATTATTAGTAAAATTTATATAAAAATTATATAATTATATGTAATTGTGAATTGATAAAAAACATAATTATGTTTATTTAAAGAATTATGAAAAAAACTATATTAACATCATTAAATATTTTGGCTTTAAGTTTCGCGCCATTATTTGTTTTTGCCGCCGATGGTGTGTTGGGTCTTATAGAAAAAGTTAAAGTTGTTTTACAAGCCGTTTTGCCGTTGATTGGAACGCTGGCCGTTATTTATTTTCTTTGGTCTTTGACGCAATATATGACAAAGGCGGGAGAACAACAGAAAGAAGCTAAAGAGCAAATGGTGTGGGGGGTTATTATTTTATTTGTGATGGTGTCCGTGTGGGGCTTGGTTGAAATTTTAAGCGCCACTATATTGTAGATTGAGTTTTTCCACAAGATATTAAGTATTTTTAAATTAAATCTGTTATTATATAGTCATATTATTAATTAATAAATTAAATTTTTATGAAGAAAATTATTTTGAGTTTATCGTTAGCTTTGCCTTTGATCACATTAGCCGCAACAAGTGGTTTGAAAGGGGTTATGGGGACCTTGTCTGATTTGATGGGGGTGGCTATGCCTCTGTTGTTGAGCGCAGCTGTTTTGTTTTTTGTTTATTCTTTGGTTCTGTATATGTTGAAGGATGGCGAAGAAAAAACTAAAGCTAAAGAGAATATGATTTGGGGAGTTGTGATTTTATTTGTGATGGTGTCCGTGTGGGGCTTGGTGAATGTTTTGGGTGACACTTTTAATTTGGATACGGCTGTTCCCAGTGTGGATTGGGAGGTGAGATGATTTGAATTGTTTGCTAAAAAATAAATGGTCAATACTTTAATAAAAAATATAAACACACAAATAATCGCGCCTATAATTTTGCTGTTATTTATGTTGTCTATAGTAATATTTTTTTGGGGTATTGCCGATTACATGAGGGGCGCCGGAAAGGAAGAAACGCGGAAAATTGGACGCAATCATATGTTATGGGGCATTATCGGGATATTTATTATGGTGAGCGCCTGGGCAATTATCAAAATAACGCTGAGTTCTGTCGGGGCGACTATCCCGTCGGTGCCGAACGGTTTGTTTTGAGAATTATGTGTTTTGACAGGATTTTGCGAAATTTTGGTGAATTTTGCGAAATTTTTTGAGATTTTTTAAGACGGCGAATTGCGGAGCAATTCGCCGTCTTTTAATTTGTGAAAATTATTAAAAAATAAAAAAGTTATTCGCATAATGACTTAGCGCTTGGAGCGCTAAGTAAAACTGTGGAGATTTGATATTATTTTTTTAATTCTTTGGTATAATAAATATTATGAAAACAACTATAATAAAAAATATTAAAGATTTGGCGACTAATTCTTTCAGACAAGACGCTTTGGATATTTTGGAAGCCGGTTATCAAGCTGTTTTAACTGACAAAATTATTTTAAAAAATGTTTCTTTACAAGAAGACGTTTTGAAAATTAAAAATAAAAAATATAATCTCAAAAAATATAAAAAGATTTTTTTTATCGCAATTGGAAAATGCGCCAATCAATCGGCGCGGATATTTGAAAATATTTTAGGCGATAAAATCACCGACGGTGTCGTTTTGGATGTTAAAAAAGATAAATTCAAAAAATTAAAATCAAAAGTAGGCAGTCACCCTTTGCCCTCAAAAGAAAATATTTTGGCGACGAAATCTATTGTGGAAATTTTGGAAAAAGCGGGAAAAAATGACTTAATTTTGACCATTGTTTCCGGTGGTGGCTCGGCGCTTTTATGTGCTCCTGTTATGGGGGTGGATGATGAATCTTTAAAGAAAATTACTCAGTCTTTAATGGTAAAAGGGGCGACGATTGGAGAAATAAATATCGTCAGAAAACATTTGTCTCAAATCAAAGGGGGGCAATTCGCCCAATTGGCTTATCCTGCTAAATTGGTTTCCTTAATTTTTTCCGATGTGCCGGGCGATAATATCAGTATGATTGCTTCTGGTCCGACCGTGATGGATGAAACCACAAAAGAAGACGCGCAAATTGTTTTGGAATCTTATTTTGGTTTGGAACAAATAAGTATAGGAAAAGAGATGATTTCTTTTTTAAAAGAAACTCCCAAAGAGCAAAAATATTTTCAAGAGGTGGATAATATTTTGTTGGTTACAAACAATGTGGCGTTGGAAGAAATGCAAAAAAAAGCGGAGGACTTGGGGTATGATGCTTATATTGAAACTACTGATTTGCAGGGCGAAGCCAAAGAGTTGAGCGGAAAACTATTAAGCGAAAATATTTTACCGAAGTCGTGTCATATATGGGGAGGGGAAATGACGACGCAAGTTAACGGGAAAGGAGAGGGTGGCAGAAACCAAGAATTTGTTTTGGGCGCTGTGGCGAAATTGCCTGAAAATACATTGATAGCGGCAGTTGCTTCTGATGGTTGGGATAACACTGATGCGGCAGGTGCTTTGGCGGACGATATTTTATTGGACAAAATAAATGAGACAGGTATTGATTCGGAAGAATATTTGTTAAACAACGATTCATATAATTTTTTTAAAAAAATGGGAACGCAAATCAAAACCGGCAAAACTGGAATAAATGTCGCTGATTTTTATTTGATACTAAAGAAATAAATATTATTTAAACGCTAAGCGTAAAAAAGCGAGATATTGAAACAATGTTATTATTTAATCCAATTAATTTATTGGAGATAGTTTTAGCAAAACAGTACACAAAAAAAGCGACCGCTTTTTTTGTGCACTGAAATAGAAAAATGGTTAATTATGAATTAAGTTTAATAATAAATTAATAATATACAATTATGTTGTATAAATTATACTGCACAAAATGAACGACCGTTGTTTTTGCGCAGTATCAATTAATTTATTTTTTATTTATTTTAACAAATTTAAATGCAAAAAATTCCCGTTAAAAAAATTATCTTAATGACAGTGGCAGTGGTTGGTCTGATAGGTGTGGCTGTCTTGGCACCAAACGCTCTTCAGGTGATTAAACAATTTTCTGGCAAAAATAATTATAACAGAAAGAAATATTTAAATAATTCTATTGGGAATTTGTTAAGGCAAGGTTTTATAGCCTTTGAAATAAAAGGTGGTAAAAAATTTATAAAGTTGACTGAGAAAGGAGAAATTGAATTAGCTAAATATAAAATAGGGGATTTAAAAATCAAACAACCTAAGAAATGGGATAAAAAATGGCGAGTAGTTATTTTTGACATAAAAGAAAAAAGAAAAAGGACCCGCGATTTGTTAAGGGGGACTTTGAATCGATTAGGCTTTGTAAAATTGCAAAATAGTGTTTGGGTTTTTCCATATGACTGTGAGGAATTGGTGATAATGCTTAAATCTAATCTTTTTGTTGGTAAAGATGTTTTATATATGACAGTTGAAAAAATAGAAAATGATAAATGGTTAAAAGAAACTTTTAACTTATGTAAATCTAAAAACATTAAATACTCGGAACAAAAAATAAAGATTTTTTAGGTTATATTTTCGGTACACAAAAAAAGCGGTCGCTCGTTTTGTGTAGAGCCAATCGTCCGTTGTCTTCGCGAGGAATGGAGCGAAGCCCAAACAACAGAGTACCTAATTTCATTAAGCGCTCGGTTGAGTGGGTAAGCGGAATGACGAAGTGATCCAGTTTGGCAAAGAGAGGCGACTTCGTCGCCTATTTTTTGTCTTTGATAATGAGTCTTGTTTTCCATTGGGTACACAAAAAAAGCGACCGCTTTTTTTGTGTACATTTTGTGTTTTGATGCCAGAATTCAAGATATTTTAAGAGAGTTACAGCTGGGGCGCCGTCTCTTAAGAGAGTTGTGGTTGAAATATCTCGTATTTTAACATCTTTGTGCATCAACAATAACCATGGTTGTTAAGGGCTTTCTTCCATTTTTAGTACGCTCTTCTCCGACTGATTTTTTTTAAAATCTGAGCGAGGACGCTCTCTGTTTTGTTATCTGGTAACTCGCTCCATATTTGAAAATATTTATGCGCACTATTCCATTTTGGATAATCTTTTGGTAAAGCTCTCCGTTGGCATCCTGTATTAACTACATACAATAATCCATTGAAAACTTTATATAGATCAAGGGTTCTTGGTCTTGTTTTCTTTCTTGCCCCCTCAAGCATTGGAGTTATTTTATTAAATTGCGCTCGAGTTATATCGCTTGGGTATTTCATATACTTTTATTATATCAGAAAGACTGTAAACAGGCTCTAAGAATTAATCGTAACCTTTAAATAATATTTGGGCGCGACGATAATTAATTTCTAAATATTGCGCTTTTATGTTTTTGTTAATTTTGGTATACTTATCATATATTTATTTATAAGAATTAAAATTAAAAACTGTATGCAAAAAGAAGAAAAAAATATTTTATTTTTTAATCAAGTTGATAAAAACGATGTCGCTATTGTGGGCGGGAAAAATGCGTCTTTGGGAGAGATGTATCAAAAACTTACCAAAAAAGGCATTCTAATTCCAGACGGTTTTGCCACAACCGCTTACGCTTATAATATTTTTTTGAAAGACAGCGGGCTTAAAAAACAACTTCAGGAAATTTTTAAAGATTTGGATACTCATAATATTCAGAATTTAATGGAACGAGGAAAAAAAGCGCGCGACTTGATTTTAAAAACTGAATTGCCGGAAGAATTAAATCGGGATATTTTGAAAGCTTATAAAACATTATCAAGCCAATACGCCGTTGCTGATTTATCGGTGGCGGTTCGCTCGTCGGCGACAGCGGAGGATTTGCCAGACGCTTCTTTCGCGGGGCAACAGGAAACTTTTTTGAATATTAGTGGGGGGGAACAATTATTGATTGCCGTGAAAAAATGTATTGCTTCTCTTTTTACCAATCGCGCGATTTCATATAGAGCTGATAAAGGATTTGACCATTTTTCAATCGCATTGTCGGTGGGAATTCAAAAAATGGTTCGCTCTGATTTGGCAAGTTCGGGGGTGATGTTCACTATTGATACGGAAACTGGTTTTCGGGATGTGGTTTTAATAAATTCTGTTTATGGTTTGGGCGAAAATATCGTGCAAGGCAAAGTTAATCCAGATGAATTTTTTATTTTCAAACCGATGCGCGCGATTATTGCCCGTCGTCTCGGAGAGAAAAAAATAAAGATGATTTATGCGTCAAAAAAAGGGAGCGCATTGCCCGTTAAAAATATTTCTGTAAATAAAATAGACCGGCAAAAATCATCATTGACGGACGAGCAAGTTTTGCAACTTGCTGATTGGGGAATAATAATTGAAAAACATTATGGGCGAGCGATGGATATGGAATGGGCGTTGGATGGCGAAGATGGCAAATTATATATTGTGCAAGCGCGTCCGGAAACGGTACACAGTATTAGAGATGCAAATATTATAGAAGAATATAAATTAAAAATTACCAGCGTTGAATACCAGCAAAGGAAAGTTTTGACGGAAGGGCAAAGTGTTGGTTGGAAAATTGGCGCAGGAACGGCAAACAAAATTATGAGCGTAGCCGGAATTGAAAATTTTAAAGCAGGGGAAGTTTTAGTAACAAATATGACAGATCCAGATTGGGAACCGATTATGAAAATTGCTTCGGCGATCGTCACTAATAAAGGTGGTCGCACTTGTTTTGCGGGCGAAACACAAATTTTAACTAATTTGGGTTTTTTGAAAATGAATGAAATTACTCAAGACAAAATTAAAAAAGGGCTCTACACACAATCTTTGAATAAAGAGACATTGCAATATGAATGGAAAAAAATTATAGATATTCTGGCGAAAAAATCAAAAACGATTAAAACTAATTTTTCTCAAACAGGTCGACACAAAGACAATTATTTATTTTCAACACCCGACCATAAATTTTTAACATTAAATAATAGGACATTAGTTGACCAAGAAATTCAAAATGTTTTAAAAACTAAAAATTTTGTGCTTGGTGTTGATAAAATAAAGGCATTTGGTAAAAACAAAATATCTCCCAAATTGGCGTATCTTTGGGGTTGTATTTATACAGATGGTTTCATTTCAGTTTCAAGAACACATGGGGAAGTTCAATTTATTCAAAAGCAAACCAAAGAAAAAGAAGTTTTGATAAAAACTGTGGTCGCGTATTTTGAAGAATTATTTAACAAAAAAATGGGCGTTTGTGTTAAAAAAGAAACGAATGGTTTAATTAGAGGAAAAGAAGTGAGGGGTTCTGCGACAGCTTTTCGTTGTTATAGCAAAGAAGTGGCTGAAAAATTTACAGCTTGGAAAAATGACTTGGTGGTTAATATGCTCAATTGCCCCACTGAAATAAATTATAATTTTTTGGCGGGGGCTATTGATGGCGATGGGACATTCAATCAAAAAGCAAACAGAATAAATATTTTTATTTCAAATGATATTTTATTGCAAGCGGTGGTTGTTAGTTGTCTTAAATTAAATATTTTGCCCCAAATTACAAATAATAGACACATTTACAATGTTCAAATAGTTGATAATGTTGATGCGTTATTGAAATACACAAAAAGGGTCAAAGGGAATTCAAATAGAGTTATTAATGGCACAAAATTACTTTCGGCAAAATCCTTGTTTTTTGATATCGCGGAAATGGTTAATGCAAAAGGCAAAATAAAGCCATACATAAATAAAAATTTATTAATAGATAAGCAAAAAATAGAAAAAAATATTTTGCCTTTGTTAAAAGGAAATATCAGAGATATTTTATTAAAAATTATTAGGGCGGATTTTGTTTCACTTAGGGCGACTGATGCTAAAAAGTCGCGGACAGAAAATGTTTATAATTTAACAGTGGAAGGCAATCATAATTATTTTGTTTTTACTTCAAAATTGACGCCACTTATCGTAAATAATTGCCATGCCGCGATTGTTTCCAGAGAGTTGGGAATACCGTGCGTGGTGGGAACGGAAAATGCTACGCAAAAAATCAAGTCGGGACAAAAAATCACAGTGAGTTGCGCCGAAGGCGAAATCGGTTTTGTGTATGATGGTTTACTTGAGTTTGAAATTAAAAAGACGACTATTAAAGATTTGCGAAAACCGCAAACAAAAATAATGCTCAATATTGGCGATCCAGGGATGGCGTTTCAATCTTCTTTTATTCCCAATGACGGCGTGGGTTTGGCGCGTTTGGAATTTATTATCAATAATTCAATAAAAATTCATCCGCTGGCGTTGGTAAATTATAATAAGCAGGACGCCAAAATAAAGAAAAAAATTGATGCTTTAACAGTGGGTTACACCGATAAAAAAGAATTTTTTGTGGATAAATTGGCGGAAGGGGTGGCGATGATAACGGCGGCTTTTTATCCTAAACCAGTGATTGTTCGCTTGTCTGATTTCAAAACGAATGAATATGCGAATTTGATTGGCGGTCAAGCTTACGAACCGACTGAAGCTAATCCGATGTTGGGTTGGCGCGGGGCAAGCCGTTTTTATTCCGCGGAATTTTTGCCGGCTTTTGAAATGGAATGCCAAGCGCTCAAAAAAGTTCGTATTGCGATGGGGTTGAAAAATTTGAAAATATTGGTTCCCTTTTGCCGAACGGTTGAAGAAGGAAAAAAGATTTTGGCAGTTTTGGCGAAAAATGGTTTGAAATGCGGGGAGGATGGATTGGAAATTTTGATGATGGCAGAAATTCCGTCCAATATAATTTTGGCGGAAAAATTTGCGGAAATTTTTGACGGGTTTTCAATCGGTTCCAATGATTTGACGCAATTGACGCTGGGTATTGACAGAGATTCCAGCGGTAATTTTGATGTCGCCGGCGTTGGAAATGAAAATAACGAGGCGGTCAAGATTTTGATTGCGGATTTGATAAAACGCTCCAAAAAAACAAAAACCAAAGTGGGAATTTGCGGACAAGCCCCGAGCGATTACCCAGAATTTGTGAAATTTTTAGTGGATTGCGGAATTGATAGTATTTCATTGTCGGCTGACACAATTATAAAAACAACCAAAGCAGTTTATGAAATAGAGCAGAATATGAAGAAATAAAATTTATGGAAAATATAATAGTAAGAAATAAAAATGTGCTTGTGGAGTTTTTGGAAGATAACGCTTCCTTTGAAAAAGTAAATTTAGCCAGTGGTTTGGATCAAGATATTCAAACTCAAAAAATTATTAAATTGGCGACCAAACAACGAATTCCTGTAGAAGAATTGTCTCGTTATAAGATGGAAAAAAGAAGAGGTTCTGATACCACAGAGGTTATTTCGGGTCTTTTAAGGGTGGAAAATAATTGGACTTTGAAAAATCTTTTAGATGATATTTATAAAAAAGATCAAGATCCTTTCTTTTTATTTATAAATAGAATTGAGTTTCCGACCAATATTGGGATGATTGCCAGAACAGCTTTTGCTTTAGGTGTAAATGGTTTGTTTTTTCAAGGGAAAGAAAACTTGTTTTTTAATGAGGAAACTTTTCATTTTTCTATGGGGGCTATTGATAGAATACCTTTAGTTAAGGTTGGTATTTTTGAGGTGCTAAAAGAATTACAAAAAAATGGTATAAAAATTTTTTCAATTCAAATGGGTGGCGATGTGTATTTTGAAGAAGATTTATTAGGTCCGATAGTTTTTGTTTTAGGAGATGAAAAAGCAGTGTGTTATGAAAACAATGAAATATAAAAAAGATTTTGAAAATTGGAATACTGAAAAACAAAAAATTCATCAAAGGATAAATGACAAGAATTTTTGGTTTGAAAATCGTGAAATTTGGTGGTGTTCATTTGGTATAAATATTGGAGTAGAAATAGACGGAAAAAGTCAAAATTTTGATAGGCCCGCTTTGGTAATAAAAGTGTTTAATAGAGAGGGTTTGTATGTTTTGCCAATAACCACTAAAGATAAGATTGATAAATTTCATTTTCAGTTAAAAGATTTTGGCGAGAAAGAAATAGGTTTTAATTCGGTTGTTTTGACTCAGTTGAAATTTATCAGTAGCAAACGATTATTTAGAAAGATAGGTATCGTTTCAAAAAGTGATTTTCAAAAAATAAAAGATAAATTAAGGGAGTTTGTATAAAATAATAAAAACATCTCAGAGAGATGTTTTTATCAACGGTCTTTCTTCTCGCGAAGAAAGTCTCGGAGGCCGAAGCCATAATATCTATTATATTATCAAATATTATAAATTTGTCAATAGAAATATGAACACTATTCAAAATTGCGTAGCTAAAAAAATAAAAGATTCGCGCGGGGTGGAGACGCTGGAAGTGGAAATCACGGCGGGGGATTTTTCAGCGAGCGCGTCTGCGCCGTCCGGAAAAAGTTGCGGTTCCAAAGAAGCCGTGGTTGTGTCGGCGGAGAAAGCGGTTAAAAATGTAAATGAAATTATCGGGCCCCGTTTGATTGGGAAAGAGGTCAATGTTTTTGAAATTGATAAAATTCTTTTAGAATTGGACGGAACGGAGAATAAATCAAATTTGGGCGCAAACGCATTGTTGGTGGTGAGTGTTGCCATACTAAAATTAGAAGCGAAAATAAACAATCAACCCTTGTGGCGATATATTCAAACCCTTGGCACTCGGAGTGCCAAGGGTTGTGGGGATAACTTTGTTGGGTTTCCACGGTTGTTTGCGAATGTTTTGAATGGCGGAGCGCATGGAAATTTTAATTTGCCGTTTCAAGAATATATATTGGTGTTGGGTGATGGCTCAACAATCGTTGAGCCGTTCAATCAACTACAAATTTTATTTGAAAAATTAGGCGAATTATTGCGAGAAAAATATGGCGAAATTGCGTTGGGCGATGAAGGCGGTTATTCTCCGAAAATAAGCCAAATTGAAGAACCTTTTGAAATTTTATCCGGATTGCATAATAAATTGGCGCTTGATGTGGCAGGCGGGGAGTTTTTTAAAAATGGCAAATACAATGTTTTAGACCAAAAATATTCCTCGGACGAATTATCGAGGATTTATAAAAATTTGATTGAGAAATTTCCGATAGTGAGTCTTGAGGACCCGTTTGCAGAAAATGATTTTGACGCTTTTGCTTCTTTAACTCAAAAAGTGGAATATAAAAACTGGATCGCTTTGCAAGCTCGCAAAGACGGTCGCTTTGCGACCGTCGTTTCTGCAAGTTGTAATGAAGTCGCTCAATCAATTTTGGTGGTGGGAGATGATTTGACCGCGACTAATCCTCGTCTGATTGCTAAGGCCGCCACTGAAAAATTGGTGAACGCGGTTATTATCAAACCCAATCAAATTGGGACAATTTCTGAAACTTTGGAAGCGGTGGCTGTTGCGAAAAAAGCGGGGCTTAAAATTATTGTGTCGCATCGGTCTGGTGAAACGATGGATTCTTTTATTGCTGATTTGGCGGTAGGTGTTGGTGCTTATGGAATTAAAGCCGGCGCCCCTATTCAACCGGAACGGATGGCGAAATACACGAGATTAGTGGAGATAGAAAGGGAAATGGTGACTAGTGGATAGTAACTGGTGACTGGTTGCAGGTAAATGGCAGAGGGGGAAAATCGCTCTGCGATTTTCCCTTAAATTAATATTTAATTTTATATGAAAATTCTTAAAATAATTCGTGAAGAAGAAATATTTGATAATATTCAGAAAAAAGATGATTCTGAATATACAAAAACAAGAAATGCGGTAAGAATTATTATTGTTGATAAAGATGGCAAAATAGCATTAAATCACTATCAACAAAATAATAGCTATCAAGAAGAGTATGGAATTCCCGGAGGCGGTGTTAAAATTGGGGAGGGGATAATGGAAGCCGTATTGAGAGAAGCTAAAGAGGAAACCGGATGCGATGTTAAGTTTGCAAAAGAAGTAGGACTTATAATTGAGTATGGAGTTAGTCCTAATTTGATTCAAAAAGTATATTGCTATACAGGGATAATAAAAGAAAAAGGCAATCCTGTGTTCACGACAAAGGAGTTGAAAAATGAACTTGGAATAAAGTGGCTGTCTTTGGATGATGCAATCTA
>JBDRMF010000008.1:0-16595 GCA_043812415.1 Patescibacteria group bacterium | reverse complement strand
GCAATACCAAAAGGAATAAAAGAAAACGGTTTTAAGGCTTATAAATATACAAACAAAGAAGCTTTAGCTAGGTGGATTGATGAAGCCGCCAAATTAGCCGGAAAATAGTTTTAAGGGAGCAACGCTTGCGCGCGCATTGGGAGGGTTGGGGCAAGCGCAATATGATTTGTTTGTGCGTTTAGCACAATCCTTTTTCTTTTCCGAACAATCACCACAAAACTCTAGTCGAATCCACTGAGCGAGCCACGAGAGCGCTGAGCAGGCATTGTGAACGGAGTGAACAGCCAATGCGAAGCGTTTCTCGTGAGTGAGCGGACTGACAATTTACCACAGGCGTAGCGCCTCGGGTCGACGCGAACTACGGAGAAAAAGGCGACGATATATTACTGATTATGCTATATTCTATTTATAAGCCTTTTTTGTAGGAGTGAAGCGGCGAAAGCAAAACCAAAACATTTCCTTTCAATTTTTTGCGGCTCCCCCCTGCACCCCCCGCCGTTTTTTTAAGGATAAGGAAATTTTTGGTTTTGCGTGCGCGACCAGAGGGAGCGCGCCCGAGGCGCGGAATGGTTGGCATTACCACGCGCTCCGCGCGTAAGATGAAGTTTAGAGCCACCACGCGCGTGGCGCGTGCGAATTATCAATCGCTTCGCGACTGTTGTTCAAAAAAGGTTCGCGCAAAGGTTACAATCTCACCGCAAACAAAGACGAAACTGCGAAGCAGTAAGCGTCCCTAAACTAAAATAGTCAGGGGTGCTTTGCAAGCGATTGGCGGAGCCAATCGCCCAAAAAAAACATAAAAACAAACAGTACACAAAAAAAGCGACCGCTTTTTTTGTGTACTAAGTAAAAAAATGAATTAAATTAGTCGCTAGTCGCCTATTTTTGATTTTACAGACCTGCCCGCCGGCAGGCAGGCTTTACGGACTTTTGACTATTTAGTCTATTTAGACTATTTTTATTCAATACAACAATTTACTGTTTTTTTGACGACTTCGCCGAGTTTGCCCACAATACCGTTTTTTTCTCGGTCGCATTTATTAAGAGCATTATCGTCTAATTTTTTGATATCGCCGACATTTAATAATTTCATATTTAACCCCCAAAATAACGAATACAAATTATAAGCTTTTTCAAATAAAGCCGACGCTTTTTCTTTTTCGCCGACGCCCAATTGTTTTGTCCCCGCTTCCATCAAACGCATTGACGCGGCGAGCAAATGTTTGGAAACGCACCAAATTTCACCTTCGTATTCCGGTATAATTTCTTTGAGCAGGTCTTTTCGCATCTCGCGAACATCTTTGATAAGGTCGTAATAGGCGGGTTTGCCGAGCTTGGCACCCGTGAAGAAAAAATGTTCTTCAATTGAAATCAAATTCATAATCGCGATACTCAAATCTTGGTCGGAAGAAATATCCATCTTGTCTTGTTTTTTCAATTCATCAATTTTTTTTACAAACTCGTCTAAATTTTTAAGAATATTATCTTTTTTCTCGCTCATTTTTTTATTGTTTATTAAAGTAATAATATATTCCTTGACATTATAACATAATTAAAAGAAAATCCCGTGAAATTTTCTTTACACTTTTTATTTTCTGTTTTATGCCACTTTATCCACAGAGATTTTTAAAAAATTGTAGTGTAAAATCTATAATAGATTTAAGTAGTTTTTATCAAAATAACAGTAAAAATTGTAAAAAAAGCGTAAAAATAGCGAGTTTTTGTTCTTTTTAGTTAAAAATTATTAATTAATTATCAACGGGCGAAAAACAAAGAGCGGGAAGCGGAGCGTTCTGTTTTTCGCCCATCAAATTATTATGGAAAATCAAAATAATTGCGAAAATTGTCCAAATTGTCCAAAACAAGATGGTTGTGAAAGTGAAAATTGTCTAAACCCAAAAGAAAATTGTGAAAATTGCCCCCACCGAGAAAGCGGAGGTTGCCCGAATTGTCCTTTTTCAAAATTTATGAATGAAGGAAGCCACACTTTAGAAGAATTAAATCAATTTAAAGAAAAAATTCAAAAAAAATTGGCGATGATTGAAGAAGAAATTGAAAAAGTAACTCAAAGAGGAAATTAATAACAATTAAATTTTTAAAAAGAATATATGCCAACAGAAACACTGATCAAAGACATCAAGCGGTTTGATAATTTGAAACAAATCCAAAAAAGAGACGGGAAGCTTGTTCCTTTTCGGGCGGAAAAAATCGTAATCGCAATTGGTAAAGCTTTGGAAGCGACCGGCGAGGGTTCGGAAAAAGACGCCCGCGAGTTGGCGAACAAAGTAATAGACAAAATTGAAGAAAAAATCAATGGCAATATACCGAGTGTTGAATTCGCGCAAGATTTAGTGGAAGATGTGTTGCTTGCTTCTCGCTACAAAAAAACAGCCAAGGCGTATATTCTTTACAGAGAACAACGGTCGCAAATAAGGTCAATCATAGATGAATCCCATGTTGATTTAATCGGGCAATATTTGCAAAAATTGGATTGGCAGGTTAATGAAAATAGCAATATGGCTTTTTCGTTGCAAGGTCTCAATAATTACATTGCTTCCACAATCAGCAAAACTTATTGGTTGAATAAAATTTACACCGCTCAAATACGAAAAGCGCGGGCAGACGGGCTTTTGCATATTCACGACTTGGATATCGTGTCTGTTTATTGCGTAGGGTGGGACCTTTTTGATTTGTTGATTTTGGGTTTTCGGGGAGTAAAAGGAAAAATTGAAAGTGCTCCAGCGAAACATTTCAGAAGTTCTTTGGGGCAGGTGGTGAATTTTTTTTATACATTGCAAGGCGAGGCGGCGGGCGCGCAAGCTTTTTCAAATTTTGACACCTTGCTCGCCCCGTTCATCCGTTATGACAATTTAACTTACAAAGATGTCAAACAGGCTTTGCAAGAATTTGTTTTTAATATCAATGTGCCGACTCGGGTGGGATTTCAAACGCCTTTCACGAATGTAACTTTGGATTTAATATCGCCGGAATATTATGCTAATCAAAGCGTGATTATAGGCGGAAAACCGCAGAACGCTAAATACGGCGAGTTTCAAGAGGAAATGAATATGTTTAACAAGGCGTTTTTGGAAGTATTGGCTGAGGGAGACAATAAAGGACGCGTTTTCACTTTTCCGATTCCGACTTACAATATAACAAAAGATTTTAATTGGGACGATGAAAATTTGGACAGTTTGTGGGAAATTGTCGCCAAATATGGAATTCCTTATTTTTCCAATTTCATCAATTCTGATATGGAACCGAGCGACGCGCGTTCAATGTGTTGCCGTTTGAGAATTGACAATCGCGATTTGCAAAAAAAGGGCGGGGGATTATTCGGGGCTAATCCTTTGACGGGGTCGGTCGGCGTGGTTACAATTAATTTGCCACACATAGGATTTTTGGCGAAGACAGAAGAAGAATTTTTCTTTCAATTAAAACAGGCGATGGATATTGCTCGCGACAGTTTGGAAATCAAAAGAAAAGTTTTGGAAAATTTCACGGATAAAAAACTTTATCCTTACACCCGATTTTATTTGAAGAAAGTGAGAGAACAATTAGGTTGTTATTGGAAAAATCATTTTTCCACGATTGGATTATTGGGTATGAATGAAGCGCTGTTAAATTTTATTGGGAAAGACATCGGGACGCTGGAAGGGAAAGAATTGGCAGGGAAAGTTTTGGATTATATGCGCGACAAATTGATGCAATATCAAAAAGAAACGGGCAATAATTATAATTTAGAGGCGACACCGGCGGAGGGCACTTCTTATCGTTTGGCAATGAAAGACCAAGAGCAATTTGATAATTCCCATTTTGCGAACGGACAAGGGAAAGAAGTGGAAATTCCTTTTTACACCAACTCAACGCATTTGCCTGTGAATTATACGGATGATTTGTTTGAAATATTGAATTTGCAAGATAATTTGCAAACAAAATACACTGGCGGAACAGTTATTCATTTTTTCTTGGGAGAAAAAGTCAAAGATAAAAATGTAATTAAAAAATTAGTCAAGAAAATTTGTACCGAATATCGTTTGCCATATTTTACTTTTAGTCCCACTTTCAGCATTTGTCCCAATCACGGATATATAATCGGAGAGACTGAAAAATGCGGTGAGTGCGAAGCGCCGTGCGAAATTTATTCAAGAGTGGTGGGGTATTTAAGACCAATTCAACAATGGAATAAAGGCAAAAAGGCGGAATTTGATTTGCGAACTTGCATTAACCCTGACGGGTTGAAATGATTATGTATATAGGAGGACTGCGAAAATTTTCTTTGATTGATTATAATGATAAAATTTGCGCCATTATTTTTACAGTGGGGTGTAATTTTTCGTGCCCGTATTGCCATAATCCTGAATTGCGAGGTTTGAATAAAGGGGCTATTTTAATTCCGGAAGAAGAAGTTTTGGATTTTTTGGAAGAGAGAAAAGGAAAATTGGAAGCGGTGGTGATAACAGGTGGGGAACCGACTTTGCAACCAGACTTGTTGGATTTTATTCAGAAAATTAAAGCGATGGGTTATTTGGTGAAGTTGGATTCCAATGGTTCTAATCCGCAAATTTTGGAAGAAGCGTTAAATAAAAAATTGGTGGATTATATCGCTATGGATGTGAAAGCCCCTTTGGAAAAATATCAAACCGTGGTGAGAAAACCGATTGACACAAAAAAAATACAAGAGAGTATAAATTTGATTATGAAATCCGGTATTGATTATGAATTTCGGACAACGATTGTAAAATCTCTTTTGAGTAAAGACGAAATTTTGCGGATTGGGGAATTGATTAAAGGAGCGAAAAAATATTATTTGCAAAAATTCATTCCGAACAAAACCAACGACCCGAATTTTATGACGGAAACGACTTACACTGATGAAGAATTTGAAGAACTTCGTGAAAAAATATCCGCATTGGTGGAATTTTGCGGAGTGAGATAGCGAGACGGAAATATAGGATGGGAGGAAAAGGTGGGGCAGATGGGCTGGGTAAAGCAAGGCGGGCGCGAAGCGCCCGCCCATTTTTGTTTCAACGGCTACGCTTTTGCGTAAGCGTAGCCGTTGAAATTTGAAATTGCCATTTTGTTTTGCTAAATTGTGCGAATGCCTGGACTCGAACCAGGGACCTCGTCATTATCAGTGACGCGCTCTAACCAGCTGAGCTACACTCGCATTTTTTTATTATATCCCACTTTATTTATTTTTGCCAGATTTTTACGCCAGCTTTTAAAACACGAGAACATTAAAACATTAAAATAAAGACGGATTTTGGCTTGCCCGCCTAACTTTTTCCCGACACACTTTCAAAAAAAGTTAAACAGGCAAGAAAAGTTGAGCGGGCAAGCCAAAATCCGTCCCCAATTAAAACTACTCCAGTTAACTGGAGTATTTGTCCACTTGGATGTCCGACTTCCAAGTTTAAAATTCGCTATCACAAAAAAAACATAATCTGATTTTCATAAATATGAATTTAAAATACTGGGGGAAAAGGGTAGCAAAATAATTGAAAATTTGGTATAATATGGAAATACCAAAAGATAAAAATTATCGTTTTTTAATTAAAAAAATGGCTAAAGACAAGGATAAAAAAACAAAAGCAAACGGCGATTATAGCGCAAAAGATATTTCAATTTTAGAAGGATTGGAACCGGTTCGTAAACGCCCTGGAATGTATATCGGAACTACCGGCACTGACGGTTTGCATCATTTAATTTGGGAAATTTTTGATAATTCACGCGATGAAGCAATGGGTGGTTTTGCCGATTCCGTCGAGGTGGTTTTGTTGCCGAATAACAGAATCAGAGTGGTTGATAACGGGCGAGGTATTCCCGTTGATGTGCATAAACAAACAAAAGTTTCCGCATTGGAAACAATTATGACCACCTTGCACGCCGGCGGAAAATTCGGGGGCGAAGGTTATAAAATTTCCGGCGGTTTGCATGGAGTGGGCGCTTCGGTGGTGAACGCACTTTCAATTTATACTAAAGTGGAAGTGCATAAAAACGGACAACGATACGCTCAGGAATACAGTCAAGGCAAACAAAAAATAAAAGTTAAACAAATCGGTTCTACAAAAAACAACGGAACTATTGTTGTGTTTGAACCGGACCCGGCGATATTCAAAGAAATTGAATTTAATTACAAAACAGTTTTGAAGCATCTTCGCCAGCAAGCTTATCTTGTAAAAGGTATGCGAGTAACCGTTATGGACGCTCGCGAGTATGCGGGAAAAATTGACGACGCCAACGCTTTTTGGATTAAAGATTTGAATTTGGATATTTTCTCCACTGCATTTTATTTTGAAGGCGGATTATTGTCTTTGGTCAGATTTTATAATCAACAGCAAAAACCAATTCACAAAAATATTTTTTATGTTGAAAAAATTGTTAATGATGCGGGCGAATCGGTGGAAGTGGCTTTGCAATATGTTGATGATATTTCATCCAGAATAATTTCCTTCGCCAACAATATTCCAACGGCGGAAGGGGGAATGCATTTGACTGGTTTTAAATCAACTTTGACTAGGTCTTTAAATAATTACGCGCGCAAAAATGGAATTTTGAAAGAAAAAGATGAAAATTTTACTGGCGACGATGTTTTGGAAGGCATCACCGCAGTTGTGTCGGTTAAATTAGCGGATGTTCAATTTGAAGGGCAAACAAAGGCGAAATTAGGCAGTGTGGAAGCCAGAGGAATGGTGGAAATGGTTTTTGGAGAAGCTTTCGTCAATTTTTTGGAGGAAAGCCCCGACAACGCCAAAGCTATAATAAATAAAGTGACGATTGCCTTGCGTGCGCGCAAAGCTGCGCGCGCCGCCAAAGATAATGTTTTGAGAAAAGGAGCTTTGGAGGGGATGACTTTGCCTGGAAAATTGGCTGATTGTCAATCCAACAGTCCAGCCGAATCCGAATTATTTATCGTGGAAGGAGATTCTGCAGGTGGTAGTGCAAAGCAGGGTCGCTACAGACGCACCCAAGCAATTTTGCCTTTGCGAGGAAAAATTTTAAATGTGGAGAGAGCGAGATTGGACAGAATGTTGGGTTCGCAAGAAATTAAAAATTTGGTGATTGCTCTGGGGGTTTCGATTGGCGACACTTTCAATATTGAAAAATTGCGATATCATAAAGTTATCATCGCGACCGATGCCGATGTGGACGGCGACCATATTAAAACTTTATTGTTGACGCTTTTTTATCGTTATTTCAAACAAGTGATAGAAGGCGGTTATCTTTATATCGCCAAACCACCTCTTTATAAAATCTCTCAAGGGAAAAAATTCGTTTATGTTTATTCGGATGCGGAAAAAGATGAATATTTAAAAAAGAATAAATTGGATGAAATTTCTGAAGACGAAAAAGATTCGGAAGAGGGAGAGGCGGAACCACAAAAGAAAATTTCCAAAGTTTCAATTCAGCGATATAAAGGTCTCGGCGAAATGAACCCTAACGAATTGTATGAAACCACAATGGATATTGAAAAAAGGGTTTTGAAGCAAATTTTTATTGAGGACGCGCAACGAGCGGATCAGACATTTGATATTTTAATGGGTTCCGAAGTGGCTCCGCGAAAAGCGTTTATCCAGTCCAACGCTAAAATGGCGCAAATTGACTTGTAAATTTATCGTTTTGTTTTTGCGCGCGAGAGCGGGGCGGTTGGCTTTATTATTGCAATTCAAAGCAAAAAGATTTACCTTTTTCCGGCAGAAAAAACGGAAGCCAAATTATACCGTTCGTTTATATCGGCTCCGATTTTGATGAAATAATTGGGGACTATTTTAGTTTTTTGGATAATGATGGCCATTGAAGATTTTGTCTCGGGAAAAAGCGGATAAATAATGTTGGTGTTTTGATAAACCAACAAAAAACTGAGGACGATTATTAAAAGTAAAATTGTCGTGGACAAACTAAATCTCCACCATTTTTTGAATGTGGGATGATAAAAAAAATCCAAAAAGCGATTTTGTTCCAAATCCACATACACGGACGCTTTTTCCAGTATCCACCAGTCGCTTTCGTATTTATTTTTTTCTATGGGTAAATTTTTCGGTGTCATATTTATGCAGAATACTAACATAAATACAAATCACTGTCAAATCTCGTGTCGGACTTATTTTTTATCTTTAATTTCTTGTTTGATTTTTTCTATCAAATCGTTTAGTGAAAATTGTCCCAAATTGCCGGCGTCTCGGCTTTCAACCGTGATATTTTGACTGTTCAATTCTTTGTCGTCAATGACTAATATGTATGGAACTTTTTCCATTTTGGCGTTGCGAATTTTTTTGCCTAAACTTTCATTATCAATATCAAGTTCCACTCTAAAATCTTCCTCTAATAATTTTTTATAAATTTTTTGAGCGTATTCTTTATGTTTATCGGAGATGGAAAGAATTTTGATTTGAACCGGAGCAAGCCACAACGGAAATTTTCCAGCGTAATGTTCAACCAAAAAGGCAAAAAATCTTTCAAAAGAACCGATTAAAGCGCGGTGAATAACAAAAGGTCTTTGTATCTCCTTGTTTGTTCTTTTTGAGATATTCACTAGACTTTGGTTAATATTTATTATGAGATAGAACATGCCGTTGTTTTTTAGTTGATTTTATGGTAAAAATAAATAAGAATAAAAAATGGGATAAAGAAGAAAAACTTACTCGAAAAAGTATTTTTTTGTTCTTTGATTAAAAAATAAAGTTAATATAAAGAAAGGGGGTGAATAATTTGGAAAAGAAAGTTAAAACTGAGAATAAAAAGAAAAGAATCAAGATTAAGGTTTCAAAGTGTCGTTGCTTTACGTGCGATGTCAATTAACACTGTATGGGTCAAAGGACTGTTGTTATGTCCTTTGACCTTTTTTTTAAAATAAAAATGAAAGGGGGATTACTATGTTTGAAATTGAAACGGAAAAAGCGATTTATGAAATAGAATTATATCATGCTCAAATCAACATCACTTCTCGTTGCAATATGTGTTGTGAACACTGCCGAGGGGCTTACAATAAGGTTGTCGATTTGGGAATTAGTGATTTTAAATCATTAGTAAAGTTTAGCCATGAGCATTTAGTCAAAGGGGGTGGGTATCTGATTTCAGGGGGTGAACCTTTACTTCATCCTAAATTTGAAACATTTATTTCGATTTTGAGAGAATATTGTCAACAGAGTGAATTTGTAGCAATAACAACTAACGGGACATTTCTTAATGCGGGTCACCTTGATCTCCTTGAGAAATTAAGGTTTCAAGGAGTTCGCATTTCTATCAGTTTAGATAGTATAAATTCACAAAGACATGATTCATTTCGCCACTTTGTCGGTGCCTTTGATAAAGCAATTCAAGCTATAAAGTTAGTTTGTCAGAGGTCAAAAATAAAATGTATTGTGCGATCTACTATACAAAAAGACCAACTAGGTGAGTTAGAAGGTATGGCGAAACTCGTTGAGTCGTTGGGAGTGGATGTCCTTTCTATTTCCAGTGTAATCCCGGTGGGTCGTGCATTGGGTAAGGATATATTTTTTGACAGTGAATCAAAAAAACAGTTGATGAACATTGTTGGCGAGTTGAGAGAAAAACAGACTGAATTGGTAATTGACGTCAACGACCCTCTGTTTTATATTGATAGGGAACCAACAATGTGTGAAGATGAATATGGTGGGTGTATTGCTGGGATTGGAACATTCAGTGTAGAACCAGACGGAACCATGTTGCCATGTCCTGTGTTACCCAATCAACCTATTATGAACATCTCTGGGATGTCGCCAGATCAAATTCTTGCTAAATATTCCAGTAATCATTTCGTTCACTCTTTGGTTGAAAGGAGATTGGGAGGAAAATGCGGTGATTGTGACTTAAAATTTACCTGTGGTGGGTGTCGAGCTAGAGCAGAGGATATGTTCGGAGATTATTTGGCTGAGGATCCAGAGTGCTATCTATAAAGTATCACTAAGATTCAAAGGAGTAAGTTATTTTTTAACTTGCTCCTTTTTTATTATGATTTTAAAAAAAAGATCACGGTAATTTAAATTATTGGAGAAATTTATACTAAATTTTATTAGAAATTTTATCTTTTATTTCATTAATAAAATCATCTTTTTTTATTTCTCGTATTCCTTCACTCCCTCTATCTCTAATCATCAAATTATCAGAGTTCATTTCTTTATCACCTATTACGAGGATATAGGGGTCTTTATCTTTTACAGCTTTTCTTATTTTATTTCCTACAGTTTCGTCGTTGTTGTCTACTTTTACTCTAATCCCCTGTAGTCTAAATTCATTGGCAAGTTGTTGACAGTGTTCAATATGTCCTTCGTTAACAGAAATTATTTTTACTTGAATTGGTGATATCCATACAGGAAAGTTAGCCGAATATTGCTCTATTAATAGTGCCAAAAATCTTTCAAATGATCCAAATAATGCTCTGTGAAGCACATAAGGTTTTTCGTTTTCTCCTTTATGATTAATGTATGTCATATCAAAACGGTCTGGGAGATTAAAATCAAATTGAAGTGTTGAACATTGCCATTCTCTATTAAGAGCGTCTTTTAGCTTGAAATCTAGTTTTGGTCCATAAAATGCAGCTTCCCCCTCTTCTTCAATAAAATTTAATTTTTTATCTTTTGCTACTTTTCTTAATATATTTTCAGTAAATTCCCATCCCTGGTTGTCCCCCGCATATTTTGATTTATCGTTAGGATCACGCAAGGACAAATAAACATTGATTAGATTAATATTAAAACCAAATGATTTAAAGATATGTAATATAAAATCAATTACCTTTTTTAGTTCAGATTCAACTTGATCAGCTCTGCATATGATGTGTGCGTCATCTTGTGTAAAACCTCTAACTCTTGTTAGTCCTGAAAGTTCACCCTTTTTTTCAAAACGGTAAACTGTACCACATTCAGCCCAACGTAACGGAAGATCTCGATATGATCTATGTTTGTTTTTATAAATTTGAATATGGAATGGACAATTCATTGGTTTTAATAAATATTCTTCAGATTCTTTTACCTTGACTCCTCTTTGTTTTTCTTCAAGAGTTTGACCAATTTCAATTGGTGGGTACATACTGTCATTATAGAATCCCCAATGTCCTGATGTCTCCCACAATACTCTGTTGCCTATATGTGGTGATCTCACAAGGTCGTATCCATTTTTTAGATGTTCTTGGTACCAAAAATCTTCCACCAACCTCCATAGTATCGCTCCTTTTGGGTGCCACAAAGGTAGACCTAATCCAACTTTTTGATCAATATGAAATAAATCTAACTCCTTGCCTAACTTTCTGTGATCTCTTTTTTGCGCTTCTTCCAACATTTCAAGATGTTTTTCTAATTCCTCTTTTGTGTCAAAAGCGATACCGTAAATACGGGTGAGCATTTTATTCTTTTCATCTCCTCTCCAGTAGGCGCCGGCTATTTTTGTCAATTTGAAAGCATTGGGGTTTAATTCATTCGTGTTTTTGATATGCGGTCCACTACATAAATCCGTAAAATCGCCCGTATGATAAATTTGCGGTTTTTCAATTTCTTCCAAAAGTTCCAATTTATAAGGTTGGTCTTTAAATAATTTGCGAGCCTGTTTAGCGCTTATTTCTTCTTTTGTAAAATCCAATTTTTGGGCAATCAATTTTTTAATTTCTTTTTCAATATTTTTTAAATTTTTTTCCTCAAATTTTTCGGAAAATTCAAAATCGTAATAAAAACCATTATCAATTGCTGGTCCAATCGCCAATTTAACTTTTGGATATTTTTTTAATACGGCTATCGCTAATAAGTGCGCGAATGAATGTCTTTTTGTCTGCATAATATTTATTTAATTTAATTGATAATTTTAATTATTTGATATTTTTTGAAGTGATGACGCGGACAGAATTTTTTGTTTTTGCGAGAAAAAAGGCGTAGCGAAGCGTTGAAACAATCCGAAAATAAATAAAAAAATTCGTCCCAATATTTTAAAAAACTTTAAAATATTGGGACGAATTTCTCCGCGGTTCCACCCAATTTTTCGCTCAAAAGCGAACTCTTAATTTATCTTTTAACTTAGTTTTGTCAGAATTAACTTTGTGATTGGTAGTCACAACAATCATTAAAAGATAGTTTAATTTTATACCCTTATATTTTTTTGTCAATTTCAAAAAATGCGGATTTGATATATAGTGTTGTTATGCAAGGGAAAATAATAGTAATTTTGGGACCGACCGCTTCTGGCAAAAGTGATTTGGCGGTGGACTTGGCGCGCGAATTTAACGGGGAAATTATTTCGGCGGATTCCCGCCAAGTTTATAAAGGGCTTGATATCGGTTCGGGGAAGATTACCAAAAAAGAAATGCAAGGTGTCCCACATTATCTCTTGGATATTGTTAAACCGCAGACAATTTTTACGGTGGCTAAATTTCAAAAATTGGCTAATAAAAAAATTGAAGAAATTTTGAAAAGAGGGAAGCTGCCAATAATCTGTGGGGGGACTGGTTTTTATATCCAAACTATTGTAGAAAATATTACCTACCCTGAAGTAAAACCCGATTACAAACTTCGTGCTCAGTTAGAGACCTTGCCTCTAAGTGAGTTGTTTGGGATATTGAAGAAATTGAATCCGGAACGGGCGAAGACAATAGACGCTAAAAATCCTCGCCGTTTAATTAGAGCGATTGAAATTGTTCAGTCATTTCCACTTAGTGCTCCAAGCGCTAACAAAACTGGGGATAACTTTTTGCAGATTGGAATTAAGACAGATAGGGAAGTTTTGAAAAAAAGAATTGAAGAGAGATTTTTAGCGAGAGTTAAAAAAGGGTTGGTTGCCGAAGCTCAAAAATTACACCAGCAAGGTTTGTCGTATAAAAGATTTTCCGAGATTGGACTGGCATATAAATATTTGGTTTTATATTCGCGAAAGAAAATTTCAAAAGAAGATTTTATTACAGAATCCGTCAAAGCGGAACAAAGATACGCCAAACGCCAAATGACTTGGTTTAAACGCGATAAAGAAATTCAATGGTTTGAATTGTCGGAACAGGCAAAGATTAAAAAATGCGTGAGCGTTTTTTTGAAATAAGCGTTTAGCGGAGCAATCCAGAAGTGCTCCCAAATAAATGTCATTTTGTTGATAAAATATTCGTTAAAAAACTAAAGACAATGTATAATTGTAATAAATATATGATTGTGCGAATAATTAAAAAATTATTTTTTTCTATTATTTTTTTCTTTTTTCTTTTTTCAATTAATGTGGCGATGGCGGAATCCGTTGATGTTGGTTTTGCGGGAAATTTTTGGTATTCGCAAAACAAATTTTTTGACGGCGATTGCGCGCGTGTTTATATCGCGGTTCAAAATTATTCCAGTTTTGATATAACGGGAAATATCCAATTTTTTGACAATGATAAATTATTAAATAAAACAAGTTTTTCGGTCGTGAACGGGCGATTGATTGAATCTTGGGCGGATTGGAATATCAAAAAAGGAGAACACCAAATTTCCGCCAAAATTTCCGATGTAAAAAAAATGGTGATAGGAAAAAATCCAATAGTAGCGGAGTTAATCAATAATGGCGTAATTTTATCTGAAAAATGGAAGATTGATATTGATACCGACAAAGATGGTCTTGGAAACGAAGAGGATGAAGATGATGACGGAGACGGGGTTTCAGATATGGAAGAAAAAGAGAACAGAACCGACCCGCTTGTTTTTGATATGCCGACCCAATCAAGCGGGGAAAAAGTCGCAGAGCAATCAGAGCAATCGGAAGAAACCGTCGGCGCGACAGACACAAAAATAGAAACGGCAAAAATTGTTTTGGCGGATACCGCTCGGATTACCACCGAGGTTGTTGAGAATGTTTTGGATGTTTCGCAAAATCTTGCTGAAAAAGCAAAAGTTTTTTTACAAGAAAAAAAGGAAAAAATTGATGAGGAATTGGCGATAGCAAAAAAAGAGGAAGACCAAACGGGAGAGAAATTAAATATAGAAAAGGAGGAAGGGTTGAATTTTTACACGGCTTCCATTATCGGAGCGATGCCGAACTTAAAAGAAGCGTACCGTTTTCTTTTGGCGACGCTGATTTACATTTTAAATAGTTGGTGGATTTTAACGGGAACAATTTTTGTTCTTTTGTGGTTGTTGTGGAAAATATTAAAAAGCAAATTAAATTTTAGGAGATTTAACGGTATCAATTCTTAAAAAATTGAACGAGATGGCGGTCGCGGCGCCCAAGATAAAAATCCATTGAATATTTATAAAAGAGGCGGCAAAAATTATAAGTCCGAGCATAATTGTTCGGCCGGTATTTAACGCCATTTCGCGCAGGACGGTAAATTCATCCACAAAATGCCCTTCATCGGCGGCTTTTTCGTAGGTCATAGTGTCAAACGGAATACGCATAAATATTTTTACTATCCTGTGATAGGAATCAATCACAAATATTTGGAAAGCGGTTGCGATGAAAATTTTAAAAATCCAACCCATAGCGTAGAAGACACTGCCAAAATGCAAGATGCGCGACTTGTTCATTTTTTCATCGGAATAATATCCGATAATCAATTGCAAGAAAATCGTTACTCCGGTGATGATGGTCGCGATGACGCCTAATTTTAAATAATCGCCGTTTAATATTTGAAACATAAAAATGGGCCATACCAAAACGCCAATCACTCCTTCGGCGCCGTCCGCCATAAAAGCCAAAACTTCTCGCCGTCTTTTTTTTGAAAAAAAATGTTGCCAAGTTTGTTTGACTGTCCAAGCGAATTTTTCATTGGTGCGCGCAATTTTGAAAAGGGGAATAATGGACAACAAATATAAAATCATCGCGATTAAAAAAAGAATATTGAATGAAAATTTAATTATTAAAAATCCTGCCAAAATGGGCGTGAGGACGGCAGCGATGTTTTTGGTGACCCCCATCATACTTATTTCGCGTCCCCTGTTTTTTACATCCGTAAATTTGGCAAAATCCACATTGTAGGGAATCCAGTATAATAAACGAAAAAACAATAAAGTAATAATGATTAGCGGTATTAAAATTTGGAAATTATCCGCAGTGGTGAAATAAAACAGCATAAAATAAAGCATCCCGAAAAAGCCGGATAGTCGCAACGCTCTTCTAAAACCGAATTTGTTCAAATATTTCGCACCCCACATCACCGTCATTCCGTAAGCAAAATGTCCGATTAAATAATATAAAGCGACGGCTTGGATATTTTGTTCAAAAAGATTGTATAAAAAAATTGGCAAATATAATCCCAATAGACCAGTGGCAATATAAGTGATGGACACGCTTTTGTAAAGGGCTAAAAAGTTTTTTGACAATTTCCCATTAAAATATTTTTTTGTGAAATTGGTCTTCATACTCTGATTATCATTATAATTTAATATAATGATAAGTATAGTGGAAAACTTTATTGATTTTTTTTGTTAAAACTGCTATAGTTAATCTGAACAGTGGTCGAAAAACTGTGATTAAATTATAAATTTATAATTCAAAGAAGTATAAAAATATGTCAGATACTAAAGACATTGAGTTTTTGGAATACATCGTTAAAGAATTGGTTGATAATCCAGAAGCTGTGAAAGTTAGCAGAAAAGTAGATGAAATGGGAGTTTTGATTTCCCTTGATGTTGACCAAGCGGATATGGGTAAAATTATTGGCAAGAGTGGAAACACGGCTAAAGCCATAAGAACTCTTTTGAGAGTTGTGGGAATGAAAAATAATTCCAGAGTTAATTTGAAAATTAATGAACCGGAGGGTTCTACCCGACCGATATCAAATCATTTTGACGCCTCCGCAACTCCGTCTGATGCACCTGTTGACAGTTCTGTAGAAGATGACGCCGACAGTGTTGACGATGCCATTGAGGATTTGAAGTCAATGTAGGAAAACAGAATGAGAAAAATTATTGAAAGGGCGGCGAGCGAAGCTCGCCGCCCTTTTTATTTTAATGACAAAACAAAAAAATCGTGGTATTTTAATAATTATGAATTTTCATATCATTACAATTTTTCCGGAAGCTTTTGCATCGTATTTAGGCGAGTCAATTTTGGCGCGCGCAATCAAAAAGAAAAAAATAAAAATTAAATTTTATAATCCGCGAGATTGGACCAAAGATGGAAAAGTGGATAGCAAACCTTATGGTGGCGGTCCGGGTATGGTGATGAAAGCCGAGCCCGTGATTAAAGCGGTGGCAAAAGCGATTGGAAAAAAGAAAAAAATAAAAATTATTTTTCTTTCGCCAAGCGGAAAATTTTTTGACAATGCGATGGCGCGCAAATTTTCAAAAAATTATAAAGACATTGTGATTATCTGCGGTAATTATGAAGGAATTGATGCACGGGTGAGAAAAATTTTCAGGGCGGAAGAAATTTCAATCGGCGCTTATGTTTTAACTGGCGGGGCTTTGCCGGCGATGATTTTGATTGATGTTATCGCGCGACAGATAAAAGGGGTTTTGCATAAAAAGGAATCATTGGAAGAAAACAGAGTTGCAAGTTCGGAGGTTTATACGCGACCTGAAATTGTTATATATAAAAACAAAAAATATAAAACGCCCGCAGTGCTTTTGTCTGGGCACCATAAAAAAATTGAGGAGTGGAAGAAAAGGAATTAAAAAATCTCCCTGTAG
>JBDRMF010000007.1:0-3166 GCA_043812415.1 Patescibacteria group bacterium | reverse complement strand
TTATTACTTGGTTAATAAAAACATTTGATTTTAATATTGTGAGAGAAAAGAAAGAAATAGCCACTGAAACTGAACCGGTGGCGGATATAAAAAAAGATGCTGCGGAAGATGTGATGATGTAAAATCGGGTGATAAAAAAAGGCGGACGGCTTTGAACTGTACCACAAAAGACGGACACGAATGTGTCCGTCTTTTGTGGTACAGTTCACTTCGCACCCGCCCATTTTGTTTTTTGCAATTTTCGCAAAACTTTGCCGAATATTCGCCGAGGATTAGGGAACGCTCCGCCGGAAAATGCGAGCGTTCGTCCAAAATAATTTATAATTCGGAGGTGTTTTTGTGAGTTTGTTGAGGGTTTTTTTAATAATTCTATACCTGCCTACCGTCAGGTTGCTTCGCCATCTCTCGCAGAAATGATAAATAAGATTGGAAATAGGAGCGAGATAGTGTAAAATAAAAATAGCCAGTATTATTAAATATAAAATCAACAAGTAAAAAAATTATAATTTAATTAACCGTGACCCGCGTCGCGAAGCGACGCGGGTCAATTAAATCATTATGGGAAAACAATTATTATACACAATCTTGCCAGCAAAATATGACCTGCTTTTATTCGGTAATTCCATCACGGATTATATTTTCGCCTTGGCGATTTTGATTTTATTCTTGGCGGTTTTCAAAATTTTTCAATTGATTATTTTGAGGCGTCTCAAAAAACTCGCCGAAAAAACCAAAACCGATGTTGACGATATTTTAATTGAGGCCACACAAAGTTTAAAACCACCGTTTTATTATTTAATTTCTCTTTATTTTGTCCTGCCGTTTTTAACAATCAAAGCGAGCGCATTGGAAATTATAAAAGGCATATTGTTGGTTCTGATTATTTACCAAGTGATTAAAGCGATTTTAATTGTGGTGGATTATATTTTTGAAAAATTGTCGCAAGGCAAAAAAGCGGACGGGGGAGTCCAAACCGCTTACTCTTATCTCGGAACTTTCGCTAAAATAGCAATATGGACTTTCGGGTTATTGTTAATTTTATCCAATTTGGGAGTGAATGTAAATTCGTTACTCGCCGGTTTGGGAATTGGCGGTATTGCTTTTGCTTTTGCAATAAAAGGAATTTTAGCAGACCTCTTTGCCTCCTTTGTAATTTTCTTTGATAAACCTTTTGTGCTGGGGGACAATATTCAAATTGGGGATACTCGCGGAAAAGTATTAAAAATCGGAATAAAAACAACTCGTATTTTATCGCCCCAAGGAGAAGAAATTGTAATTTCCAATCAAGAATTAACTTCGGCGCAATTACATAATCATCAAACATTAGAAGAGAGAAAGGGAGCGTTTTCGTTTGGGGTGGTGTATGAAACTCCAACAGAAAAATTAAAACAGATCTCGGAATGGGTGAAAGAAATTATTTCTGGGATGGACAAAACTCGTTTTGGGCGCGCGCATTTTAATCGTTTTGATGAATCCGCGTTAAATTTTGATGTGATTTATTTTATGGAAACGAATGATTATGGAAAATATATGGACACTCAACAAGCAATCAATTTACAAATTTTGGAAAAATTCGCGGAGCAGGGAATTGAAATGGCTTATCCAACGAGAGTGGTGTATAACAAATAATAAGTAGTTTACTTGGGAAGAGTATTCCCAAGTAAAAATTGTGACAGTTTGACAATATTTCTTGTTGAAGTCAGTCTTTAACAGATAATTTGGTGAAATTATGGTAAAATGTTTTTATGTGAGCGGGTATAGTTTAGTGGTAGAACACATCCTTGCCAAGGATGAAACGGGGTTTCGATTACCCCTACCCGCACAAAAATAATGGAAAAAAGCGAAGCGTTTTTTGGAATATATTTTTGGCGGGTAGGGGTAATCGAAAAAGAGCGAAATATATTTTTTCGGAACGCAGTGGAGAAAAAATTTGAGCGACGGGATAAAAAGCAAACTGCTTTGCTTTTTATCCGGTTTTTGCGGAGCAAAAAATTTCCCTTATTGAGCGAAGCGAGATGGGAAATAGGTGGATGCGAGTTCTTAGCGAAGACGAGCCCATTTAGGGCGAAGTCTGAGCTTAGAACTGGAGAGGCGATTACCCCTCTATTATTCCTTATCGGCACAAAAATATGAAGTGCGCATATTTTCTGCTCTCGCTCAAAAATGTTAAAAATTTTATTTCGTTCCATATTTCACTTGTCATCTATTTTTTGTTGTGAAAAGTTTTGTGAATTTCCCCCAGACGCTTATCTGTTATGTGGGTATAAATTTGAGTTGTGGAAATATTGCTATGCCCCAACATTATTTGCACCGAACGCAAATCGGCGCCGTTTTGCAATAAATCGGTTGCGAAAGAATGGCGGATAATATGGGGTGTTACTTTTTTGGTGATGCCAGTTTTGATGGCATAATACTTGACGATTCTTTCAACAGAGCGGGGGGTGAGTCGTGTATTTTCAGCGTTTTTACCTGTGGAGACAAATAACGCCTCGTTCATATCTTTTTTTTCTTTCAAATATTTTTTGACGATTTCTTTGGCGGAATCAGAAAAAAAGACCACCCTGTTTTTATCGCCTTTTCCGCGAACTGACATTTCATCTTTTTTCAAATCAATGTCCGCGTTAAGCGCGCAGAGTTCGGAAACTCGCAAACCAGTGGAGAACAGAAGTTCTAAAATAGCTTTATCGCGAAGTTCCTTCAAATTATTTTTGGCGGGGGCGTTCAAGAGTCGGGTCAATTCATCAATTGAAATTAAATCAAGCGTCCTGTCGCCCACTTTCGCCAGTTCAATTTTTTCCGGAGAGAGCGATTTTATTTCTCTTTTTGCCAAGTATTTTAAAAAGCCTCGCAAGGCGATTAAATAATAATTTTGAGTTCGTTTTTTGAGAGTGCTTTGTTTGTTTTTTTCTCCGGTTATTTGGCGGTTAAGCCAAAGGCGGAATTTTCGCACGGCGTCGTCAGTAATGTCTTGGGGGTCGTTTTTCCCTAAAAATTCCAAAAAACGGCTTAAATAGCGGTCATAATTTTCAACGGTTTTTAAACTGCGTCCCCGCTCAATCTCCAAATGTTCTAAAAACTCCCTTTTTAATTGTGTTAATTGTGAACTCATTTCTGGTTATTATATCACATAATTAATTCAAATAAATATTGTGCGACATTAAAATAT
>JBDRMF010000006.1:0-14459 GCA_043812415.1 Patescibacteria group bacterium | reverse complement strand
TGTTGGGTTTGTTTGTGTTTAAAACTTGTGTTTTTGCTTTATTAACTTCTTGATTATTTATTATTTTTTTCTTTTTCATATAGACTATTTTAACTAATTTTTAATTTTGTCAAAAGTTCGTATTTAAAGGTAAGGGGGTGTGGAATGAAATTCTATTGAAAATAAAAAAATAACAAAAGGAGGTTCTAAATGGACAAAAAAAAAGGTTACGAGGAATTGTTTGAGTTGGCAGGGCGGAATTATAATGAGGCAAAAAAAATAAGTCTGCAGATTCCCGCTGACAAATTGGATTATCAAACCCTGCTTTCTTTTCAGAAATCAGGCGATCCAGATGTCAGAAATTTAGCCGCGGAGTTATTGTTAACTCATTTTCCTGATAGAAAACTGGAATCAGCAGAGTCTAGAATCCTTGGTTATTTTTAATAGTAGTTTTTCATTGTGGTAAAAATTACAAGACCGTCATTTGGAGGAATGGCGGTCTTTTCTTTTGTTTGGACTTCAAACAGAAAAAAGGCGAAGCGCGGAGCGCTTCGCCTTTCCCGTTTCGGTTTTTTAATTTCGCACTTTCAATTTTGTTTTTCTTTCTTTGTCCACTTTGGGCAAGGTTAAAATCAAGAGTCCGCGTTTTTCGGTTGCTTCAGAAGCTTCTATATCAATCTCCGTGGGCAACATTATTGTTCTGGAAAAGGAACCCCAATACAGTTCTTGTGTGTGATAATTGTCTTTGGTCGTTTCTCTTTCTGTTTGACGCGACCCGCGAATAATTACTTTGTCTCTTGTGATTGAAATATCCAAATCTTCCGGCTTTACGCCCGCCACCATTGTTTTGACGATAATTTTGTCTCCGTCATCATAAACATCCACAGCCAACTCGCCGTCTTTACTGTTATCGTCCGCTAACATTGAAGTTTCGTTATTTGTAATTTCTTCCAAATTTGTTAATTTATCAATATCATTTTCTATGTCCATATCCGAGGAGCCGGTTAATTTGTCAAAAAAAGATTTCATATTATATTTTTGCCCGTTTATAATATTTTGATAAAAATATTATAAGTTTAGGGTTTATTATTTAATTGCTAATGATTTTGTTTTATTTTTCTTATTTTCAGATGTTTTGTTTTTTCTATAAAAAGTATAAGTAAAATTATCGCTAACCAAATTGTCGTAAAGACAATAAAGATACCACCCCCCCCGCTTTTAATTATAAGAAAATTAAAGAATGAGTGCAATGCGACGGAAAGGATAAGTCCGAATAACAAATAACTTTTTTTGAGAATTTTTTTCTTGTAAAAAGAGAGAGCGATAAATAAACCAATTACGCCAGAGGACAAAGTGTGTAATAAAGTGGCTCCGATAAATCGCATATTGCCCACCAAAATGGTTCTGGCTATATTGGCGTCGGTGGATTTCATTACGCTGATTAGGAATAAAAAATTTTCCAAAGCGGCGAAACCGAGAGCGACGGTTATTAAGTAAATCACGGCGTCAATCGGTTCGTCCATATATTTTTTTCTTAAAGCACTAAAATACGCCCCGAAATATTTAAATAATTCTTCGGCAAATGATAAAGCGATTACGGTTATTAATCCAGTTGCCGGAAGAATTTTAACTATCAATTCTTCCACGGGCAAAACCAAAAAAGCGGATATAATTCCAAAAATAAAAGAATAGAGAATGTATTTTTTTGGTTCTGGATGAAGTTTGTCTTCTTTCAACCAAAACCACAGCCAAATTATTGTTGGCAAAACTCCTCCTAAAAATGCGTAAAAAATTAATTGGTTTGACATTTTATTAGCTTATAGCGGGTTAGCTTTTAGGGAATTAGCTTATAGCTTTTAGGAAAAATTGGCTTCGCCAATTTTTCCCCTAAAAGTTAATCTCCTATAAGCTAACTCGCTAAACAGGCCACTCCTCAATCATCAAAAGTTTTTTGTTTTTAAAAGGCATTTCCGACCAAATTTCTTCCGTGATAAAAGGCATAAACGGATGCAAGACTTTTAACACAATTTGCAGAATTTGCAGAAGCTCAAATTGGGTGTCGGTTTCGTTGAGCGTCTGTTTGCTTTCCTCTATTATTATATCAGCAAATGTATGCCAAACAAAATGGTAAATTTTTTCGCTCGCCAAATAAAAACGATAATTGTCCATATCGGCAGTAATGTCCGCGACAATTTTTTGCAGGTTTTGCAAGTGGACCGACGAACGGCTCAATGCGTTGAGCCGTTCGTCGGTCGGTTCAATTTCTCCTAAACTTTGCGTATTTTCCAAAATAAAACGACTGATATTCCATAATTTATTGGCGAATTTTTTATAAGCCCCGACTTTGTCCTCGTTGAATTTGACATCTTGTCCCGGAGCGACCGCCACCACTAAAGCCATTCGCAAAGCGTCGGCACCGTATTTTTCAATCATATCTAAAGGGTCAATCGCATTTCCTAAGGATTTTGAAAATTTCTGATTTTTATTGTCTCTCACAAGCCCATGAATATAAACGGTTTTGAAAGGTATTTCGCCCAGCAAATAAGAGCTCATTAAAATCATTCGGGCGACCCAAAAAAATAAAATATCGTGTGCAGTTTCCAATAAGTCGGTCGGATGATAAAGTTTTAAATCCGCCGTTTGTTTCGGCCAGCCCAAAGTGGAAAAAGTCCAAAGACCGGATGAAAACCAAGTGTCCAAAGTGTCGGGATCTTGCTCCCAGCTTTCTCCCGTCGGAGCTTCCAGCCCGACAAAAATTTCTTCTTGCCCGACTTTTGACTTTTGACTTTTGACTTTTGACTTGTTTCTATACCAAATTGGGATTTGATGACCATACCAAATTTGCCGTGAAATACACCAGTCTTGCAAATTATCAATCCAGTGATAATAGGTTTTATTAAAATGGTCTGGTAAAATTTTGACCTCTCCAGATTGGACGGCATGTTTCATTAAATCTTTTAAACTTACCTCGTCAGTTGTGCCTACCCCTTTAATTTTAGAGTGGGGGAGTTTGAATTTTTTATTAACATCTATAAACCACTGCAATTTCGGTAAGGGTTCAATTATTGCTCCGCTTCTTTCGGCGGTGGCAACACTTTGTTCAATTTCTTTTTCGTCCAACATTAAATTTTCCTTTCTTAACCAATCAACTACAGTTTCTCTCGCTTCCGTCACTTTTTTGCCATTCAAAATTTCGCCAGCATTTTGCATTTGGGCATATTCGTTGATGACTTGCTTGGACGGTAAATTATTTTCCAATGCCATTTTTTCGTCTATTTTAGAATGTGCAGGGGTAACACCCAAAGCACCAGTTCCAAATTCTGCATCCACTTCGCGGTCAGTAATTATTTTTATTGACAATTTTACTCCGCAAAAATTTTCTATTTCAAATGATTTTCCGACATATTTTTGATATTTTTTGTCTTGTGGATTGACCGCGATGGCCGTATCGCCGACTTTTGTTTCGGGTCGGGTGGTGGAAATGGCGATGGGAAAATCTTTTGAATATTTAAAAGTGTAGAGAGTCGCCGTTCTGTCTTGGTGAATTACTTCATCGTCTGAAATAACTGTTTGACCTTTAGGGTCCCAATTGATAACTTTATTTTTTCTGTAAATCAAATTGTCATCATACATTTTTTTGAAGGCGGTTTTGACAGCGAGATTTCTTTCTTTGTCCAAAGTAAAAGCTAAACGAGACCAATCTAAAGAAGACCCCATACTTTTTGTTTGTGTAATAATTGTTTTCTGCGAGTCCATCGCAAATTCATTCACTCTGTCTAAAAATTTTTCTCGACCTAAATCATGTTTTTTAATTTTTTCTTTTGCTAAAATTTTTTCCACTTTTGTTTGGGTGGCGATGGCTGCGTGGTCGGTGCCGGGGAGCCACAATGTTTTTTTACCTCGCATTCTTTGAAAGCGAATAGCGGTATCTTGAATAGCCAGCATATCAGCGTGTCCTATATGAAGTTTTCCTGTCACATTCGGCGGAGGCAAAACCATAGAATATGGTTTTTGATGGCGAGGCGGTAAATTGTCCGGATTAAAAAAACCGCTCTCTTCCCAAAGTTTATAAATTTTTTCCTCGGTCTTTTGCGGATTATAAGGTTTTAAAAATTTCTGATGCATTTGTCTATAATAGCATAAATAAAGCACCTTTTCCAAAAAAACTTGCTTTTTTTGTAAATTTCAGATAATCTAAGAAAAGGTAGTTAGTAGTTCTTAAATAATTTAAAGAGAAAGGAGGAATTTATGTTAGTAAAAGAGGCTGACAATTTATTGTTGCCGTTTCTAAAACATCCTAACTTTAATGATTTTAAAGCAGGAAACAAGAGATTGTCGGAATTGACAAAACAGATTCAAAATAAGATGAAAAATATTGGAACACATCCAATACTTGGTCAAGGTTTTGTAAAAGTGGATGAAGAAACTAAAAAAATGTTTTTGGAATATGTTGATATTTGCAAGGAAGGGTTAAAGTTCTAAATTTTCATCCGCTGTGAGTTCGTTCAGGCGGGCGATTGGCGAAGGCAATCGGCGCAACAAACAATATTATTTTGTCTTTGTTTCTGGCTGAGGCTGGCTTGATTGGAATAATAGGAGGATTAATAGTTATAATTATCGTAATGCTCAAAAAACAAAATTTAAAATTGAAAGGCAAAACGGTTGTATTTATAGATTGGGCAAATGTTTATAATTGGAAAAAGTCAATTAAAAAAGAACCGGATCCTAAATTGCTTTTTGAATATCTTCAAAATTACAAAAATATACAATGTGTTAATTTTTATTACGGATTAGATAATCACCCAAAATCCAAAAAATTTTTGAAAGAAGTGGAAAAAATAGGTTATAATTTATTCACAAAATTGGTTAAATACATTAAAATTAAAGAAACAGAAATAAAACAAAGAAAATGCGATTTTGATATTGAAATTTGTATGTCAGTCTATAAATGTTTGGAAAAAGATTTTGATAGTTTTGTGTTCTTTAGCGGGGATGGAGATTTTGCTCCGCTGTATGAATATTTAATTAAAAAAAGAAAACAAGTAATCGTGGTTTTTGAACAAGAGCATTTAGGGAAAGAAGTGTGGAATATTAAGAAAGGTCTCTTTAAGACAAGGTTAACCTATTTATTAAAATAATCCCCCCTGTATGCGAACATACAGGGGGGCGTGATTAATTAAATTTTAACAAATAAAAATATAATGTCAAGCGAAAACAAATTAAAATCAACTCGGGACGGTTTTGGAGAAGGGCTTTTGCAAGCGGGAACGGACAATGAAAATGTGGTCGCTCTGTCGGCGGATTTGACGGATTCCACTCGCGCCAATCTGTTTGCCGAAAAATTTCCGGAAAGATTTTTTCAAGTGGGCGTGGCGGAACAAAATCTTGCCAGCGTGGCATCGGGTATGGCGACGATGGGAAAAATTCCTTTCATCACTTCTTTTGCGATTTTTTCGCCGGGGCGGAATTGGGAGCAAATCAGAACAAATATCGCTTATAATAACACCAATGTAAAAATAATCGGTTCGCACGCGGGGGTGGTAACGGGTGCGGACGGGGGTAGTCATCAAATGTTGGAAGATATTGCGTTGATGAGAGTTTTGCCAAGAATGACTGTTTTTTCGCCGGCTGATTTTGAGGAAGCTAAACAAATGACATTGGAAGCGGTGAAAATAAAAGGACCTGTTTATATTCGTTTGGCGCGGTTGCCAGTTTTAGATTTAAAGAGGGCGGAATTGTTTTCGCCTGCGGGCGAAAACAATTCCGCCCCAATCGCCGGCAAAATTGGAATTATCGCCACTGGACACCTTGTTCACCAAGCCATACAAGCGTCGCGGGAATTGGCGGAAGAGGAAATTATGACCACGGTCCTAAATTTGTCGGTTATTAAACCGTTGGATGAAAAAATAATTTTGGAATTCGCTAAAAATTTAAAAGCGTTGGTGACGGTTGAGGACCACCAACTTGCTGGAGGAATGGGTTCGGCGGTGGCTGAATTGCTTGCGCAAAATTATCCGCTGCGAATTGAGTTCGTGGCGGTTAAAGATAAATTCGGGCAATCGGGCATGCCGGAAGAATTGATGCGATATTATGAATTAGACGCGCAAGCCATTAAAAAAGCCGTTCGTAAATTACTTTAAGCCCCTTAGCGATCTTTCTGTCTCCTGTTTTTTGTCTTTGCGAGTTTACGAAGCCACACCTACAGGTGGTCAAACAATCCAGGGCAAGCTCTCCACAAATAGCTTCTTTTCAAAACCCTGACCCAAGCCCAAACCATTTTGAAAAGAACTGTTTGCTCCGAGCTTGCCCCTACGAACTTCCGCCCTCCGTCTCTGAAAAGTTATCCCCAGTTTACTTAGCGCTCCAAGTGCTAAGTAAACTGGGGAAGCAATCCAGTCAAAAGATTTTATATCAAATCATTGACTTCTTACTAAAACAGTAATATATTCTATATTAGATTGTTGGGATATTTTTATTCTATTGAAAAAATAATATAAACTATAAAAAGGAGGAGAAAAAAATGGCTGAAAAAAAAGTCGTCGCTGAGTCCGATATTACAGCTCAGCAAATGAAAGAATTTTGGAATCAAGTGGCTTTGTCTAAGATTGATCGTTGTAATTTACAATCTTTTTTGGAAAGAGGTTCCTCAGGACAAAAGGAGGTGCTGGAAAAAATCCAACTTGAAAAAGAAAATTTTAGAGTTGAGACCGCTGGCTGGCAACAACACACCAATTTGCAAGGGATCACATATTCCCAAAATCCTGAAAAGGATATTTGGGAATATGTGGCTGGAGTTGATAAAAATTTGGTTGGCCAACAATTATTTACTTGGAAATCTGCAATGAGAGAAACCAAAAAAGTCGGCAAGAGGATGCCGACCAATGAGGAATGGGACAGGTTGATTGATAACGATGGCTTCTTAAAAAAAGAAGCCGAACAATTTAATTTGCGAGGTCTTTTCCCCGGCTACCGCATTACCGATGGTGCTTTTCACAATTTGTCTTCCTATGCGTACTTCTGGTCGTCGTCCGTGTCGGGGTCTAATGCTTGGCACTGCGACTTGAACTTTAGCAACTCTGCTGCCTACCGCCGCTTCCCGCACTCTCATGTGCACGGCTTTTCGGTTCGTTGCTGTAGGGACTGAATTCGACTTTTTGACTTTTTTCTTTTTTTTAAAAAAGTCAAAACAACAAGACCTTTGCAATATTTTTATTGCAAAGGTCTTTTTTATATTTATCTTCGACAACCTTTCTGCAAATTAGTTTCTTTCCAAAAACTTCCAACAAGCTTATAAAAAGACATCCGACCTCGGTATTCAAAAAATAGATTTTTATAATTAAAATAAACTTAATCTTAAATCAGAGGTCGGATGTCGTATTTTTCTCCCTATGGGTCCGAAAAAAATTTGTTCCTTTTCACCCTCGCCTGCCTGCCGGTAGGCAGGCTCAATAATTTTGGTTTTTTGAAATTACAATTTCAAAAAACCAAAATCACTGACTTCGCTCGGGCTCCGAAAGTCTGTTTGATGAAACTTGTTTGCAGTTTTTGTCTTTGCGAGTTTACGAAGCAATCCAAAATTTTTTATTTAATTTGAGATATTTTATAACTCTCAGGCGCGCTTTTTAAATACTCTTCCAATTTCTCACGAGTTAATAATCCTTTTTGGGCGCCGATATATTGAACCACTGACATTGAATTGACTGGTCCCCATCTCAAAGCTTCTTCCGCACTTTTACCACAAGCGAGCGCGCTGGTAAAAGCGGAAGCAAAAGCGTCTCCGGCACCTGTGCGATCCACCGGCTCTTTTTTGTCTGGATACATAGGAATAAAAAAAGCTTTTTCTCCGTCATAAGCATACGCTCCATCAGGACCGTCCGTAATGGCTATAATTTTGGGACCCAAATCTCGCAGAGCTTTTAATAATTTAACCATAACTTCTTCTTTTTCTTTTCCGATTATCGTGTTTAAAATTTCCGGTGTCGCATCTCCCAAGATTCTTTTTGCTTCTTGTGTGTTGCAAAAAAATATTTGGCTGGCTTGATAAATTTTTTTTAATTTTTCATAACCCAACTCCATTTGAAAAGTCCCAGGCTGAAAAGCCAGTTTAATTTCAGGATTATTTTCTAAATAATTAGCGATTTCATTGTGGTAGGGAAGTGAATTTTCAGCTAAAGAACTCAAATAAATCCAGTTCGGTTTGCCGATATCCGGCAAATGATAATCAAATTCCGTATGTTTGACCAAAATTGTGCGGTCCGCTTTATGTAATAAAACAAAATGATAATTGGTTTTTTCGTCCGGATGAATTTTAATAAAATCCCCCGCCACTTTTTCGTTTTCTAAAATGCGTTGGCAATCCCGTCCGTAATTATCATTACCGATATTGGTCACCAATGCGGTTCGCAAACCCAAACGACTGGCAGAGACGCTGGCATTCGGGCTGTTTCCAACCGCCGGCACAACTTCAAGCCATTCATACGGAATTTTATCGGCAAAACTAAAACATAATTCAGGGTTGCTGTTTTCGTTACGCACTTTCGCTACTTCTATATTTATAAAAGCGTCAATTACAATATCGCCAATTGCCACAAAATCAAAATTTTTATTATACATAGCAAAATTATATCACATCCACTTTGACAGGCAATTAAAAAATGCTGGGTAATCGTACTTGGTAATCGGATTACCAAGTAAAAAATTCCCCGTTTGGTATTTAATACTTGGTAATCGGATTACCAAGTAAAAAAATTTTCTTGCTGGATAATTCATTTAGTGGATCCGACCAGAGACCACCAAGTCAGTGATGGTTTAATTATAATTACCCCAGTTAACTGGGGTAGTTAAGGCGCTTCAAGCGTCAAGTGTTTGTCTTCGCTTGTTTATTAAATTTTGATGATTAAAGCAAGTGATTTTAGTTAATTCGGGTTAAATATGCTACAATTTTGCTATGGAAATGAACAATATAAGAAATTTTTCAATAATCGCTCACATTGACCACGGGAAAAGCACGCTGGCGGACAGGATGCTTGAAATTACGAATACTGTGGAAAAAAGAAAAATGAAAGAACAATTATTGGACCAAATGGAGTTGGAAAGGGAAAGGGGCATTACTATAAAAATGCAACCCGTTAGGATGCTGTACGCAAACAGCATCCTCGCGGATGAACGCGGACTGGACGCGGAAAACGCAGAAAAACATACAACAAGCGAATACGGACTGGACGCGGAAAACGCAGAAAAAAATCAGCCAACAGAACTTTTATATAAAGATTTAAGTTATAAAATCAGGGGGGCTGTTTTTGAAGTTAGAAAAAAATTGGGCTTAGGACATAAGGAAATGGTTTATCATAAAGCTCTTGAAATTGAACTCAAAAAACGAGGGATTTTCACTAAAAGTGAGCCGGTTATTCCCGTAATTTACGAAGGTAAAAAAATAGACGTTTATCAACCAGATTTTATTATAGAGGATAAAATTATTGTAGAAATAAAAGCATTGCCGGAAATAGGTAAACCACAAAATGAACAGGTCTGGACATATCTGAAAGGTTCTGAATATAAATTGGCTTTATTGGTAAATTTTGGTAGCAAAGATTTAGAAATAAAAAGATTTGTTTTTGATACCGCTCGACAGATTAACAATGAAATTTCGCGTTCTTCCGCGTCCGATCCGCGTCAATCAGCGCAAGTTCAGGACTTTGTCCTGAACTTGATTGATACTCCAGGGCATATTGATTTCACTTATGAAGTGTCGCGCGCTTTGCGAGCAGTGGAAGGTTCTATTTTGTTGGTTGATGCCACTCAAGGCATTCAAGCGCAGACTTTGACGACTTTGAATATGGCGAAAGAATTGGGGATAAAAATTATTCCCGTGTTGAGCAAAGTTGATTCGCCGTTGGCGCGAATTAAAGAAGTGAAAGAGGAGGTGATGCGACTTCTTGATTGCAGTTTGGAAGATATTTTTGAAACATCCGGAAAAACGGGACAAGGCGTAAAAGAATTATTGGATGAAATTATTAAAAAAATTCCCGCTCCGCAATCCGAGTCAAAATCAGACAATGATTTTCGCGCGCTGGTTTTCGATTTTAAGTATTCCACACACAGAGGAATTATTGTTTATGCACGGGTGTTGGACGGCAAAATAGCAAAAAACAGCACGCTTGTTTTCAGAAGTATTCAGGAAAAATTCAACGCATTGGAAGTGGGGATTTTTTCACCGGATGAAATTCCCAAAGAAATATTGCAAGCCGGCGAAATAGGATATATTGTGACAGGCATAAAAAAACCGGGTATTGCTTCCGTCGGCGATACCATTACATTGGCAAAAAGTTCCTTGCCCATGTTGGCGGGTTATCAAAATCCGAGTCCGGTAGTGTGGGCGTCCATTTATCCGGAAAATTCCGATGATTTTAATATGTTGCGTTTGGCGTTGGATAAATTGCGTTTGTCCGACGCATCCTTTTCGTTTGAAGAAGAGTCGTCCGGCGCTTTAGGTCGGGGGTTCAGATGCGGATTTTTGGGGATGCTTCATTTGGAAATTATCACGGAACGATTAAAAAGGGAGTTTGGTTTGGAATTGATTATCACGCATCCGAGCATTAGTTATGAAGTAAAATATAAAAATGGAGTAAAGAAAATGATTTATTCTCCAGTGTTTTTTCCCGATTACGGCGAAGTTGAAGAAATTATGGAGCCGTGGATTTCCGTAAAAATAATTACGCCGTCGCGATTTTTGGGGAACATTATGCAGATTTTTTACGAGCACGAGGCGGAGACAGGTTCCTCGGAAGATTTCGGGGACGGGCGTTTGTCTATTGTCGCAGAAATGCCTCTGCGCGAATTGATGAGAAATTTTTTTGATGAGATTAAAAGCGGTTCGTCTGGATTTGCGTCTTTGTCCTATGAAATTTCCGCATATCGGGTGGCGGATGTGGTGCGTTTGGATGTGTTGGTCGCTGATGAATTGGTCCGCGCTTTTTCAAAGGTTGTTGCCAGAAAGCGCGCGCAAGAAGAGGCCGAAAAAACAGTGGAAAAACTTTATAAAATTTTGCCGAGACAAATGTTTGCGGCGAATATACAAGCCAGAGCGATGGGACGAATTTTATCCGCCAAGAAACTTTCGGCTATGAAAAAAGACGTGACGGGATATTTGTATGGGGGCGATATTACGCGTAAAATGAAATTGCGCGAAAAACAGAAAAAAGGTAAAAAGAAAATGAAAGAACGGGGCAGGGTAAATATTTCCCAAGATGTTTTTTTGAAAATGATGAAAGGAGATTAGTCCATTAGTCAAAAGTCTATAAAATTGAAAAAGAAGTGGATTTTGGCTCCGCCAAAATCCACCTCTTTTTTACCAACTTGGTATATACATAACAATCATGCTGATAGCGACTAAAATGCCTACAATAGTCCAAGTAATTTTAATTATTTTTTGATTTTTTTGGTCAAACATAATATTATTATAGCATAGTTTTAAGATAAATTGTCATATGGATTTTGGTTTTAAAAAAAAGAATAAAATTAACGGAATGATTTATTCTTGGCCGGTCATTTTTGTTTTACTTTGTGTTGCTTTGTTGCTGATAAAAAGTGTTTTTAATATTTATCAAAGCGAGAAACAATCTCGTGTGAATAAAGAGCAGTCTGAAAAAATGGCAACCTCTTTGAGAGAAAGAAATGACGCTATTGCGTCAGAAATTGAATTATTAAAAACCGAAAAGGGGATTGAGATGGAAATAAGAGATAAATTCAGGGTGGTAAAAGAAGGCGAACAATTGGCGGTAATTATAAATTCGGGCGAAAAACCGGAAAAACAAAGTGGCGATATTGCAGAGATAACGATGTGGCGGAAAATTTTGAATTTTTTTAAATAAGTTAGTTCATATTTGCGGGATTAGTTAAGTGGTATAACACAACCTTCCCAAGGTTGAATCACGGATTCGATTTCCGTATCCCGCACCACAATTTGACTTTTGATTAGATATGTTATATTATTATTAGTAGATTGTTGAGGCAAAATAAATTTTTGTTTTTTATTGAAAAAATAATAAAAAGGAGGAGAAGATGTTGAAGTTAAAGATTAAAATCAAAGAGACTCTTGTAAGATGTAATAAAATTATGGGTGGCTATATAATCATTTCTTCATTAATATTCTTGATTATAGTAATGATTTGGGTTGCTTATTTTTTGTCAACTAAGGAGCATATTACTCTTTCAATAATTCTAACAACCTTTTTTGGTGTTTTGTCCTTTTGTTTTAGGGTGTTCGCTTTTTTAATTTTAAAAAAAACGAAAAAAGAGTTGTTAGAGTTGTTAGAGCTGGTTGAAAAATAATTTTTCAAAAAACAAAAGTGTTTCAAAAGCGATTATCGGAGGATAATCGCTTTTTTATTTGGAAATTTGGCAAAAAAATAGTAAGATAAGAATATTATTATATTTAATATAAAAAATATTATGCAAAAAGTAAAAATATATTCAACGCCGACTTGCGGTTATTGTAATGTGGCAAAAGATTTTTTTGATGAAAAAGGAGTAAAATATGAAGAATTTGATGTGGCTGCCGACGAAGCAAAAAGAAAGGAATTAATAGACATCAGTGGACAAATAGGTGTGCCTGTAATCACAATTGGTGAAGATATTATAATCGGTTTTGACCAAGCAAAAATTTCCGAGTTATTAGGAATTTAAAATTTGGAAGCAATGCTTCCAAAATCTCGCTCTTATAGTTTAATGGATAGAACAAGACACTCCTAACGTCTAGATGCAGGTTCGATTCCCGCTAAGAGCACTTGTAGTTTTACCCTAACGGGTAATCACCCATTAGGGTGACAATGGATAGAACAGAGTACTCCTAACGCTCAGATATAGGTTTGATTCCTATCAGGGGCACTTGCAGTTTCGGCATAGGTCGACGGACTTTGCGAAGCCAAAATCCGTCTTTGCGAGAAGTGACCTCTGAGAGCGCCGAAGCAGTCCAGTTTCGCAATTTGCGAGATTATGTTAAAATAATCGTTATGGAACCCGAAGATAAAAAAATTATAAGAGAAAATTTGGAGATCGCCAAAGAGAGCAATAAATTAATTAAAAAAATGCGACGCAGTATGCTTTTGGGAAGTATCAGCAGTTTAATATATTGGATATTTATAATCGGAGCTTCGTTGGGCGCGTATTATTATTTCCAACCTTATCTTGATAGCGCCAAAAAGGCATTTCAACAAATTCAAACTGGTGCGGGAGCGGTGTCTGACGGGGTTACCACAACAACGCAAAATACCGGCAAAATGATAGAATCGGTCTTGGATTTTGGAAAAAATGTGATAGGATTGTAGAATAATTTGCTGAGGTAGCTCAGTTGGTAGAGCATTCGCCTGAAGAGCGAAGGGTCGGCGGTTCGAACCCGCCCCTCAGCACAACGAACGAAGTGAGTTTTGATGAGGGAGAAAGCCAACTGCTTGGCTTTCGGGCGGGTTCGAAAGGCGGAATATGTTGCGAGCGTTTAGCGAGCAACTATGAGCCGGGGTAGCGAACACTTATGATTTTGGAGCCCGCAGGGCGAACAAAATCATTAGTGATTTGTGACCGAACCCGCCCCTCAGCACAACGAACGAAGTGAGTTTTGATGAGGGAGAAAGCCAACTGCTTGGCTTTCGGGCGGGTTTGATATTTGTTTTTTGTGTTGTTTTAATATAAAATAACTGCAGATTGTTCTTAATAAATAATAAAAATAAGAAAGGAGGTGAATTGAAAATGGCGCTCAAAATTCCCAAAAAAGATTTTAAGGGTTTGGAAAAATCAAAACTTGATCCGAAGATTTTATCTTTGATAAAATACGCGCGGATTGAAGCGCGAAAAATCAAAAACAAACTTGAACCAAGCAATATTAACTCATGGTCTGAGTTAATTGAATTTCAAGAAAAATGCTTAGCGGAGACAAAAAAGAAAGCTTTCGTTCTTCGCAAGAGAATGGAAGAAGAAGGAGGTAGAAAATAATGAAATTTATTCTTATTTTGCCACAAGGCGCTGATTTTAATCAGCGCCGTTTTTTTTGAAAAGGGACGGATTTTGGCGGAGCCAAAATCCGTCCCTTTCAAAATCATAAATAAAAATTATATAAATAAATTTTCCACCACTTGCTTTATTGTGGTGCCGTCGGCGTCCGTGCCGGACGCTTTTATTTCTTTCATCACGGCGCCGATTAAAATTCCCATTTTTGATTTGTCCGCAAGCCCGAGTGTTGCTTTTTGCGCGCGGGCGATTTTTTCAATTTCTTCTGTGCTCATCATTTCCGGCAAATATTGTTCTAAAATTTCAAGTTCCGCTTTTTCCGCATTTACCAAATCCGCGCGCCCGCCTTTTTCAAATTGTTCAATGGAATCTTTTCTTTGTTTGACCGCTTTTTTAATTACACTCATTGCGTTCTCGTCAGAAACCTCAACTTGCGGTTTCTTTTTTTGGGCGATTAAGTTATTGATAAAGTCCGCCAA
>JBDRMF010000005.1:0-2136 GCA_043812415.1 Patescibacteria group bacterium | reverse complement strand
GTCATTTTTTTCATTTTTTCCTCCTCGTCTTCTTTTATAAATTTACATTTTGGATAATTGGAACAAGAAATAAATTTTCCAAATTTCCCCTCGCGAATAACCAATTTGCCGTCTTTGCAATCGGGGCATTTTTCGCCTGTTTCTTTTGGGCCTTCAATTTCTTTGCCTTCAATCGTTAAGGCTCCATCGCAGTCGGGAAATTTCTCGCAACTGATAAATTTTCCAGTTTTACCCAATTTATAAACCATCCCCGCTCCGCATTTCGGGCATTTATATTTGTCTTCGGCTGGTCCGAGATTGCTGATTTTTTCAATGGTTTCTTTCGCTTTTATCGCTTCCATAAAAGGACTGTAAAAATCTCCCAAAGATTTTTCATAAGTGTTTTTTCCTTCGGAAATTTCATCCAATTCATTTTCCATTTTGGCGGTAAAATTATCGCTGATATATTTTGCAAAATGATTTTCTAAAAATGAACTGACCGCGTCGCCGGTGTCGGTCGGGCAAAGCGCTTTATTTATTTTTTCAACATAACCGCGGTCATACAGAGTGCGGGTGATTGTGGCGTAAGTGCTGGGGCGACCCAAACCTCGTTTTTCCAATTCTTTAATTAAGGACGCTTCAGAATAGCGCGCCGGCGGTTGAGTTTCTTTCGCTTCTTTATTTATTTTGAGCAAGTCTAAAATTTCCGTTTCTGTGACGGCGGGCAATTCTACATCTTCACCTCGCGCCAACGGGTCAACTTTTAACCAACCGTCAAAAAGCAGGCGGGAACCATTAATCGCAAAATATGGAAAATCCTTATCGTTGTCTTTTGTTCTTTCCCCAACACGAACAATTATTTTTGTTTTCAATAATTTAGCATCGCTCATTTGAGAAGCCAAAGTTCTGTTGCGAATGAGTTGGTATAAATTTTGTTGCTCTTTGGTAACGCCCGCCACAGCGACACTTAAAACACTGGGGCGAATTGCCTCGTGCGCTTCTTGCGCGTTTTTGCTTTTATTTTTGAAAATTTGCGGACTTAAATATTCTTTTCCGAATTTGTTTTTAATCACTGCAAAAATTTGGTCTTGTGCGTTTTGACTTAATGAAACGCTGTCGGTTCGCATATAGGTGATGTAGCCGGCTTCATACAATCTTTGCGCGTGCATCATTGTTTGGCTGGGGGAAAATCCTAAGCGGGAACTGGCGGTTTGTTGCAAAGTGGAAGTGATAAAAGGAGCTTTGGAAGACCTTTTCATTTCCGTTTCTTTAACTTCCGCCACTTTCCATTTTTCCGTTTTGCCGATTTTGAGAATTTTTTCCATTCTCTTTTTGTCTCGCGGTTCTTCGGAACAAATTAAAGTGAACATATTGCCGATTTTGGTTTTTACATCAGCCGTAATCACCCAAAAATCTTCCGGAATAAAAGCGCGGATAAGCCGTTCTCGTTCCATTAAAATTCGCAAAGCGGGGGATTGCACTCTGCCGGCGGACAGTCCATAACGCAATTTTTTCCAAATCAATCCGCTTAAACCATAACCGAATAAGCGGTCTAAAATTCTGCGCGCCTCTTGTGCTTTTCTTAAATTTTGGTCAATTGAGCGCGGGTGTTTGAGTGCTTCCGTGATAGCTTCCTTGGTGATTTCGTGGAATACCACTCTTTTGATTTTGTCGTTTTTCTGGGTTGCTTCGCTATCGCTCGCAGAGACGGGCGCTTCGCGCCCGTCTCTGCGAGCTTGCGAAGCGATGCAGTCTTTGTTCTTTGTTCTTTGTTTTTTGTTGCTTGCCAAATCCTCCTCAAGGATTTGGCTGATATGCCACGCAATCGCTTCTCCTTCGCGGTCGGGGTCAGTAGCAAGCAAGATTTCATCCGCTTTTTTTGCTTCCTTTTTTAATTCAGCAATAATTTTTTCCTTGCCGGCGATAATTTCGTAATTGGGTTTGAAATTATTTTCCACATCAACAGCGTTCGCTTTTTTGGAAGCGCTTTTTGGCAAATCGCGAATATGCCCAACTGAAGCTTTGACGACATATCCGGAACCTAAATATTTTGAAATGGTTTTTGATTTCGCCGGCGACTCCACAATCAATAATTTTTTCATAAGCGTCAGAATACAATAAAAAACGATTTTTTACAAATTGCGGAAATTTTGGTTT
>JBDRMF010000004.1:0-2788 GCA_043812415.1 Patescibacteria group bacterium | reverse complement strand
GTTTTTCTTAATTTTTAAACTTCCACAATATGGACATTTTGTTTTTTTTAAATAATGACATAATTATTTTTTAATTTAGCTTGTAATCTCTACCTTATTTTAGCAGATTAGCCCCACAAAAGTTCCATTAAGCCGGTCTTTCCATCCTTTTGGAAAAATCCGATAATGCTGTTTTCATTTTTTCCTCCTTTCTTTTAATTTTAATTTTAAAAAATTTTAGAAAAAATACTTAACCACATAAGTTAATGAACAAATCTACTTTTAGATTAGCAAACGAAAACAGGAAAGTAAAGAGAAAAGGGGTCAGGAGCCTTTTTTTGGTCTACCTTTGCCTCTTCAAGTGCAGACTCAAATATCTGATAATCTTTATCATTATCAAAAATTTGCATACGAGCATCCGCACGATTCAAAACATGATATATTTGATCCCCTACATCAACCCTATTTACTCTTGGCATAATATTAATTATATCATAAAAAGGCTCCTGACCCCTTTGATGACCCCTTTGGTTTCTGACTGACCCCTTTGATCATCGTAATTCAGAGGTCGGACTTCGTTCTCCTCGCAGAGACCGGAAGCTGGATTGCTTCGCTAAACGCTCGCGAAGACGATTGATGGCGGGCGAGGCGAAGCCTCGCCCGTCTTTACGAGGAGTGGAGTGAAGCGGAGCGAAACGGAATGACGATGCGATCCAGTTTTGAAAAAAAGGGGAAATTAGCAAAGCCAATTTCCCCCTAAAACCTAATAACCATTAACCAACAACTATTAACTAAATTCACATTTCCTCAATCGTTTCAATCCCCAACAAACTCAAGCCGTTTTTTAAAACTTGCGCAGTGGCGGACGCTAATGCTAACCGACTTTGTTTATCATCAGCAGAAGCTGTCAACACAGGGCAATTGGCGTAAAATTGATTAAATTTTTGCGACAATTCGTAAAGGTAATTACAAACTAAATGCGGTGAAATTTCCGCACAAGCCCGATACGCGACTTGTGGATATCGCGTCAACCATTTCAACAAATTTTGCTCAAATTCCGATTTTAATATTTTTGGTTGTCGTGCGGACAAGACGGGGGCGGCGGCGAAGCCGTCGCCCTCCCCTTTTTCCACTCCGCCTTTTTTCAAAATTGATTGGGCACGCACAAAAGCGTATAAAATATACGGTCCTGAAAATCCTTCGAAACTGACAAATTTCTGCGGGTCGTAATTTATATTTTTATGAAACTCGCGCGACAAGATTAAAAATTTCAAACCTGCCAACGCAACCACGCCGGCAATTTTCTCTCTTTTTTCCGCGTCATAATCTTTTAATTCTTTAATTTTTTCTTTCGCGACATCATTTGCCTCTTGAATAATATCCATCCCTTTGACGCTATTTCCCATTCTGGAACTGGTCTTTTTTCCGGCTCGCAAAAGCCACCCAAAAGGAATATGCAAATATTTGTCTTTGAATTTATCGTCTAAAGTTTCCAAAATTTTGATAATGGCCTTGAAATAATCCGTCTGCTCCACGGAAGTGAGCGTAATATTCAAATCCAAATCAAAATCTTCAAATTTTTTGAAAGCTAATGCCAAATCTTTGGCGGAATAAGTGGGAATTCCCTCGCCTGTCCGAAAAACCCACGATGATAGCCCGTCTTTATCGCCATTATAAATAAGCGCCCCCTCGCTTTTCTGAAAAATTTTGCCAATATTATTCTCCACAATTTTGAGCGCGTTTTCACAAACCGAACTTTCCGGATATTGTTTATCGTAAATTATCCCCAAGTTGGCAAACACAGCATTCAAATGTTCCAAACTCCATAATTTTATTTTTTCGTAAAGTCGAACATTTTCGGTGTCTTCTTTATTATATATTTCCTTATTTATTTTTCTGATTTCTGCTTCGTTCGCATCAAAATTTTCAGAAGCGAAAGCATACGCATCATTAATGTATTTCATTCGCTTATGTTTGTCCCAATTTTCAAAATCAGCCGGAATGCCTTTTTGCAATATCCCCCATACGCTTTTCGCCGTTTGCATTCCAATATCGCCATAATAATTCGTTTTAATCACGGCATAACCCAAATTTTCAAAAAGACGCGCGACGGATAACCCCGAAATAGCGCTTCGCAAATGTCCGATATGAAAAGCCTTGTGCGTATTCGGTTGCCCAAATTCAATCATCACTTTTTGTGGATGTTCCATTTCAAAAGAACCATATTTTTCTTTTTTCGCCAAAATATTTTGCAATTCTTTTTGGTAATATTCCGACTTAAGATAAAAATTTATAAACCCCGGCGAGACCACCTCAACTTTTTCAATCAAATCGGGTCGCGATATTTTTTCTGCGATGGCGTTCGCTATTTCCAGCGGATTTTTTTTGGCAATTTTTGTCAATGCCATCGCCACATTGGTAGCGTAATCGCCGAACGATTCCTCAGTCGGATGTTCTACCACAAAATCAAACTTGGCTTCAAGTTTTTGAGTTAGCAAATATGCAGTAGCTGTTTTGGCGATAAGAGCGCGCAATTCTGCTTCCGCCAAATCCGCCACCACCGCGTTATTTTTAAAAAATTCTTGGATTTTCATAAACTCTATAATAACACAAATTAACTAAACGGTTAAATTCTTTCCTATCCACTCTCAACTTTCAATAGCGCAAGTTTACCGAATATTCGCCGAGGATTAGGGAGTATTCCGCAGAATAATTGATTGATTGCCAATTACCCCAGTTAACTGGGGTAATTGCTGTTTGGTAAAGTAAAAAAGCTTAGGGCTTGGTTCTAAAAAGAGTTTTCAAAAGA
>JBDRMF010000003.1:0-2364 GCA_043812415.1 Patescibacteria group bacterium | reverse complement strand
CAGTTCAAAAGGTGAAGTTTGCAAAGTTCAGCAAGCTTCACCCTATTATTGAGATTTTAATGAAACGCGGAAGCGATGCGAAACAAATGCCAACTTTCGCAGACATTGAAATTTCATAGTAGTAAAATCTACTTGGACGCGACGCGTCCAAGTAGAGGGAGTTCTTTAAAAATTGAATAATACAGATTAAAAGAGTCAAAAGTCTATAAAGTCAAAAGTCCATAAAGTCCATAAAGTCCATAAAGTCCATAAAGTCCATAAAGTCAAAAGTTGTGGATTTGTTTTCTTTCGTTTTTCTTTTACTATATTGTTTTAAATTTCATTGCCACTCAAGTTTCTAAAATTTGGGGGTTTGAGCGGCGATGAAATTGATTTTAAAAAACAATTAAATTCTCTTTCAGAAAAAAAATAATTGGATAAATATGTATTTATACATACCAATTAAAAGCAAATGAGGAGTGATGGTAAAAGTTGCTCAAATTGTGCGCTGAAAGGGAGAAGGAGTAAAAATGAAAAAAGAAATAACTCAGGATATATTAAAAAAGTTTGTGTATCTTGGAGAAGCAAAAGTATACTTTTCTCCACCACCCAATAAGGTTTCGCAAAGAATAAATGATCTTTTTGGCGGCAATTATAGCGTTGGGAAGGAGGGCGAGAAGCCCTCACAAATTCAAGGCTACCGCAAATTTAGTTGCTCCAATGGGGAACATTGTGGTTGCGGGGTTGGCGTAGGCTGCCCCTGCTTAGACCCAGCTCTAAAAGAGCTGCCTAAAATGGCACATTTCGGAGCAGCAAATGGGGTGCTATATATTCTTTAATCTGTATTATTCGGGGAATTTGCGTAAGCAAATTCCCCACAGTTCAAAAGGTGAAGTTTGCAAAGTTCAGCAAACTTCACCCTATTATTGAGATTTTAATGAAATGCGGAAGCGTTGCGAAAAAAACGCAAACTTGTGCGGACATTGAAATTTCATAGTAGTAAAATCTACTTGGACGCGACGCGTCCAAGTAGAGGGAGTTCTTTAAAAATTGAATTCAAGAAAATTATAAAAGATAAGCGAAACTTACTTTGGGATCGTTGAAGTAATTTTTGCTGATGATTTTATAATCAGAAATATTGATTGATGTGGCGATGCGCGCCAACGAATTCAGATATTGTTGTTGTGCGGATAATTTAATTTCGTAGGCGATTGTTTGGTCAAGAATGAAATCAATTTCCACGCCATTTTTTCGCTGGTAATATTGAATGGTTCCTTTTTGAGACAATAAATTAAAACAGGCGTTTTCAAAAATGGAACCCTCCGATAATTTGGCAAAATGGTTTAGAATGCCGGTATCAATGAAATATATTTTTTTGGCGCCTCTGATTTCGGTGTCGCGATTGGTGGAAAAAGGGCTGATGGTGGAAATTAAATAAGTGTCTTTCAAAAAAGATAAATAAGCATTGACAGTATCTTTTGCCACACCCAATTCTTTGGAAAGTTTGGAAATATCCAAACGACTGCCTGTTCGTTGCATTAAGAGAAAAATGAAATCGCGAACTTTATCTTTTTTGCGAAAATCGCTCAAGCGTTCCACTTCCAAAGACCAATAAGAGGAAAAAATATCTTCTATTTTTTTGGTTTTTTCTTGGAAAGCGGGTTCTGTGACCACGCCCGGAAAACCTCCGTATTGAATATATTCATTCAAATAGCGAGAATAACGCAGATGAGTGGCTTCTGAAATGATGTCTTTTTTGTGAGGAGGAGTTATTTGTTTGGCTTGCAAAAATTCTTCAAACGAAAAAGGGAAAAGTTCAAAGATATATTTGCGACCAGACAGACTTTCTGAAAAAAGATTTTTGATGTAAAAACTGGCCGAACCGCTTAAGAAAAATTTAATTTGATAGTGGTCAATCAGATATTTTACGACAGACGGGACATTAGGCAAAGATTGGATTTCGTCCAAAAAAATATACATTTGTTCACTTGGGTTTAATCCTAATTCGGAAAAAAAATCAATGATCGCGTCGTAATTATCAACAGAAAAATATTTTTGATTGAGCGGATTTTCCAAATCTAAAAATAATTTGTTTTTTGTTGGCAATTCATCAAAAATCATTTGTAATAGCGTTGTTTTGCCCACTCGACGCATACCAGTCACAACAATTGCTTCGGCGGAATGGAGGTATTTTTCTATCTCTTTTTGCAAGGTTCTTTTAATAAGCATAATAGTTAAATGGTATTACTTTTAATATAGTGGTATTATTATAGCAAAAGCAAAAATTATGTCAAATGTTTTTATTTACATTGTTTTTGCCCATCTGTCTCGGTCTTAGACCGACTGACGAGTCTTCCGTTTTACAAAAACAGCAAGACGAAACAG
>JBDRMF010000002.1:0-6345 GCA_043812415.1 Patescibacteria group bacterium | reverse complement strand
TTTTCTTTTTTCCCTATTCTAATTTGCAAAGTTGTTGTATTCATAATTTTTCTACCCGCATTAAGTAGGTTTAAACTAAAATGATAATATCCCTATATTATCATTTGTAATGACATTGTCAACACAGATAATCAATCCATTTTTTTCCATAATCAATCCCTAAATATTTCATTTTTTAGACAATCTTTTCCAAAATAACAGACGAAGTTTTATCGGCGCCAATTTTGTCCGTTTCTATCACTTCAAAATCTTTTTTATCTATATATTTTTCATAATCCCGATAAATTTTTTCAACAAGTTTTCTCGGCAAATTTCCCTGTCCAAATTCGCCTCGGCGATTCTTATTTCTTTTTATCACGGTTGGCAATGAAGTATGCAAAAGAAAAACGCACCCGCCGATTTTTTTTAAATTTTGAGCCAGCCATTTGTCGGCGGCACCTTTATTGGCTGTAACTGGCGGAGCAAATTCAATAATCACATTATCACAACCTTCATTGAGGTAAGACTTGGTCAAATTTAAAGCCACTTTTTTCGCCATAGTTATATATTCGTCAGATTGCTTCAAGGTCATTGTATTCAAACAACTCATATCCCTCAAAACATCCACAGAAATGCGCGCGGTTTTGCCAGTCAATTTTTTGCTCAGTTTTCTTGCAACCGCCGTTTTCCCTGCCGCAGCCGCGCCTTGCAATCCCACAATTATTCGTTTTTTGTTTTGCATTTTAATTATTTTTTGTTTTTAATAATTTTCTTAATTCCTCCTCGGAATTTTTTAACATATTTGGGTCACGCAAAACGGTTTCCCATTTTTTCTGCGCGATATCCCAATCTTTACCTTTGGAATAATCTACCCGAAAATCATACAACCCTTTTCTGGCGTTCTGAATATACCCTATTTCCTTAAATTGTCGCGAAAGTTCGCTCAAGGGATAATACACCAAACCACCCAACCCAAAATGTCGCATCAATTCGGTATCAGCGTCGCTAATGACCGCCACTTCAGCATCAGCCACCTTAATTTTGTTTTTCTTAAAATATTCTTTTATAGCAGTTATTTTGGTCCTAAATTTTACCCCTTCGCGTACCGTGTCCTCGTGACTGATTAAAGTTTTTACACCCACTGCCTTGCCCGATTTATCATAAATATATTCAGCACCAACCGCTCCGTCAAATTTCCCTTTTTCCCCAATTAGTCGTAAAACATTATCACTGACAATGTCCCCATAATCTTTTAGGTTTGAAGTTAAAAGAATTATTTTAACTTTATCTTTTTTGCGTAAATTCCCCAGAGCTTTGACCAATGGAATATTTATTAAATCTTTATCCACCAATCCGAAGAAAAAATCTTTATAATCTTTCAAATATTCTCCCATCTCAATATCTATTTTTGAAAGTTCAATCAGATATTTTTCAAAACTGATCTCTCTTTTCATCATCTTTTTTCTCAACGGACGAATTCTGTTTTTTTCCATTTCCTGAATTGCTTTTTTGCCAAGTTTTTCTTCCGCCATTGAATACATTCTGACCTGTGGTTTTGTGAGCGTCCCATCAATATCAACCAAAATAACCTTCGGTTTTTTGTATCCATCCCGCAACGCTTGCGTCCGTCTATCTTCAAAAAATTTGAGAGTTGTTTGCCCGTTTACCATTAAGTTATTATATCATTTTTTCCAAATAAAAAGCCACTTTTATCAAGTGGCTTTTGTCATAATTGCCTCAACGGCAATTATGGCAAGACGAGCATTGGTGGCAGATAACATTTTTACCGCCATTTCTGACAATGACAGAATTAATAATTTCCACCGGGAAATTCATTTTCCGGATTTTTTTAATGACCGGTTTCTCATACGGTCTCGCGTATTGTCTCTTTTCCATAAACGCCTCCTTTCTCAAAATTTTATTAAGAACATTCTGCTATTAATTTTAACATGGTCAACAAAATCCGCAACAAAACAAAAGGGGGTAATGTTTGAACAAACATTACCCCCCTAAAATTTCTCTCGCAAAACTGGACAAATGCCATTTTTCGCAAGAAAAATCACAACCGTTTTTTAACAGAGTTCGGTTAAACTCTTTAATGGAAGAAATAGCCACGATTGGGCAATCATATTTCTCCCGAATTTTTTCCAAAAGTGGCAAAACATTGATAATTAGCTTGTCCCATAGACAAGCATCAAGAGCGATTAAATCAACCGCTCGCCCTGTCGCCAATTCCGTCTCGGCTTCTTCCAGAGACCAAGACTGAACAATGATGATATGCTCGCCAAACTCCTCTATGAGATGACGACGAATCATTTCCTGCCATCGTTCTTGGTCCTCAATCACCCAAATCCGCATATTTTTCACCTCCTTTCAAAAAAAGTTAAACAAAGAACTTCTGTTGATAAGATAGCACGGTAGCAAATAAATGTCAATACCTAAAAAACCAGAAGTCCTGGAGCGAAAATGAGAAGCGCGCCAAGGATTATCATTAGAATTCCACCAATAAGTGAGGAGAGGTTAGAGTATTTCTGCCCGACTGTGTAAAATTTGCTAAAGCCATAAAGCGCCAAACCAAAAATAATAAAATCATCCACCATATAGAAAAGCGTATAAAGAGCGATATAAAATTGTTTAGCAAAAACTGTTAAAACATTGATCTCTAAAATTTTTGTGAAGGCCTGAGCAATACCGATTGAACAAGCAAACTCAATTATATTAACTGAAAAAGCCACACCAATAATTCCCAACGCAGTTAAAATTGTCATTGGACCATTCACTAATTTTTTAATTTTTCCTTCGGTTTTGGACTGTTTTGAAATATCAGTATCACACACCAATTTACCTCTGTTTTTAAAATATCTTGTCAAAAAATATATCCCTCCGCCAATCGCCACTACGCCAACAATCGGAGTAATTATTTTATCCAAAGCGATAAAATCCCAGGCCCGATACCAGACATTTAAAATCAGCCAATACATTATCGCTTCAGCAATAATAAAAATCCCGACGACTTGAAACATTTTTTTGCGGTCTTTAATCTGCCACAAAATCAAAAGAAAAGTCATCAAAACCCACATCGCGCACGGATTAAAACCGTCCACCAACCCCAAAATAACCGAAAGAGAAAACAGCGAGAAATCTTTTGCGTTCACCACGCCCAGCAACGGAACCTTAAACACAAAATTTTGCTGAGGAATAATTGCGACCGTAGTTGACGATATTTGATTTTGCCCTTTGGATTGTTCTATAAAAGAAATAATTTGCGCGCCGGTTGTTTCCGGACTGTCAAAACCCTGAATCAGAAAATTGCCAATTATTGTAGTGGGAGTTACTTTCGGCAAGGCATATTGTTCAGTGAGCGTTTCAAATTGCCGTCTATTTTCTTCTTGGTCTATATCCACCAGCGTCAAATTAAAATCATCTCTCTCGTTTAGCAAATCTGTCAAAAAATCTTTTTCTTTGTCGCAAAAACCGCACCCTTCTCTTTCAAATAAATAAATCTCCGTTTTCACCGCCTCGCCCGCATCAATGGTGTTTATGCCATTTTGAATATCAGGCGACGAAGCCCGCAAAAGAAACGGGCAAAAGAAAAAAAGCCCGCTCGCCAAAACCAAAAAAGAATTTCTTTTTAAGAAATTATGTATCATCATATTTTTATTATCATAACATCATTGCGTAAAATAATAAACTTGATAAAATATAAGCAGTTGAAATTAAAAATTAATAACTTTTAAATATATGGAAACACAAATACAAATTGCGTTGGATAACCCTTGGATTTTATTGCTTATAATGATGTGGGTTTTGCCGTGGAAGGGCTACGCTCTGTGGACAGCGGCGCATAATTCGCACAAAAAATGGTTTATTGTTTTGTTGGTGGTGAATACTTTGGCAATCTTAGATATTATTTATATTTTTTTTGTGGGAAAAAAGAAAAAAGGAAATGAGTAGATTTTCAGCGATTTTTTTGCTAACATAAAGTTGCGAGTCGCTCACTCGCAACTTTTATTTTTAACAATAAAAGCGGGCTTAAACATAGAGTTTTTAATTTCTGACATTATTGAGAAAACTCTGGTCTGCTTCGCTAACCGCCCGCAGAGACGGACGCTTTGCGTCCGTCTCTGCAGGAAGCGGAACGCAGTGGAGCGACGAAGCGATCCAGAAGCACAAACCGAATATTGAACATTTAATCATTAGAACATTAAGTATTCAATTGAAATTACAAATTCAAAATTAAATAAATAATATTGGAGGGGTGGCAGAGAGGTCGAATGCACCGGTCTTGAAAACCGGAGTGCGGGAAACTGTACCGTGGGTTCGAATCCCACCCCCTCCGCCAGAAAACGAAATCGGGTTCGGAAGCAAAAATATGGTCGGCACGAAGTGCCGTCTGTTCTGAATTCCCCCCAAAAAATCCTGAATCCAAAAGGGTTCGCCACGTAGAGCGTGGCTCAAAAAGTACGGTTCGATCCTTAATTTGAAAGTTCGAACCGACTTTTTTAAACAAATGAAGATTTTCTTCATTTGTTTTCTCGTTAGCCAATTCCACCATATGAATATTAGCTTTTAGAAAATTTTCGGTAAGTTCGAACCGATTATTAGATTTTTTCTCAAAAGCCAATAATTTCTCTTTTAAAAGTTGTTTTTGATTAACTAATTTATTTTTAGAATCACGATATTCTTCCAAAGACAAAACATTTTCTAAATATAAGTTCATCAACTTTTCAACTTTTGAATCCAAAAGAGAAATTTCATCTTTTGTTTTTTGAGAAAAAATCTCACTCGATTGGATTTCGGATGATTGGTCTTTTCTGTTTTCTTCAATCATCCAATTTGCCCAATCGAGTGGCAAAGAAACTTTTTTGATACTTTCTGTAATTTGAGAAGTGATGAGTTCCTCACGGACATATTTTTGCAAACAAGGATTTTTCCGTTTGGTACACCTTAAATAGTTATGACCTTTTTGTGTTTCGGTAGTTATAAAACATCCACATTCTCCGCAACGGAAAAATCCTCTATACAAAAATGGTTTCAGTCCTTTACCTTTCGGTTTAGATTTTCTCATCATCACTTCTTGAACGGAATCAAAAAGTTTCTTTGTGATAATCGGTTTGTGCTTTCCTTCGTAGATTTCACCACCATATCTCATTAAGCCAGTGAATATGGGATTTCTCAAAATTTGCTGGTAGTTGGAAACGGAAAGCACCTTTCCATTCTTTCTACTCAATCCAAGAGCGTTAAACTTATCGTGGAGTTGTCGCAAAGTGAAGTTTCCAGTTGCATATGCCTCAAATGTCTTTTTGATTAACGGAGCAATATTTTCATCGGGTACAATTCCTGCACCTTTCACATTTACATAGCCCAGTGGGGACATTTGAGGCCATATACCGTCTTTCACTTTGTTTCTATGTCCACGCTTAATATTTTCCGATAAGTTGTCCACATAATACTTGGATTGTGAGAAAGCAATGGAAAGCATGAACTTACCTTGTGGAGTGGTATCACACCAGAAAGTTGGAAATTTTAGCTCGGCAATTTTACCCGTATCGAGCAAATATATTATTTTTCCACCGTCAACACTATTTCTCGCCAACCTGTCAGGATGCCAAGCTAAAATTCCACTCGCCTCATTTGCTTCGATACGGAGAAGCATTTCATTAAATACTGGCCGACCCGGAGCTTTAGCAGTTTGTTTCTCAACAAAAATATCTACAACCTCGATTTGTTCTTTCAACGCCAATTCTTTTAATTCGGCCAGTTGATCCGAAATGCTTCTAACTTGCCGATCTTCGGTATCGGTAGACTTTCTGGTGTATATAAAAAATTTTCTAGTTTGATTATTCATATTGTTGCATTGGCTAACGAAGAGCCACGCTCTGCGTGGCGAACCCTTTTGGATTCAGGATTTTTTGGGGGGAATTCAGAACAGACGGCACTTCGTGCCGACCATATTTTTGCTTCCGAACCCGATTTCGTTTTCTGGCGGTATGTTTTGGACAAAGTTCGAATGTATTTTGAGCAAAACCCTAATGATGAATGAATCATTCCGCCACTGCCTCGCAAAGCCTCGGCAACCCCGAAAGAAAAAACACTCCTTGCATTTCTGATTTGGCGGGGGTGAAATTTCTTTTGAAAAAGGAAAGGGTGTTTTTCTTTCGGGGTTCTGCCCTCCAAGTATTCGGGCAGGTGGCGGAACAATGCGTACGAAGTTTTGCGGAAACAATTTTCTGGGGAAAGGATTCCGCAAAACTTCGGCTGATTCCTTTTTTTTGAATTCGGATGTCGCAAGCGGAGGAGGAGGGGTCTGGGGAGGAATCCTCCGCTTGCTCCTCTTTTTGTTTTGGCAAAATTCGGGCGGGCTTC
>JBDRMF010000001.1:0-2693 GCA_043812415.1 Patescibacteria group bacterium | reverse complement strand
ATTTTTTTTTTTTTTTTTGACTCATGCGCCCGTCTGACATTATTTTTTTTTTGTTGTGGGGGGGGGGGGGGCCCCCCCCCCCCCCCCCCCCCTACCCCAAAAAATTTATATGAATAATTTTTACATAATCGGCACCCCTATTGGCAATCTAAAAGATATTTCATCGCGTGCTTTAAGCACTCTCAAAGAGGTTGATTTTATTTTGTGCGAGGACACGCGAGTAACAAAAAAATTATTGGGAAAATACGAAATTACCACACCGACACTTTCTTATCATTCATTTAGTGGTAATTTTAAAACGCAAAAGATTTTGGATTTATTGGAAGAAGGAAAAAATTTAGCATTGGTGTCAGACGCCGGCACGCCCGCGATATCAGACCCCGGTTTTCAATTGGTTTTGCGCATCAGAGAAAAATTCGGCGATAATGTAAAAATTACTCCTATTCCCGGACCCAGCGCGTTGATTACGGCTTTGTCCGCGAGCGGTTTGCCGGCGGACCAATTTTTGTTTTTAGGATTTTTACCGCATAAAAAAGGCAAGCAAACTATATTGAAAGAAATCGCAAATTCAAACAGAACAGTCGCGTTTTATGAATCGCCGCATCGTGTAATGAAAACCTTAAAATTATTGCAAGAACAATTGGACGAAGCCGGGCAAATGGAAAATAAAAAAATAGTGGTTGCAAAAGAATTAAGTAAAATTCACGAACAAATTATTGCGGGTAATATTTTAGAAATTATTTTATATCTTGAAAAAAATCCGGACAAAATAAAAGGCGAATTTGTTATTTTGGTTTCGGGAAAAAATAAAGTATAATATGCGTTATGAAAACAATTGCGTCTTTAGGTGTCTCTGTGGCCATTATTCCTTTTTTAGGCATTCCTGTTGCTTGGAAAACCGTTATTTTTGTGATTATAGGAATTACAATTTTAAGCAAAGCTTTAATTTACAAAAACAAAAATAAATCAGCATCGGATAGTCGTGAAGAGCCAAAAAATAATGTTTATGTAGAGAATGGCGATTTTAATGAAAGAGAATAAAATCAGAATTTTGGGTTTTGTGTGCGTGAGCTGTATTTTAATTATTGCCATCTTGTCATTTTTTATGACGAATATTTTTGATTTTACCATTAATTTTAACAATGCGACGGTTCTTGCGAGCCAACAAATTATGGAGGAACAAATTTCCGCCATTCATATACAAACTCCGGAACAAGTGAAGGCGATATATATGACAAGTTGGGTGGCTGGCACAAAATATATCAGAGACCGACTTATAAAATTGATTGACGAAACGGAATTAAATTCTATCGTGATAGATATAAAAGATTATACGGGCAAAATCGCTTTTGCGGTTCAAGATGAAAATTTGACAAAATATGACGCCGTGGAAAATAGAATTCCCGATATAAAAGAATTGATAGAATTATTGCATAGCAAAGGGGTGTATGTAATCGGGCGAATTTCCGTTTTTCAAGACCCTCATTTGGTTAAGCAACGCCCCGATTTGGCTGTGAAAAAAAATGCGGACGGAGAAATTTGGAAAGATTATAAAGGAATTTCTTGGTTGGACGCCAGCGCGGTTGAAGTGTGGGATTATGTCGTGAACTTGACGAAAGAGTCTTACAAGATTGGGTTTGATGAAATAAATTTTGATTATGTGAGATTCCCTTCGGACGGAAATATGAAAGAAATTTATTATCCGCTAAGCGGGGAGAAGGTTGCCAATGACCCAGAAAAAGGGAAAGCCAAAATAATGCAAGAATTTTTCGCGTATTCGCATAATAAATTAAACGATATTGATGTGGTTTTGTCCGTTGATTTTTTTGGAATGACGACCACCAATGATGACGATTTAAATATTGGGCAGATTTTAGAATACGCTTTGCCGTTTTTTGATTTCATTTGTCCGATGGTGTACCCGTCGCATTATCCGGCTACTTTTATTGGTTTGTCCAATCCGGCGGAACACCCTTATGCGGTAGTTAAGTATTCAATGGGTAAAGCGGTGGGAAGAATACAAAACGCAAGTTCTACCATAAGCAAATTGAGACCGTGGTTGCAAGATTTTGATATGGGCGCCGATTACACTGCTGAAATGGTGCGTGCGCAAATTCAAGCGACCTATGATTCGGGTTTGAACAGTTGGATGTTGTGGTCAGCGGCAAATCAATATACTCGGAATGCGTTGGAATTGGAATAAAATAATATAAAAAATTTTTCATCGGCAAAAGCGAAAAATTAAAAACAACTTTCTTAGGGAGAGATAAACATTTAAACTCCCACGAAAGTTGTTTTTAATTTTTCGCTTTTGCCGAATCAAGCATTTTCGCCAACGGGATGTCCAAAAATTTAGAAGCTCGGCTTCTAAGTTTCGTGATTCGCCAACGGGATGTTTAAAATATTTATCGCCCGAAGTGTTTGGTTCTCAACATTTGCTCCGTAAAATTAATTGTCAACTACCATAGTTAACTGGGGTAATCTCATTTGTTTTTGTCTGCTCCCATCCATCCCTATTGGTTACTTCAGTTAACTGGAGTAACCGTCTATCCTTAGGCTTAATGGAACTTTTGTGGGGCTAATCTGCTAAAATAAGGTAGAGATTACAAGCTAAATTAAAAAATAATTATGTCATTATTTAAAAAAAACAAAATGTCCATATTGTGGAAGTTTAAAAATTAAGAAAAACGGAG